>NZ_JAKRMT010000009.1:0-91838 GCF_022346045.1 Corynebacterium sp. ACRQJ | reverse complement strand
CCACCTCTGCGGAGATCCCCTTCACCCCGCCCGCCCCGCTGAGCCCCAGCCGGATCTGCCCCACCGGCTCGCCGGTCCCCCGGCCTAGCCCGTGAACTCCCGTGGGCCGGTTGGTACGTGGGGGCGTCATTAAGGAAACAACCGCATCCACCTGCACGTCCGAAGCGTTCACGTCCACGGGAAGAACCTCCACGCCGTGTCGGCGCGCGTCGGCCAGCAGGGACTGCGGCGAGTAGAACCCCATCGGCTGGGCGCGCAGCAGGGCCACGCAGAACTCCGCCGGATAGTGGTACTTGAACCACGCGGAGTAGTAGACCAGGGAGGCGAAAGATTGCGAGTGTGACTCCGGGAAGCCGTAGCTGGCAAAGGCCACGATCTTGTCCCACAACCGGTCAGCCACTACCCCGCGGATCCCGTTTTTCGCCTCCAACCCCTGGTAGAAGCGCTTTTTCAGCCGCTCCATCTTCTGCGGCGAGCGCTTGGATCCCATCGCCCGGCGCAGGGTATCGGCCTCGGCGCCGCTAAAGCCCGCGGCATCCACGGCCATCTGCATCAGCTGCTCCTGGAACAGCGGGATGCCCAGGGTCTTCGTCAGCGCGGGCTCCAGGCACGGATGGTCGAAGGTCACGGGCTCCAGGCCATTGCGGCGGCGAATATAGGGGTGCACGGAGCCGCCCTGGATGGGCCCGGGGCGGATCAGCGCGACCTCCACCACGAGGTCGTAGAAGGTGCGCGGCTTCAGTCGCGGCAGGGTGGACATCTGCGCGCGAGATTCCACCTGGAACACTCCCACCGCATCCGCGCGGGAGAGCATCGCGTAGACCTCCGGCTCCGTGGGGTCCAGCCGCCACAGCTCCACCTCCCGCCCCCGGTGGGCGCGCACCTGATCCACCGCGTGGTGCAGCGCCTCCAGCATGCCCAGCCCCAGCAGGTCGAACTTCACCAGCCCCACGGCCGCGCAGTCGTCCTTGTCCCACTGCACCACCGAGCGGCCTTCCATCCGCGCCCATTCCGTCGGCACAACTTGCGCGATCGGACGGTCGCAGATCACCATGCCGCCGGAGTGAATACCCAGGTGGCGGGGGTGGTCCAGCATCTGCTCGGCTAAGTGCTGCACGGCGTCGGGGGTCTGTTCCGGGTGGCGGGTCCAGGCATCGATCTGGCCCGGCGCGTAGCCGAGGGCACGTCCGGCATCGCGGGTGGCGCCTCGGCGGCGGTAGGTGATCACGTTCGCCACCTGCGCGGCGTTCTCGCGGCCATAGCGGGAGTACACGTACTGGATCGCCTCCTCGCGCCGCCCGGATTCGATGTCGAGGTCGATGTCGGGTGGCCCGTCGCGTTCCGGGGAGAGGAAGCGCTCGAAGAGCAGGCCGGAGGCCACAGCGTCCACCGTCGTGATCCCCAACGCAAAGCACACCGCGGAATTCGCCGCGGACCCTCGCCCCTGACAAAAGATGTTGTTCTCGTGGCAGAAGGCAACGATGTCGTGGACGATCAGGAAGTAGCCGGGAAACCCCAGCTGCTCGATGGTTTCCAACTCGCGGTCGATGGTGGCCCAGGCCTGGTTGGCGGCGGAGGAAGAACCGCGCGGGCCGTAGCGCCGCGCCCCGCCGCGCTCGGTGATGGCGCGCAGCCAGGTCATTTCCGTGTACCCCTCCGGCACGGGGAAGTGCGGCAGGTTCGGCGCGACAAGATCCAGCGTGAAGGCGCATTCTTCGGCAACCTGCACGGTGGTCTCCACGGCGCGCGCCAGCCACTCGCAATCGCCCGCAAGCTGCAGCATCTCCTCGCCCGAGCGCAACCACGAGCCGCCGACCGGGTGGGTGGTCGGCTCCGCGGCCGCCATGTCTTTCCGCTCGCGCAGCGCGGCCTTCGCCCCAGCCAGCCGGGAGTGCTTAGGGGTGGCGCACGCCGGGGCACTGCTGACGATCTCGCGTAGGCCGTGGCGCACTGCCAGGGTATGGAGGCGCTCGTTGCGGTCGGCGTCGGCGGGGTTCATCGTGTGTTGCAGCTCCACGACGACGTTGTCCGCGCCGAAGATGTCCACGAGCCGTGCGTCCGCCCAGCGCCAATCCAGCAGTACTAGCCAGTGGCCGCCGGCTGCCTCTGCCAGCTGGGGCAGGCTGGGGTACCGGACGGAATCTTTGTCCGGATCGGCCATGCGGGCGTCCGAAATAACCCGGCTGAGCCGCGTGTAGCCTTCGCGCCCCTTGCACAGCACCGTGAGTGGCACGTCGAGGCTCAGCTCCGCGCCGAATACCGTGGCGAGGTCCGTTTCGCTCTCCGCCGCCGCCGTAGCGAAGCGCGCCGCCCCGTAGAAACCGTCGCGATCCACGCACGCAAGCGCGCTTAGCCCCAGTTCACAAGCCGTTGCAACCATCTGCTCGGGCTGGCTCGCGCCACGTAGGAAGTTGTAGGCGCTGCAGGCGTGGAGCTCTGCGAAGGGGGTGGTTATTCCTTTTTGTGACGCCCCTTCGGCCCCAGTGCCATCCGCCTCCGCAGGGCCGAGCGACGTGATGCGCTGCTGGCCTTCCCCTACTCCGACCGCGCGGAGGTTCCGCAGTCCTGGCCCCCTGCCGGATAGCACGCTTTCGAGCTGCGCCCAGCTAAGCGGCCGGCCCTGCGAAAAGCTCCTGGATTGCGGCTTGCGTAGCGTGCGGCGGGGCGCAGGGTTCGGCTCGCCGGCGGGGTCGCGGGGTTCAACAGACACAGAGCGATTATAGAACACCCATTCTATTATTCGCCAGAGTGGGCAAACTCCCCTCAAGGGCGGCCAAAACTGAGACTAGACTAAGTTGTTCATTCTGGTTTAGAGTGCTACTTTAATCGCACAGTTCAGCCCGGACATTCGACAGAGCACCGGGCCCCATGACTATCCAGGAGGATCCCATGTCCCTTCGCCGTAAAGTAGCAGCCGGTGTAGCTGCAGCAGTTATGGCCTTCAGCTTGACCGCCTGCGGCGGTGACGACGACACGATCAAGGTCGGCACCACCGACCAGGGCCAGAAGCAGTGGCAGGTGTTTGAGGAAAAGGCCAAGGAAGAAGGCCTGAACGTTGAACTGGTTCCGTTCGGCGACTACAGCCTGCCGAACCGCGCGCTGGCCGACGGCGAGATCGACGTCAACAACTTCCAGCACCTGATGTTCCTGGCTGACTACAACGTCAACAACGACTCCAACCTGGTGCCGATCGGCGCCACCGAGATCATCCCGCTGGGCGTGTACTACCAGGACCACAGCGAGGTCAAGGACATCGAGGAAGCCGGCGAGGTTGCCATCCCGAACGACCCGACCAACCAGGGCCGCGCCCTGCACGTGCTGGCATCCGCTGGCCTGGTGAAGCTGAAGGATGACAAGATCCTCTCCCCGACCCCGGCCGACATCGACGAGGGTAAGTCCAAGGTCAAGGTCACCCCGGTGGACGCCGCCCAGACTGTGACCGCCTACAAGGACGGCACCCCGGCCGTCATCAACAACTCCTTCCTGGAGCGCGGCAACATCGACCCGAAGTCCGCCATCGTCGAGGATGACCCGAAGGCAGAGTCCGCCAAGCCGTTCATCAACGCCTTCGTCACCACCGAGGAGAACAAGGACGACGAGGATCTGAAGAAGCTCGTTGAGGTCTGGCACTCCAAGGACGTTCAGGATGCACTGAACGAGCAGTCCAAGGGCACCTCCGTCCAGGTCCAGATGGGCCCGGAGGAGCTGGCTAAGGTTCTGAAGGACACTGAGGACCAGATCAAGAAGTAGGCCCAATCGGCACTACTAACCCCAACTCTTAAAAGAGGTTCCCTATGGCTACAGACGCACAACCTGGCGTCGACCAGCCCAGCGCCGGCAACACCGGCGCTGCCGGCAGTACCGGCAGTACCGGCACGGAGATCGTCTTCCGTGACGTGACGAAGGTCTTCAAGCAGGGCAAGAAGGAAATTCACGCCCTGCAGGACATCAACACGCAGATCCCGGCGGGCTCCATCGTTGGCATCATCGGCTACTCCGGCGCCGGCAAGTCCACGCTTGTCCGGCAGATCAACGGCCTGGACCGCCCCACCAGCGGGCAGATCCTGCTGGACGGCCAGGACATCGTTCCCTTGCCGGAATCGCAGATGCGCAAGCTGCGCAGCGATATCGGCATGATCTTCCAGCAGTTCAACCTGTTTTCCTCCCGCAACGTGGCAGGTAACGTCGCCTACCCACTGCGCCTGCAGGGCATGCCCAAGCAGCAGCGGGAAGAGCGCGTCAAGGAACTGCTGGAGTTCGTCGGCCTGTCCGATAAGGGCAAGGCCTATCCGGAGCAGCTGTCCGGTGGCCAGAAGCAGCGCGTCGGCATCGCCCGCGCGCTGGCCACCAACCCCAGCCTGCTGCTGGCCGACGAGGCCACCAGCGCGCTGGACCCCTCCACCACCCGCGACGTGCTGGAGCTGCTGCGTAAAGTGAACCGCGAGCTCGGCATCACCATCGTGGTGATCACCCACGAGATGGAGGTTGTGCGTTCCATCGCCGACTCCGTGATCGTGATGGAAAACGGCCGCATCGTGGAGCAGGGCAGCGTCTACGAGGTATTTTCCAACCCGCAGACGAAGACTGCCGCCAACTTCGTGGCCACCTCGCTGCGCAACACCCCCGACATGGTCGAGGCGGAGGCGCTGCAGTCCGAAAACGGTCGTCTCTTCACTGTGACCATGGCCGAGGGAATCGGGTTTTTCGATGCCATCTCGAAGCTGTCCGCTGCAGGGGTGACGGTAAACATCGTCCACGGTGGCGTCACCACCCTCCAGAACCACAGCTTCGGCCGCCTTACCCTGCGCCTGACGGCCCACAATGCCGACGGCGAAAAGGCGATCGAGGAATTCCACAGCCACATGCAGGATTCCACCGAGATTGAGGAGATCCGATGAACACGATGACCCTCGCGCAAATGGATTGGGACCGCTACGGCAACACGTTCCAGAAGGCGATTTTCGAGACGCTGTACATGGTCTCGATCACGCTGCTGATCTCCTCGGTACTGGGCCTGATCATCGGCCTGCTGCTGTACACCACCCGCAAGGGCGGCATTCTGCAGAACCGGGTGGTCTACTGGATCACGAACTTCCTGGTGAACTTCATCCGCCCGATCCCGTTCATCATCTTGCTGACGGCGATCGGCCCGCTGACGGACCTGGTGGTGCAGAGCCGTATCGGTACGGAAGCGGCCATCGTCGGCATGGTCGTCGCCGCCACCTTCGGCGCTGCGCGTATCTTCGAGCAGAACCTGGTGGCGATCGACCCGGGCGTAATCGAGGCCGCCAAGGCGATGGGTGCCTCGCCGCTGAAGATCATCTTCACGGTGATCATCCCCGAGGCGCTGGGCCCGCTGATCCTGGGCTTCACCTTCATGTTCATCGCCATCGTGGATATGTCCGCCATGGCCGGTTACATCGGTGCAGGTGGTCTGGGTGACTTCGCGATTGTCTACGGTTATCGTTCGTTTAATGACGCCGTTACGTGGACGACCGTTGCAGTGATCATCGTGATCGTGCAGATCGCGCAGCTGGGCGGAAACTGGCTGTCGAAGAAGATCATGCGCCGTTAGTCAGCACGCGCCACTAGTGAGCGCGAAACCCCGGGTGCTAGTTCAGTTCAATGAATTAGTCCGGGGTTTTGTTGTGCGTTTAGAATTCCGCGACCCACGTCACGGTCTGCTTGGGCTCCTTACCGCAGGAGGGAACGGAGGTTCCGCCTGGGTGCGCGCTTAGGCGGACCGTGATTTCTTGTTCTGTACCTGCATCTGGGTTCGCTTCCGCACCCGCTTCTGGGTTCGCTTCCGCCGCAACGGTCACGACGCGCACCTCGGTGGTGCCGTCTGCGTCTCCGGCCGCTTCCGGCTTGGTCACGCGCATGCTGGCGAGCTTGACGTGGCGGCCTTCGCTGGCCAGCTTCTCCGCCACGGCCAGTTCCGCGGCCTGGCCGACCGGGTCCCAGACTCCGCGGCCGCGGCAGCCCTCCAGCCACAGCTCGCCTTGCTTGGCGCGCTCCAGCATGCTGCTGGCGCCGGCGGTGCCGAGCTGTCCATAGGAGTAGTTGTGGGGCAGCAGGATCATGGAGGGGGCGAAGCGGTGACCCTTGGTGTGGGAGGATTCCCAGACCATCTGGCCGTACTTGGCGGTGAGCTCGTCGGTTACCGGGCGGCCGAAGACCGCGCAGCACTTGTCGCGCTTGCCGTGGGTGCACACCAGCAGCAGTGGGCCGTCGATACGCTGGCCTCCGGCGGCGCCGGGGGCGCTGAGGTCGAGGTCCAGCAGCGCCTCAGGTCCGGAGACCTGCAGGCTTTCGAGGATGGGCGTGGGGTCGTCGCCGTAGCCTTCGGCCCAGCTGATGTAGAGCTGCCGGGTGGCGCTGGCTGCGCGCTGCTGGCCTTCGCGGCCGGGGCGGCGGATGAACTGCAGTTGAGCGCCGTTGTCCTTGAGGAACTTCTCGACCTTCTCGGTGAGCTCCTCCCCTAGCGCGGTGCCGTCGAGGATGTCGTGGCCCCAGTTGGTGACGAACTCGAGGGCGAGGATGATCTTGCCCGGCTTGGCGGTGCCGGGGAGAGCCTCATCGGTCCGCTGGGAGCACATGTCCGCGTAGATTCCGCCGGAGGTCTGAGTGGCGGGCTTCCCGGTTTCGGGCTGTCCGGCCTGCGCGTTTCTAGTTGTAGGCATGCCTACAACAGTACCAAGTTGGAAGCTGCAGGCGGGCTAGTAAGTCGCTTCGATCCGCCACTGCTTCCCTTTACATACCAGCAGAAATGCATAGTCTTTCGGAGCATCCTTGCGGTGTCCGCTGTGGGGCTCACTATGGGTTTCTTCGCGGGTTTCCTCGCGGGCTGCGACCTGCAGCCGGGCGTAGCGCTTCCCCTCGGCCCACCAGTGCTCGTCGACCGGCCAGGGGCCGGCCCATCCGGTGATGCGGAGCCGCCGGGCGCCCCATTGCAGGTTTTCCGGCGGGGAGCTCATCAGCCCGCGGCCGGTGACGTACACGGCATCACCCTGGCGGTCCAGCAGCGCCAGCCGCGCTGCGGGATGCGCGGCGCTGGGATTGCGTTCGCTGGGGCCACGGCCGCCGGAGTTGCGACCGCTGGCACCGGGGGCGCCATCACCACTGGTTGGCGAGCCGATCAGCCCCGGCAGAGGGGGCAACAGCTGCCCTTCCCATTGGCGGGTCGGCAGGGCGGTCACCTCCTCCGGGTCGTCCTCGCCATAGGGCACGGTGGCGATACGCCGGGCTACGGCACGGCCGCCGCGGTGGATGGGACGGAGCACGCGGTTCATGCCGATCAGTGCTTGCGCCCGCCCGGCGGCGGCGCGGGCGGCGCGGATGCCTTCATCTGGCCCGCCCCACAGTGGCGCAGCCAGGCTACCCGCCGGGACGGTCTCCACAGGTACGAGTTCGATGCACGTCACCCCGACGGTGTTGTCCGCCCAGTCGGCCTCGTCGACCTCTCCGGTAGCTCCGCCAGCCGTCCCCACCCCGGCGCGCAGCCGGGTGAGCCAGCCGTCGAGCTGCCAGCGCACCCGCTGGGCGGTGTCCTGTTCCGAGAGCGGTTCGCGGCAGCGCCACAGCCTCTCGATGACGGTCGGCCCGGTGTATCCCACCGGGGGTTCCAGGTAGGCCCGCACGGCCAGACGCAGGCAGGCCTCGCCGGCGGCGAAGAGCTTGTTGTGCAGCGCAGAGGCCACGTGCCGGGCAATGAATGCGGCGGTTTCTGTACGCGCGATGGGCTCGTCAGCCTCGTAGCGCAGCTCGAGGTCTTCCCGGTGCCGCCGGGGTGCAACATCCCGGTCGACGTGTCCGCTGGCGATGCGGTGCCACTCCACGGCCTCCTGCCCGAAGCGCGCAGCCACGTCTGCGCGCGGCAACCCGGCAAAATCGCGCATCGTGCGTAGCCCCAGCTGCTGCAAGGTGGCGCTGAGGTGTGCGGGGGCGCGCAGCTCCGGTTCGATACTCAGCACGCTGATCGGCAGCTTCGCAATGAACTCCGCACTGCCTCCTACAGGGATGCTCTTGCCCAGCCGGGCCGCCCATACCGCCGAGACCAAGTCATCGGCCACGCCGGCCAGACAGTCGGCGTGTATCCGCGCGGCGGCATCCAGCAGCTTCTCCACCGCACTGGCCTCGTCGCCGTAGTATCTGGCGAGCGCGTCCACCGGGAAGGCAAGTAGTCCGGGGCGTAGAGTCTCCACGACTGCGCTGACGTCCTGCAGCGCGGCCAGTACGTCCTCGTGCACAGAGGCCTGTCGGCTGGGATCGTCCGCCGCGACGTTCAGCTGCGGGTACGCCGCCAGCGCGTGCCGCTGTTTCATTCCGATCCGGATTCCCTGGGCGCGCGCGGCCGCATTGCAGGCCAGCACCCGGTAATCGGCGATCACTGCGGCGGATGCCAGCACGTCCCACCCGCGCGACTGCGCTTGGACGTACACCGGCCAATCCGGGAACCACAGCACCGCCACCCGCCTGTTGTGGGTCGCAGGTGCCACCCGCACCGCGCTATCCGGAGTGCGCATGTGCCGTGTCCTCTGTGCCCACTGTGCCCGCTGTGCTCTCTATGCCCTCTGCACCAATCGTCGCCCGCACCGCACTCGGCGGCTGAGCCTTACCCCACACGCGCCCCGCGACCTCCACGGCACGGATGCGCCCACTCCCGCGACGCAGCCCCAGCACACCGCATACCTGCAGTTCCACGTGCATCCTGGCCTGCGGCCACGCCTTCCCACACACCAGCAAGGCACATTCGCTCTTCCGCAGCCGCGCCTCCACGGGTCGCGCGAAGGTCGGCGCTACGGTCGAGCTCACGGCCCCGCCACCGCCCTGCTTGCCGAGCTGCCCACCCGCCGCAAACAGCACCACATCCATCCCTTCCACCAGCGTGCCCAGCACTGCCGCCGTGTGCGGGGTGGAATCCGGCACCAGCACCAGTCGCTCCACGTCGCCGCCAGCGGCCGCCACCGCCGCGATCGCCAGCCGCGGATAATCGACCACCGCCACGCACATCCCCTGCGCCGTCAGGTGCGCCAGCACATCCACCAGCACCGCCGGGCAATCCGAAATCTGCGTCGCCTGTCCACGCGCCACCCCGCCACCCGGCAGGTGCTCGGCCAGCCACGCCGGAACCGGTGCGACACGCACGCTGTCTCTTCTTTGTGATTCTTTTCTTTGTGACGCCCCCTTCCCCACCGGCGCCGATCCCAGCACCGCCGCACTCGAGGCGCTGGCCATCGGAGCTCCCCCGGATTCGATCTGCTGCATCTTACGCCGCAGGCTGGCAATCGTCGCCTGCGCCGCAGATTCCCCTGCAGACTGCGCCATGGTTGCCACCTCCCTTCCCTCTTGTCCGACACCGCATGTTCTATCAGCGCCCTCGTACAGGGCTACCCCGCACGCAACACATATTAGAACACCTGTTCTAACTCGCTGGGGTCGAATATATCCCTCCCCGCGCAGCAGCGTCAAACGCGGCAACAAAGACGCAGGTTGAAGGGGGCGGAAAAGGTGGCGTCACCTAAAATAGGCAACCATGAGCCCAACAAACCGCAACGAGCCCGTCATCGCCCCACCCACGCCCGTGCGTGCCGCCGCCTCGGTACTCTTCGGCCTGGCAGTGGGCATTATGGTTGCGCCGCTCGCGCCCGGCTTTCAAGCTATCGTGCTGATCCTCAATGTCGGTGCGGCACTACTTCTGACGTTTAGCCACCCCTACCGCCGACAGGTACGTGCGGAGGTGGAAAAGCGTGGCGAACGCTATCGCACCAGCGCAGCGCAGGTCGCACCCCTATTCCCGCTATGGATCGCACTGATGGCGCTCCCGCTACTGAATACACGCTCGTGGGTTCTCATGGCCATCGCGTGGGTCATCGCCAGCGCGTACACCTGGTTTATCTACCCGCACATCGACGGCACCGCGCACATCAAGCCGATCGATAAGAACAAGAAGTAGCGCTCAAAGAGCACCGCGTGCAAGCAAAACGGCCCGCACTCCCCCAAACGCCGGGGAATGCGGGCCGAAAAGCTATTTCAGCTTTTATTAGGAGCCGGAGAGGCTACCGGACAGGCTGCCGGAAGCGCCGGAGCCAGCCGGAGCTGCCCCCTTCTTCACTACGATCGGGGTGCCATTGTCGAAGACCTTGTTGTTGTTCACAGCAGCGCCGACCTTAGCGCCGGCACCGTTCTTGTAGGTACCTTCCTTCTCTGGAGCCTTCCAGGTGAAGTCCAGCAGCAGTGGAGTGGCGGTATCGACGGTAGGCTTCTGCTTAATCAGCAGACCCTCCTCCCAAGAAACGCGAACCTCGGTCCGATCCTTGTTCTCAGTAACCGCGTACTCGCCCTGACCCAGCTCGTGGACACCGTTACCCAGCAGACCACCCTTCATGCGCTCAACCTTCACCAGCTTGAAGCCCTTCGGCATCCACTCAAGGACCTCATCGATGCGGGTCTTGCCCTTCACACCCTGAATCACAACACGGGTCTTCACGGTAGCGCCCGGAGCAACGGTGGTTGCGCCATGAACCTGCTTGTAGACGTCAACATTCCAGGCCGGGCCACCAACGTTGCCCAGCTTGAGCTTGTCACCTTGCGGGACGTCCAGATCCTTCTCGCCACCCAGGGAGCCAGTCAGGCCACCCAGGGAACCAGCCGGCGCGGCGGATGCAACACTTACGCCACCGAAAGCCAGTGCAGATGCTGCGGCAATAGCGGTTGCGCTACGAACAAACTTAGAAGCCATAGAGGAATACCTTTCGATCAACTTTGCATGGGTCTGCAAACGACTTTGCGCTAAAGCATAACCTAGTTAGCGATGCAAAATCAGTATTCCGGAAGTTTCCTCTAAAAAATTTCTAAGCCGGGCGAAAAACCGCCCTTACTCCCACTCGATGGTTCCCGGCGGTTTGCTGGTGACGTCCAGCACCACGCGGTTTACTTCCTCCACCTCATTGGTGATGCGCGTGGAGATCTTCTCCAACACGTCGAAAGGAATGCGGGTCCAGTCGGCCGTCATCGCGTCCTCACTGGATACCGGGCGCAGCACGATCGGGTGACCATAGGTGCGGCCATCGCCCTGCACACCCACGGAGCGCACGTCCGCCAGCAGAACCACCGGGCACTGCCAGATCACGTCGTCCAGGCCAGCGGCGGTGAGCTCAGCGCGGGCGATCGCGTCAGCGGCACGCAGAGTCTCCAGGCGATCCTCCGTCACTTCGCCGATGATGCGGATGCCCAGACCCGGCCCCGGGAACGGCTGGCGTGCCACGATCTCCTCCGGCAGGCCCAGCTCGCGACCCACGGCGCGCACCTCGTCCTTGAACAGCAGGCGCAGCGGCTCCACCAGCTCAAACTCCACGTCGTCCGGCAGGCCGCCGACGTTGTGGTGGCTCTTGATATTCGCGGTGCCGGTGCCGCCGCCGGATTCAACGACATCCGGGTACAGGGTGCCCTGCACCAGGAAGTCCACGCTGGACCCCTCCGGAGCATCGGCCAGCACGCCCGCCACGGCACGCTCGAAGGAGCGAATAAATTCCGCGCCGATGGCCTTGCGCTTAGCCTCCGGCTCAGTCACGCCGGCCAGCTTCTGCAGGAACGCCTCGCGCTCGTCCACCGTCACCAGCTTCGCACCGGTGGCGGCCACAAAGTCCTTCTCCACCTGCTCGCGCTCACCGGCGCGCAGCAGACCGTGGTCGACGAACACACAGGTCAGTCGATCACCAATCGCACGCTGCACCAGCGCAGCCGCCACGGCGGAATCCACGCCACCGGACAGAGCGCAGATAGCGCGTCCCTCGTCGCCGATCTGCTCGCGTACCTGCTCGATCAGCTGTTCGGCAATGTTTCCCGCGGTCCACGTCGGCTCCAGCCCGGCGGTTTCCAGCAGGAAGCGGCGCAGCACCTCCTGGCCCTTCGGGGAGTGCAGAACCTCGGGGTGGTACTGCACGCCCGCCATGCGCTTCTCCGGACACTCAAAGGCGGCCACCGGCGCACCCTCGGTGCGGGCGGTCACGGTGAAGCCCTCCGGCGCCTCAGAGACGGAGTCGCCGTGGCTCATCCACACTTGCTGGCTGTCCCCCATGTCCCCGTGCAGCACACCAGCCTCGGACTGGATCTGCAGCTCGGTGCGGCCGTACTCGCGCAGGCCGGTCTTCGCCACGGTGCCACCCATGGCCTGGGTCATTGCTTGGAAGCCGTAGCAGATGCCGAATACCGGCACCCCGAGCTCCAGCAGTCCGGGTTGGAGCGAGGGGGCGTCATCTGCATAAACAGAAGACGGGCCACCGGAAAGGATCAAGGCCGCAGGGTTCTTCGCGGCAACCTCGTCGGCGGGCATGGTGTGCGGGATCACCTCAGAGTACAGGTTCACCTCGCGCACCCGGCGGGCAATGAGCTGTGCGTATTGCGCACCGAAATCCACGACAAGTACGGGCCGTGGAGCGGTGGCAGCTGGGTCTTGTTGAGTCACGCCCCTAACTCTAACGCACCTGCGTGCCACGGGGCACACCGGTCGCTAGCTAGCCGCGGCTGTCCGTGAAGCGCTGCTTGTACCAGTCCATCGACGGCGGGGAGAAGATCAGCCCCAGCGACACCACCGCCACCACGCCGAGGATCATAGCCAGCCAGAACACACCCGCCTGGATCACCGTAATCGTGATCAACACCAGCGTGATGTGCGTCAGCACCAGTCCGGACACACCCCACGTGCGCCCCTGAATAATCATCGTGCCGAACAGCGCAAACGCGAAGAAGTACAGCCCCACCATCACGCCGGTCGCGCCGACGTTCATCTTCACAGTTTCGTCGCCGTGCTGCGGCTGGTAGCCGAGGTAGAGCACGATCGTGGCGATGATTCCCACCACGCCGATTACTATTGACGCCCACGAAAGCACCGCTAGCTGCATCGGCAACCGGTCAGTTGTGCGCTGCCACCACTGGGAAATCTTCATTCAGATCAGTTGTGTCTTTCTGTATTAACGGACGACTAACGAACGACTAGGTCGACCTTCTGGAAGCTCTTGATGTCCGTGTATCCACACTTAGCCATCGAGCGGCGCAGGGCGCCAATGATGTTCTCTCCACCAACCGGGTTGGCAGTTGGGCCGAACAGCAGCTCCTTCAACGGCAGCGGCTCGTCGCCCAGGCCTACCTCTTCCACCAGGCCGCGCGGCAGCTTCGGGTGGCCCGCCGTGGACGGCCAGTACCAGTTCGGAGCACCTGCGGAAGCAGCGGTGGCCAAGGGAAGCCCCAGAGATACGGCATCCGCGCCACAGGCGATGGCCTTAGCTACGTCACCGGAATTACGCAGCGAGGAGTCGGCGATGATGTGGACGTAGCGGCCGCCCGTTTCGTCCAGGTAGTCGCGGCGCGCAGCGGCCGCATCGGCGATGGCGGTGGCCATTGGCACGTCGATGCCCAGTGAATCGTTGTTGGTGGTGTGGCCAGAGCCGATGATCACACCCGCCGCGCCGGTGCGCATCAGGTGCATGGCGGTGGTGTAGTCCACCACGCCACCGGCGATCACCGGGATGTCCAAGCTGCCGATGAACTCCTTCAGGTTCAGCGGCTCGCCGTCGCGGTGCACGTGTTCCGCGGAGACCAGGGTGCCCTGAACCACCAGCAGGTCCATGCCGGACTTGATCAGCGCCGGCGCGAGCTCGCGGGCGTTCTGCGGGGACACACGAACGGCGAAGCGCACACCGGATTCCCGCACCTGGTTCAGCCGCTCCTGCAGCAGGTCCACGTTCAGGTCCAGGGAGTGGAGGCGCTGCAGCTCCGCGTTGGCGCCGAAGATCTCTGAGTCCGAGGCGGCGTCATCCTCCTCGAATAGCGCGGATTCAGCCTTGCGAGCAGCTTCAACAACCCCGCGCAGGGCTGCGTCCAAGTCATCGACGCGACCCCAGAGGCCTTCGGCGTTGATCACCGGAAGGCCGCCCAGCTGCCCAAACTCGATGGCGAACTCGGGCGTGACGATCGAGTCGGTCGGGTGCGTCATCACCGGGATGTCGAAGGAATAAGCGTCGATCTTCCACGACGTATCCACATCGTGCGAACTGCGGGTGCGTCGGGACGGCACGATGTCGATTTGGTTCAGGCCGTACACCCGACGGGCAGCGCGCCCACGTCCGATGTCAACGTATTCCTGCATGGCTGGATTGCTCCTTAAAGGCGTGCTTTAGCGGTTCGGGTTGTAGTTCGGCGCTTCCATGATGCCCTGCACATCGTGAGGGTGCGATTCGCGCAGGCCCGCGCCAGTGATGCGCACGAAGCGTGCGTTGTGCAGCTCGGGGATCGTCGCTGCGCCGGTGTAGCCCATGGCAGCGCGCAGGCCACCGACCTGCTGGTGCAGGATCGAGCCGATGGAGCCGCGGAACGGCACACGACCCTCGATGCCTTCCGGCACCAGCTTCTCCTCGGACTGCACGTCGGCCTGGAAGTAGCGGTCCTTGGAGTAGGAGCGCTTCTCGCCGGTCAGGCCACGGCCCTGCATGGCGCCCATGGAGCCCATGCCGCGGTAGCGCTTGTACTGCTTGCCGCTGATGGTCACGATCTCACCGGGGGTCTCGGCCGATCCGGCGAGCATGGAGCCCAGCATTACTGTGGACGCCCCAGCCGCCAGTGCCTTGGCGATGTCGCCGGAGAACTGCATACCTCCGTCGGCGATGATCGGCACGCCCGCCTTCTTGGCCGGGACGGCTGCCTCCATGATGGCGGTGATCTGCGGGGCACCAACGCCCGCGACGACGCGGGTGGTGCAGATGGAGCCCGGGCCGATGCCGACCTTGATGCCATCCGCGCCGGCCTCGATCATGGCCTGCGCTGCCTCGCGGGTGGCGAGGTTGCCGCCCACGACGTCCACACGGTCGCCGAACTCCTTCTTCACGCGGGAGACCATGTCCAGCACGCCGCGGTTGTGAGCGTGGGCGGTGTCGACGATCAGCACGTCCACACCTGCATCCACTAGGTTGCCCGCGCGGGTCCAGGCGTCCTCGCCAGTGCCGATACCGGCGGCGGCCAGCAGGCGACCGGAGGAGTCCTTGGCAGCCAGCGGGTACTGCTCACGCTTGGCGAAATCCTTGACGGTGATCAGGCCGGTCAGCTTGCCAGCACCGTCGACGATCGGCAGCTTCTCTACCTTGTTCTCGGAAAGCAGGCTCAGGGCAGCTTCGGCGGACACGCCTTCCTGGGCGACGACCAGCGGCATGGGGGTCATGGCCTCGGAGACCTTGCGGCTGAAGTCGCTTTCGAAGCGCATGTCGCGGTTGGTGAGGATGCCGACCAACACGCCCTCGTCATCCACGACCGGCAGTCCGGAGATGCGGTAGCGGGCGCACAGATCATCTACTTCCTGGATGGTCATGTCCGGGGAGGCGGTAACCGGGTCGGTGATCATGCCAGCTTCGGAGCGCTTGACGATCTCCACCTGCTGTGCCTGGTCCTCGATGGACAGGTTGCGGTGCAGCACGCCGATGCCGCCGTGGCGGGCCATGGCGACGGCCATGCGGGCCTCGGTGACGGTATCCATGGCGGCGGAGGCCACCGGGATGTTCAGGTCAATGTTGCGAGTGAACTTCGTGGAGGTGTCCACGCCGGAGGGGATCACCTCGGAAGCGGCGGGCAGCAGCAGGACGTCATCGAAAGTAAGTCCAACCAGTGCAACCTTGTTGGGGTCGTCGCCGCCGGTGGAAACTGGGTAAATCTTCGCGTTCATCTCTGGGTTCGTCACAGGTTGCCCGACCTTCCTCTAGAAAATTCTGCGGCGCTTCCTTACCAGGGCTTGGGTGCCTGGGAGTTCTCGCCGTCTTTTCGCCGATGTACTACAGAATAACCCTTTGCAGCGCGTTTTTGTGTGCCGGGGTTAGGTAGCGGCGGGGCGCGTACTACGGCGCCAGGTGGGTCAGCGAGGTGACGAATGCGCCACTGGGAAGCCGAACGCTCAAGTTCCCTCCCGTAACGATCAGCAACAGCGGAGGAGTGTCCCAGGCAAATCTATCGGCGAAGGCTTGGAGGTTTTGTGCAGCTCTATCCAGCACTTGGGAACTCTGCCCCAACTTAACCTCCACAAGCACCGTTCTGCCTGCTAATTCAAAGACCGCGTCTACCTCTAGCCCGGATGCATCACGGGCGTGGAAGATCTGCCGCCCTGTGAGCACACGCAGATCGTGTACCACCTGGGATTCAAACATCTGGCCCGCGTATTCAAGGTTCTGCAGTAGCTTTTCCGGAGATGCCTCCAGCACAGCTGCAGCCAGCGCAGGATCCGCGAGGTGCCGTTTCGGCACCTTGCGGAGGCTGGCACGCGAGCGCAGATGAGAAGACCAGGCACGCTGCTCCTCGGCAATGAAAATCCGCTGTAGCGTGGTGAGGTACTCCCTGGTAGTTGCTCGATCAATATCAATATCAGTAGCGATCGCGCTAATGGACTGCTCTGTCGCCACCCCTCGCGCCAGGGAGCGCAGGAGCGCCTGAACCTTCACGGGGTCCCGACGTTTGCCGTCGGTGACATTAATGTCTACGTGCGCCACGGTCTCTGCGTAGCTACGCAGGTTTTCCTGAGCCGCAGTTGTAGAAAAATGTCGGTTTCCAGGCCAACCTCCGTGGGCCATACGGTCGATGACTCCTCGGATATCCAACACAGTTTCACTGTTGTGCGTCAGTTCGCCTTCTTCCACCAGCTTCGAAAGGGACACAGCACCGTTGGAATGGCCAGACTCGTAGAAGCTGAAGGTGTGCATTCGCAACCGGGCTATTCTTCCCGCCCCGGAGTGGCGGGACTTCTCCTCCCCCGGCGCAGTTGAGCCCGTAAGGATGAATTGCCCCGGTGCCTGGCGCCGGTCAATCTCATGCCGCACTAGGTTCCATAGTCGGGGCTCCTCCTGCCATTCGCCGAAAACGCGGGGAGTGGCGCCGCTGAGCGCCAGGTCTGGCATGGTGTTGAGCTGCGTCTCTAGATTAAGGTCCGTATCCACCTGCACGAGGCTGCCCGCCACCTGGCGTGCCGTCGCGGACTTTCCGCAACCTTTCGGCCCTTCGATGAGCACTCCACCGGCACGCTCTAAGGCACTCTGCAGCCGTTGATCTTCAACTCTAGGAAGATATTCCACAGCCATCCTCACCAGCCACTTTCACTTGATCCATCAGTTTACCACCGTTTCATTCCCCACTTTATCAGCAATTCATTCCCCACTTTATCAGAAATTCATTCACCAGTTTGAGCGACTTTCATTCCCCAGTTTAGGCGCGTTTCATTCACCAGTTTGCGGTGAGGTGATGCTCTTGCCTTGCATAACCGGCCACAGGGTACGGTGTTGGTGTGAGCTTTAACCACGATCAGATGCCGCCGGACCCTTTCGCCGATGATCCGAACGACCCTGCGTCGTTCCTGGATCCCGACGAGTTTGATGAGGCCGTTCCGCCGTTGTCTCCCGATGAGGTTCAGGCTCTGCGGGAGGATCTGCAGAATGTCCGTGATTTCCGCAAGCTGTTGGAGCCGCGCGGGGTACGCGGGATCACCATGCTGTGTGAGGATTGCGAGGACAGTCACTTCTACGACTGGGACATCATCGAGTCGAATATTCGCACGATGTTGAACAACGAGCTTGTGCCGGTGCACGAGCCGTCAGCGCAGCCAAACCCGAATGATTATGTGACCTGGGATTATTGCCTGGGATACGCGGACGCGATCGACTTCGCGTTCCACGGTCTGCGCCCGCCGTTCCTCTGGGGGAAGTAGTTAGCTACCTTCCGCGCGCGGGGCGTTGTAGTCGGTGAGCACCGGCAGCGACTCCGGGTTACGTGGCCCGCCCGTGGTCGGGGTAGGTCGATCCTGACGGGGCGACGCAGGCTCGCTTGGCTTCTGGGTCTTCGAAGTCGTCGTTTTCGACGTCGTATCAGTGGGGTTCGTCGGTGCCGGGGCACCCATCGGCATCGCCGGCCCCAGCTGCCCAGGGGCTTCCGCCCCTCCAGGGGTTTCCGTTCCACCGAGCAGGATGGTGGTCGTTGGGATCGCCTCCCCAGCCGGCGCCTCAGGAGCCTTGGAGCTCTTCGTGGCAGCCTTGCTCGGCTTGCTCTTTTCCTCCTGGCGCTGCTCGCCCTTGGGCTTACGGTCGCCCTGTTCGCCGCGGCTCTGCTCGTCTGCGACGCTCTCTTCACTGAGGACGCCACCTTGCCCGCCAGCGGAGCTCTCAGCAAGACTGTTGGAGCCCTCCGCCTCGACAGCGTCCTCTTCTGCCACGGTCTCGCGCTTCACGTGCGCACCCTGCGAGCTGGAGTAGGCAGCGTATCCCAGACCTCCCACAGCGATAGCGGCGGCCACTCCGCCGGCGATCAGCATGCTGGTCAGAGAAATACCTCCGGCAGCGGCCGCCTTGGCGCTGGTGCGCAGCAGACGCGAACTGTTGTTGGCACCCTCAGCTGCCTCAGCCGCTTCAGCTTCAGATTCTTCGCCGCTGACTTCCGCAAACAGGAAGCTTACGTCCGGCGCGGGCGGAATATCCCGGTAGAGCTCCTCACGGTGCGCAACTAGATCCGCGATAACAGGGTCGTTGGAGTCAAAGTTTTCCGTTTCCGGAATCGCCTCGCCGCGGCCGATCGCATCAAGGATGCGATCTACATCCAGGATGGAGGCGAAGTTCTCCTCGCCCTCCCGGAAGCCGTCATTCTGCGCCATGGCTATTGAGCTCTTTTCTTTCCTGGACTACCCGAAGGTAGCTGCCTACTTTTGAATAATTCCGTGCTTCTTTAGCTTCATAACCGCCCGGTGCTGAGCAACTCGAACGGCCGTTGGTTTCGAGCCCACGATCTCCGCGGTCTCCTCTGCGGAGTAGCCGTGAATAACTCGAAGAAGAAGGATTTCTCGCGATTTCTCACTAAGAATATCGAGCTTCCTAGCCAAATCGTTACATGAATCTTGGCTTAAGTACACCTCTTCAGGTGAATCCTGGAAACTCTCTTCCTCCGGCAATTCCTCCGTTGGATCGGATACGTCCCGCTGTTGGAAACGGTAGGCGTCAGTAATCTTGTTTCGCGCCACCTGGTAGACGAAGGCCATAAACGGTGCCCCACGATCCTCATACCCGGGTAGAGCCTTGGCAACCGCAATGCAGACATCCTGTGCAACGTCATCGGGCGTGGGGTAACCGTTCATGCTCAGCTTGCCGCGACAAAAGAGAACCACCTTTGGGTGGATTAGCTGAATAAGACGATTAACTGCGCGACGGTCTTGATCAATGGCCGCCGGGAGGAGATCTCGAATCTCCTCGTCGGTTTCCTGGTCTGCAGCCATCGCCTCTACTCCGTCAAATGCTCGAACGTCTTTATCAACGTCTTTATCAATGTGGATTGAAACTATCACACCGCGCCGACAGCCCCAGATCGACTAAAAGGGGACTGTTCGATTTCTCCTCACACGGATGCAATGGAACAAACCTGAAACATGTTCCCATTTTTGCTCTGGTTTTTCAGCTAACCTCAACCTTCCTGGCAGCCTTATTTGGCAATCCCCCAGCAAGACCGCGGGAAGATGACATTAAGCAGCGAATTTTTTAACCCCCTTTGGGGGAATCTGGGCGTGGCGTAGAAACAAGTTAATCCATTGTTCAACTAGCCGCATTCCCGCAGGTAGGCGGCTACCGCTATGCGAAATAGGTATGTCGGAACAGGTTTTGGATACCCAAAAGGCACTCGTTCTTTACTTAGAGTTCATTTAAGGATTGGAACCTCTCAGACGTCACTACAAGTGAGCATCTGACTTTTCACGAGGAGTAACCACCTAATGCCACAGCCCAGCCAGCTTCCGGGACCTGCTTCTTCGACTTGGGAATGGCAACTCCATGGCGCATGCCGCGGGGCTGATTCTTCTGTCTTCTTCCACCCGGATGGCGAGCGTGGCCGTGCCCGCGCTATGCGCGAGCACCGTGCCAAGGCCATCTGCCGCGAGTGCCCGGTGATTGAGCAGTGCCGCAACCACGCACTCAGCGTGGGCGAGCCCTACGGCATCTGGGGCGGCCTCAGCGAGTCCGAGCGCGACGCTATCCTGCGCCCCACTTCTCGCAACCGCAACCGCCGCGTAGCCTCCTAGCAGCCGACTGGGTGCACAAAGAATAAAGGGAGAGGGACTATCCCTCTCCCTTTAATGCTGCGCTGCCTAGCAGCGGGCTACAGCGGCTATCCCACTAGTGGGCGTGGCCAGCGTGTGCCCCTGCCTGGGCAGCCGGAGCGGCCGGCTTGTCCACCACGGCAGTCTCAGTCGTCAGCACCATGCGGGCGACGGAGGTGGCGTTAACCACAGCGGAGTGGGTTACCTTCACCGGGTCGATGATGCCCTGCTCCAGCAGGTTGCCGTACTCCAGGGTGGCGGCGTTGAAGCCCGAGCCGTTGGGCTGCTCGGCGATCTTGGAGACCACAACGGCGCCGTCCAGGCCGGCGTTGTCGGCGATCCAGTATGCCGGGCGACGCAGAGCGCGAGCCAGGGAACGCAGGCCGATGGCCTCGTCACCTTCTGCCTGGCGGGACAGCTCCTCGATCTCAGCGGCGATCTGCACCAGCACGGAGCCGCCACCGGCGATTACACCTTCCTGGCTGGCGGCACGTGCAGCGTTGATCGCATCCTCGATGCGCAGCTTGCGCTCGTTGACCTCGGTCTCGGTAGCACCACCGGCGCGGATGACGGCCACGCCGCCGGACAGCTTCGCCAGACGCTCCTCGAACTTCTCCTTGTCCCAGGAGGAATCGGTGCGCTCGATGTCGTTGCGGATCTGGTTGCGGCGCTCCTCGACGGCCTCGGCGGAACCAGCACCGTCGACCAGCACGGTCTCTTCCTTGGTGATGTTCACGCGACGGGCAGAACCCAGCTGCTCCAGAGTGGTCTCGGAGAGCTTGTGGCCCAGCTCGCTGTCGATGACGGTACCGCCGGTGACGATAGCCAGGTCGTCCATGAACGCAGAGCGACGGTCGCCGAAGTACGGGGACTTCACAGCTGCAACCTTCAGGGACTTGCGGATGGCGTTCAGCACCAGCATCTGCAGCGGCTCGCCCTCGATGTCCTCGGCGACGATCAGCAGCGGCTTGCCGGAGTTAGCAACCTTCTCCAGCACCGGCAGGAAGTCCGGCAGGGAGGAGATCTTCTCGCGCACCAGCAGGATCAGCGGGTTTTCCAGCTCTGCGTGGCCGGTCTCCTGGTCCGTAACGAAGTACGGAGACAGGTAGCCCTTGTCGAAGGAAACACCCTCGGTGACGATCGATTCGTCCTCGATGGACTGGGACTCTTCGACGGTCACCACGCCGTCCTTGCCCACCTTGTCGAAAGCATCGGCAACCATGGCGCCGATCTTTTCGTCGCGGGAAGAAACGGTGGCGACGTTGGCGATGGCGGCGTTGTCCGCAACTGGCTGCGCCAGCTCGCGCAGCAGTTCCACAACGCGCTCGGTGCCCTGGGCGATTCCGCGGTTCACGGCGATCGGGTTGGCGCCGGCTGCCACGGTGCGCAGACCCTCGTTGATCAAAGCCTGTGCCAGCAGCGTAGCGGTGGTGGTGCCGTCGCCGGCGATGTCGTTGGTCTTGATGGCAACGGACTTAACCAGCTGGGCACCCAGGTTCTCGAAGGGATCCTCCAGGTCGATGTCGCGCGCAATGGTCACGCCATCGTTGGTTACGGTCGGGCCACCGAAGGCCTTGTCCAGCACGACGTTGCGGCCGCGCGGGCCTAGGGTCACCTTCACCGCGTCCGCCAGGGCGTCTACGCCCTTCTGCAGGCCCTCGCGGGCCTCTTGATCAAATGCGATGAGTTTTGACATGCAGCTACCCGCTTACTTTTCGATGACAGCGAGGATGTCGCGCTGGGTCAGCAGCAGGTACTCTTCGCCGTTGTACTTCAGCTCGGTGCCGCCGTACTTGGAGAAGACGACGGTGTCCCCCTCCTTCACATCCATCGGGATGCGGTCGTCGTCATCTGCCCAGCGGCCGGGGCCGACAGCGATGACGGTGGCCTCCTGCGGCTTCTCCTTAGCGGAGTCCGGGATGACTAGACCGGATGCGGTAGTGGTCTCCGCCTCGACGATCTGGACGAGGACGCGGTCCTCAAGGGGCTTGATGTTGACGTTAGCCACGATTGAATACCTCCGTGTATTCGAGCTGTAGGTTTCACTCTTGTGAACTGTTGTGCCGGTTGGTTTTCCAGATACAGCCGTCGTCGCGGGTGAACAACTGTGAGTCAAACAACCTATCTGGCACTCTACCCTCGCAAGTGCTAACGCTCAACCAACCCCGGTGCTAGATCCCCGGAGCTAGACCCCCTTGGTCAGGTTAACCACCGCATTGTACCACAGCTCGTAATCCTTGGCGTTGTCTTCCTTGTAGTTCTCAACTGCGCGGATGCCATTGTGGATCGACTCGATGTCCTCGTCAGTCAGCCCTGCTCCCTCGTCGCCGACGAACAGCACGGGGCCGAGGATCGCGCGAGCCGGGTCAGAGATGAAGCTGGAGTCGCCGGTCTCCTGCTCCTTGCGCCCCATGGAAGCCAGCGGGTTCGGCTCCGGGTTCTCCGCCTTACGTGCGTCGGAGGAGTAAATCGCGGCGACGGTCAGGCCACTCTCCACGAAAACCACGTGCAGGCGATCCTGCTCGCTACCGCCCAGAACGTCGGCGGCCTCCGACAGATCAATGTCCATTTCCTTCGTCTGCAGGTCCGGCGTTACCAGCATGCTGCGTGGCATATTGAGCTCCTAGCTTGTTGTGTGATGAAAAAGTTGTGAGTTTTTAGACAGTCACAGAACATCTTGCCAGCAAATTAGCGATTGCGCAGGACAGGCTCTTCCACGTCCAGCGACGGGTCGGTAGGCGTCGATAAACCACTCGGCTCCTCCCCCGCCGCAACGAGGCGCGCGGCGAGTGCCGCCATCATCACGCCGTTGTCGGTGCAGAGCTTTGCCTGCGGGATTTTTAGTTCGACGCCCACATCTCCGCACCTTTCGGCAGCCACCTCACGCAGGCGCCTGTTCGCGGAAACACCTCCGCCAAGCAGCATCACGCGGGCGCCCTTATCTTCGCAGGCGCGCAGCGCCTTGGTGACGAGCACGTCCACCACTGCCTCTTGGAAGGAAGCACACACGTCTTCAATGGGCAGGCTCGCACCCTCTTTTTCCGCCATTTCCACATAACGAGCGACGGCGGTCTTCAGCCCGGAGAAGGAGAAGTCGTAGCGCGAGTCCTGCTGGCGCATCATGCCGCGCGGGAAAGCGATGGCCTGCGGGTTCCCCTGCGCAGCCAGCCGGTCGATCACCGGACCGCCGGGATAGCCCAGGCCCAGCAAGCGCGCGACCTTGTCGTAGGCCTCGCCCGCAGCATCGTCCAGGGTGCTACCGAGCTCTTCCATCGGGGCGCCCACGCCGGTGACGTGCAAAATCTGTGTGTGTCCGCCGCTGACCAGCAGCGCGATGGCATTGCTGAGGTCACCGTCGGCGCCAGCCTCCTCGGTGGCGCCTCCCGCCGCCCCCTTGCCAGTCCCCTCGTCGAGGGTCCCAACGGCCACGTGCCCACCCAGGTGGTTCACGCCATAGAAGGGCACCTCCCACGCCAGGGCGTAAGCCTTCGCGGCAGCAGCGCCGACCAGTAGGGCTCCGGCCAGGCCGGGTCCAACGGTGGCGGCCACAACGTCTGGAATGCGGAAATCGGAGACATTCTCGCGCGCTTCTGCCAGGGCGGCGCGCATCGTCGGCTGCATGGCCTCCAGGTGGGCCCGGGAGGCGATCTCCGGAACCACTCCTCCGAAGCGGGCGTGCTGCTCCATGGAGGAGGCCACCTTGTTCGCCACGATCTCCAGCTGAGCTGCGTCATCGCCGCCTGTCGCACCTTCGACAGTGGTTGCCGTGCTGGCGACGATGCCCACGCCGGTCTCGTCACAGGAGCTTTCGATGCCCATGATGTAGGTAGGCCGGTTTGAAGTCTCGGTATCTGGGGCCGGGGTGGCGTCAGAAACAAAACCGGGGCGCACCATGGTGAAGGCATCGGCACCCGAGGGTTGGTAGTAGGCGCGGCGGGTGCCTTCGATGGCGAAGCCGTAGCGCTCGTACAGCCCCACGGCGGGGCGGTTGTCGGTGCGAACCTCGAGGAAGATGGGGGCGCGCAGGCGGTCGGCGACGGTGACCAGCGGGTCCATGAGAAGCTTGGATAGGCTCTTCCCCTGCCACTCGGGAAGGATGCCGATGGTGTGGATCTCCGCCTCCGGGTCGTTAGCCGGGCCGCCGACGGCGAGGATGGCGTAGCCGATCAACTGGGGTTCGCCGGGGCCATCGGCAGAGTCCGCAGCTGCCTCGGGAGCGGCCTCCAGGGCGAGGCAATGGGTGTGCGGCGCGGCGATCTCGCTGGCGAAGGCTTCCGCTGACCAGGGGGAATCCTCGGGGAAGAGGATCTGCTCGATCTCCGCGCAGGCGGGCGCATCGGCGGGAGTGAGCAGGCGCACGCGGGCGGACTGGGAGCCTGCATGCGGACCTTCCTCCACAACATCGCTATCGGCGCCTGCCGCAGAGACCTGGGCGCCCAGCTCGTGCACGCGGGAAAAGTCCAGCGCCTTCGAAACTGCCTTCGCCTTCGGCTCCTTTGCATCTGGGCGGCGCAGGTAAAGCGCACGCAGCGCGGGCGCGTCGGCGAGCAACCCCGGAACCGAACCGAGAGACTCTAGCGCAGCGAGTACCAGCCCACGAGGCGTTGGGTGGGCATCCACGCTTTCGATCTGGCAGCCCTCCTGGGAGCCAAAAAGCTCTTCCGCCTGTTCTGCTACCGCAGAAGCGCTGAGCACCCGCAGCGGCCAACGGTCGAACTCACTCTGGATCTCCCGCGCCACATCTGGCGCGTGAACGGAAGCCGGAACCTGCACTTCAGAGCACAGCCGCCCTGCCAGCCCGGGAAAGAAACTCATACGCGAGTGGTAGAACTCGCGGCGGCGGGCGTCGGAGACAATCAAATAATCGCCGAAGGCTTTAGACCCGACCTGGGAGGTTGCATTCTCCCACGCCGTGGCGGCCGCGCTGGGAATGCCGTGGACTGGGATCGAGAGGGCGTCACCAAAAGCAGCAGCGGTAGCCATACCAACCCGCAGCCCAGTAAACGGCCCCGGGCCGGTGCCGGCGACGACCGCGTGCAGGTCTCGAGGGGAAAGCTCCGCCTCGGCGAGGCACGCCTGGATGTTCGGGGTGAGCAGCTCCATGTGGCCGCGAACGTTATCCACCAGGCGCTCGGCGAGCACGCTAACCTGACCATTCGCGGAAATCTGGACGATTCCGCAGGTGACATAATTGGTAGAGGTATCGACGGCCAAGGCGTAAATCATAGGATTTATTCTATGGCGGATGGGAGCGGTGGTGAAAACAAGAAGTCCCCGAGAGGCTCTCGCAGTAAACCTCTCAGGGACGGTATACGACTGGCGGGTTGATCAGGCCCGTAAATGCCAGCGTCTTGTGAAACACCCCTCACGGTGATTCGTCAACTATCATTGCACGGCCAAGCTCCTCAAAGCAACCCCGTCCGAGAGGTTCCCCAGTTTTTCCTGAGAATTTGCCAGGAAGTGTCCAGTCGCTCCCAGTCGAGCTAGACCCAGCGCCATGTGACGGTGCGCGAGTCCGCGTCCGCAGCAGGGGCTTCCGAATCGGCCAGGTCGGCGGGGCTGCCCACGCTACTCCGGTCGATCTGCACGTCAAGCACTTTATCGCTTAGGGGCTCCACCACTCCGCGACCCCATTCGGCAACCACGACCACGTCGTCGATATCCGCGTCTATGTCCAAGCTCTCCAGGGCGTCTAGCACCTCGTTGCGGTCAATGTGGCGCCCCGGCTCGATGCCCTCCTCCACGTCCGCGCCCAGCAGGCGGTAGGCGTCCATGTGCAACAGCCCCACCCCGCGCTGCCCGGCGCGGTGAGTCCGCACGATGGTGAACGTCGGCGACTGCACGCGCCCCTTCACTCCCAGACCAGCGGCCAGCCCCTGGGTCAGGGTCGTCTTGCCCGCACCCAGCGGACCGGAAAGCACCACAACGGTCCCGGCATCCAGCTGCTTGCCCAGCTGCTCGCCGAGAGCCCGCATGTCGTCGGCGGTCGCGGCCGCGCAGGAACCGTCGGCGGAGAAATCCGGGCGGCCACCCTTAAATACCTTCTTGACCCTCGGCCCCCGCGGCATCGTCAGCACTTCGTAGCTAATCGTGCCCGCCAGCTCCGCGAACTCGTCTGCACTGTTGCCACCCTCGCCGAAGATCACCGCCCAGTCACCCGGTTTCACGTCTGCGGCGCCGTTGGTAGATCCTTCAGCACCATCGGCCGGCCCCAGCTCCACGACGATCTGATCCATGCATACTCGCCCGATCTGCGGATATGTTTTCCCGTTGATCGTCACCTGCATCTTTCCGGATACGCTTCGCGGCAGCCCGTCGGCGTAGCCGAGCGCCACCACGGCGGTGCGGGTATCGCGCTGCGCCCGCCAGGTGTGGCTGTAGCTCACGCCCTCGCCCTTCGGCACCACCCGGGTTGTGGTGACGCGGGCGCGCAGTGTCATCGCCGCCTTTAGTTCAACGCCCACGCCGATTGGGTCGATGCCATATAGTCCGACGCCCGGTCGCACCAGCTCATAGGCGAGATCAGGGCGGTGCAGCGTAGCCGGTGTGTTTGCAATGTGATTGCGGGGCACCGGCAGCCCACGGGAGCGGCAGAACTCGATCGCTTCCGCGAAGCGGGAGGCCTGCAGGTCGTTCGCTGCCGCCTTGGGGTCGTCGGCGCTGGCCATGTGGGTCATCACGCCGCTAACCTCCACCAGCTCAGTATTGGATGCCAGCAGCTCGACCGTTTCCGGCCACTCGGCGGGGCTTACCCCGGAGCGGGAAAGGCCGGTATCCACCATGAGCGTCACCCGCACGGGAGCGCTGGCCTGCGCCTTCTCGGCCTGTTGCGCCTTTTCGGCCTGCTCCACCAAGGAACGCGCATGCGCCAGCGAGGGCACGCCAACGTTAATGTCCGCGGCGAATACCTCCGCCAGGCCCTCATCGGGTGTCCACATCCAGGCAGTGATCGGCGCGGAAGCGTAGCGCTCCCCCAGTCCCTGCAGAATCTCGCGCAGGTGCAGGGCCTCCCCCAACGTGGCCACGCC
This sequence comes from Corynebacterium sp. ACRQJ, assembly GCF_022346045.1. Classification (NCBI taxonomy): domain Bacteria; kingdom Bacillati; phylum Actinomycetota; class Actinomycetes; order Mycobacteriales; family Corynebacteriaceae; genus Corynebacterium; species Corynebacterium sp. ACRQJ. The sequence continues at coordinate 64,715 of NZ_JAKRMT010000009.1, read as the reverse complement.
CAGCTGTTCCACTCCCGCATCCAGCATTGCGGGCGCCACCACGTCCACCCCGTGGTTGTACGCATCGGCCTTCACCACGGCCAGCACCCCGGCGGGGGCCGCGGCCTCCCGGAACACGCGCACATTATGCGCGATGGCATCCAGGTCAACGACTAGTTCCGCAAGGTGACGATCCGACATGTTCATAACCTTAGCCACCCTTCCTGGGATTCCAGGAAAGGGGCACGGCAGGGGGCGTCACTAAGAAAAACCCCGAACTATTCGACGGTGACGGACTTGGCCAGGTTGCGCGGCTTGTCGATGTCCTGGTTGCCGCACTGGCGCGCGATGTCGGCGGCCAGGAACTGCAGCGGCACCGTGGACAGCAGCGGCTGCATCAGCGACGTGGTACCCGGAATCTCCAGCAGCCAGTTGGCGTACGGGCGCACGGCCTCATCGCCCTCTTCCGCAATAACGATGGTCTTCGCACCGCGGGCGCGGATCTCCTGGATATTGGACACGATCTTGGAGTGCAGCACCGGGCGGCCGTTCGGGCTAGGTACGACAACGACGACGGGCAGGTCATCCTCGATCAGAGCAATCGGGCCGTGCTTGAGCTCGCCAGCGGCGAAGCCCTCCGCGTGAATGTAGGCCAACTCCTTCAGCTTCAGCGCGCCCTCGAGGGCGACTGGGAAGCCCACGTGGCGGCCCAGGAACAGCATGGTCTTCACCGGGCCAAGCTCCTCGGCCAGCTGCAGGATCTGGTCACGCAGGCCGAGTGTCTTCTCGATCTTCTCCGGCAGCGCCTCCAGGGCGTAATAGATCTCCGCGATCTCATCGGCGTACTTGGTGCCACGAGCCTGAGCCAGGGCCAGGCCCACCAGGTAGTTGGCGGCGACCTGCGCCAGGAAAGCCTTCGTGGAAGCCACGCCGATCTCGGGGCCGGCGTGGGTGTACAGCACGGCATCGGACTCGCGCGGGATCTGCGAACCGTTGGTGTTGCAGACGGCCAGCACGCGGGCGCCCTGCATCTTCGCGTGGCGCACGGCCTCCAGCGTGTCGGCGGTCTCGCCGGACTGGGACACGGCCACGACGAGGGTGCGCTGGTCCAGCACCGGGTCGCGGTAGCGGAACTCGCTGGCGACCTCGATCTCTACGGGCAGGCGGACCCAGTGCTCGATGGCGTACTTGGCCAGCAGGCCGGAGTGGTAGGCCGAACCGCAGGCGACGACGAAGACCTTTTCCACTCCGCGCAGGTCCTCGTCGGACAGGCGCTGCTCGTCCAGCACGATATGGCGGCCGTCGAAGTGGCCGGCTAGGGTGTCGCGGACCGCGGCGGGCTGCTCGTGGATTTCCTTCATCATGAAGGAATCAAAGCCGTCCTTCTGCGCGGCGTCCAGATCCCAGTCGATAGTGAAGGGTTTGCCTTCCACCGGGTTGCCGTAGAAGTCGTAGATGTCATAGGAGTCGGCGGTGATGACCACTGCGTTGTCCTGGCCCAGCTCCACGGCGTTCTTGGTGCGGTCGATGAAGGCCGCCACGTCGGAGCCAAGGAACATCTCGCCCTCGCCTACGCCGACGATCAGCGGGGTGGAGCGGCGACCCGCGACGATGGTGCCCGGGTGGTCGTCGTGGACGAACAGAACGGTGAACGCGCCGTCCAGGCGGGAAAGAACCTTCAGTGCGGAGGCCTGGAAGTCGCCCGCGGTCTCGCCTTCGTTGTAGGCGAGCGCCAGCAGGTGTGCTGCAACCTCGGAGTCGGTCTCGGATTCCAGCTCGATGCCGGCGGCCTCGATCTCCGCGCGCAGGGTGGAGAAGTTCTCGATGATGCCGTTGTGGACGATGGCTACCTTGCCGTCGAAGGAACGGTGCGGGTGTGCGTTTACGTCGTTCGGGCGCCCGTGGGTCGCCCAGCGGGTGTGGCCGATACAGGTAGAGCCACGGAAGGAATCGCGACCGACCTCATCGATGCGATCGATGAGGTTTTGCAGTTTGCCTTCCTTTTTTTCGAGGTGCAGGGAGCCCTGCTCGACAACTGCGATGCCTGCGGAATCGTATCCGCGGTATTCCATTCGCTCCAGCGCATCCAACCCGATTTGGAGGGCCTCGGAGTCACCTACGTAGCCAACAATTGCACACATGCCTCTGACGATACACAATGGCTTGTCCGTTTCGGTAAGCTGTGGGGCTGTGGCAGATAAGATGAAGAACCTGATTACTCGTTTGGGCAAGCGTGGCCCGCACCGCGTGATGGTCGGTGACCTGAACTTCGCTGGTATTCCGGGGCGCGTTTACACCCCGGCGGAAGGCAACGGCATCCCCGGCATCGCTTTCGGGCACGACTGGCGTGTCGGCGTGGATGCGTACCACGCGACGCTGCGCCACCTGGCCAGCTGGGGGTTCGCAGTGGCGGCGCCGGATACGGAGAAGGGCCTCTCCCCGAACCACCGGGGTTTTGCCGCTGACTTGGAGACCGCGCTGCAGATCCTGGCTGGTGTGCGCCTGGGCAACGGCAACGTCACAGTGCAGCCGAACGAGCTTTACCTGGCTGGCCACGGCATGGGGGCTTCGGCTGCCGTGCTGGCTGCGACGGGCCGCCGCCACCGTAGCGAGCTGAAGGGCTACGATACTGAGCCCACCATCAATGGTGTGATGGCCGTGTACCCGGCGGATACTTCCCCGGATGCGACGGAGGCCGCGAAGTATGTGAAGGCTCCGGGTCTGGTGCTGGAGGCTGGCCGTTTGGGCGAGACCCCGATGGGTAACGCCAAGCGCATGGCCGCCCACTGGGGCGGGGACGTTGTCTACCGTGAGCTGCTGGGTGCTTCCTCCAGTGGCTTCCACGAGAAGTATGGCCGCAACTTTGCTCTGGGCGCCGGCCTGCCTCAGTTCAGCCAGCAAGAGCTGGCTCGCGGCCTGATGACTGGCTTCGTTCTGGCCGAGGATGAGAAGAAGTACGCCTCCTTCCGCGATAGCCACGCCGAGCTGAAGAAGACCCGCACCGCCACCCAGCACGAGCTGTACAAGAACCTGCCGGAGAACGTGGATCTGGACGAGCGCCTGGCGGAGATCTTCTAGGGCTCAGCTTCTAAGAGTTCGACCTCTTTAATCTAGCTCTTCAAGCTAGGCCTGTTAGTCGAAGATCCGTCCGCGCACTCCGCGGGCGCCAGTGCTCGCGGTCGCGTTCACGTTCGCGCTTCCGACCGTCTTATTTGCTCTGTCCCCCTGAGCCTTCTTGGCCTCCTCAAGTTGGCGCGTGCATTCCTTGAGTGTCTCTTCGAACTCCCGCACCGATTCTTCGACCTCTGCCATGTAGTCGTCGACGATGCGCTGGTAGCGCGCCGTAAGTTCTTCCCTGCCGGTCACCACTCACCGCTCCTTTCGATATTGACGCCCACTGCCGCAGCCCCCGCAGCAGCCAATTCCACAGAGGCGCCTGTCATTTCAATGGATGCAGCTCCCGCTGCCGATACCCACACGTCCGGAGTCCACTGCTTGGAGGGCGCCGGTTGAGGCTTTGGATGATTTTCAGCGTTTGGTGCCGGTGCTGGTTCCTGGCTGGGTGCCGCGGGCGTGATCGGTTCGCCCTTCGTATCGCTTGACGGTGGTGTTGGTGCTTTGTGCTCCGGTTTCGGTTCTTCGCATTGCTGCGGTGGTTCCGGCTTGGGCTCGGGCTCGGGCTCGGGCTCCAGTTTCGGTTCGGGCTTCGGCTCCTCGCACTGCTGAGGTGGTTCAGGTTTGGGCTCCGGTTCCGGCTCTGGCTTCGGCTCTGGCTGCGGGTTTCCGACCGGCTTCTGCTCCACCTCCTGCTCTGACTTTTCACAGTGCTCCGCCAGCTCGGGCTTAGGTTCCGGTTCCGGACACGGCTCCGGCTTCGACTCCGGGCACGGCTCAGGCTCTGGCGTTGGTGGCTCTAGCGTTGGTTCCGGTGCCGGCTCCGGGGCAGAAGCTGGACAGTGATCCGCCGGTGGAGCCAGCGCCTCCGTCGCACAGTGCACGATCTGCTCCCACAGCCTCACCGCGCCCTCGACGTTGATCTGCAGTGAGCCCGCCAACGGAGGCGCCAGAGGGGCCGGCGGAGCTGGTGGCGCAGGCGGCGGCACCAAGGACTGCGCGGGCATAGGCGCCGGTGCTGGCGCAGGCTCTGGGGCTGGCACAGGTGCAGGCGCGGGCGCCGGCTGCGGCGCCTGAGCCATAGCCGTCTGCGCAACCACCTGAGCCGCCGCCTGTGGCGCGGGGTGCTGTGCAGGCCCCGTCTCACACGGCTGCTCGGCCGCCTGAGGAGGCGTCACTACCTTCTTCGGCGCTGGGTAATCACCCTCAGGGGACTTCACAGGCTCCGGGCACTTGGTCTCGGCGGGCTTGGGATCCTGACAGACCGTCTTGTCCGAACTGCCGGGCTCGGCGGCGGGCTTCGCATCGCGGATCAGCTGATCCATGGTGGTATCCAGACAATTGTTGCGGCTGCGCAGAATGTCCTCCGAGAGCTTCCCCGCCAACTTCGCCAGCAGATCGAGCAACGGCTTTCCACCGCTGATCAGGCCGACCGCCGCCATGCCGAAAAGCTCCAACTTCTCGGCAATATCCTCGATCAGACTCACCGAGTTCTCCGAGGTCGTGCCCATGATCTCAGCGGTATCCCGCACCGCCACACAACGATCCTGCACGCAGTGTTCGTGGTTCAGCTGCTCCTTCCCCGCCTTCTCCGTCGCGGTCCCCGGCTGCGCTTCACCCGTGCCCTTCAGGCTATCTTTCACGCTCGCCGCGGCGGCCAGCTCCGGCGCCTGTTGTTTCTGGTTGCTCGCCGGCCCAAGCGACGTAAGGATCGTCTCTGGGTTCATGCCGTTGGTAAATGACGCCGCAGCCTTCGCCCCCTCCACGTCAGCGCCAAAGCCGGCCATCACAGCGAGCGCAGCGTTCAGCCGGAGGTCCAGAGAGCCCGTCATGCCCAGCCACCCCCTGCGTTCAGGCTGGCGGAGTTTTCCTGCTCGGCCTGCCCCACGCGATCCACCAGCCCCGTCAGGTCTTCACCTGCCTGGGCGAGCCGGCGGGCGTAATTCACCCGCACGTTATGCCCCTGATCAACCAGATCCAGAAACTGCTGTGCCTTAGCCTGCAGCCCCGTGCCGAACGCGGCCACCGGCACGCTCGGCCGGTTGCCATCCAAATGATTCGCCCAGCTCAGCTGCGCATCGCGCAACTCCGCCACCCGATCGGCGGCGGGCACCGGATCTAAATGCAACTCTCCCACGGTCTCATCCCCCTTCGAACTCCCCTGCAGCGCTCAGCACTAATGTCCCGCACAAGCGCCTCACACAAGCGCTTCGCGCTGCACAACAAAACATCCGCACAGTTAGACTGCGCGGATGTTAAAAAGGTTCGCCGGAATTTCCGGGGGTCTTGGGGCTGTCGTGAGAGTGTGCGCCTAAACCTCCGCCACCACGGCTGCGAGCTTCCCCGCGATGCGACGGGCCGTGCCCGGATCGGCGGCCTCCACCATCACGCGGAACAGCTCCTCGGTGCCGGAAGGGCGCAGTAGCACGCGGCCAGCGTCGCCCAGATCCTCCTCCGCCTTGGCGATGGCCTCGACCACGCGCTCGTCGTCGGCGATCACGGATTTATCCGCCACCGGCACATTGATCAGCGTCTGCGGCAGAACCGTCATAACGCTGGCCAGTTCGGACAGCGGCTTGCCGGTCTGCGCCATGCGCGCCATCAACGTCAGCCCCGTCAGGGTGCCGTCGCCGGTGGTAGCGTGCTCGGAGATGATGACGTGGCCGGACTGCTCGCCGCCCAGCGAAAGATCAGAGGCCAGCAGCTCAGCCAGCACGTAACGATCGCCCACCTGCGTCTCCAGCACCTTGATGCCGTTGGCGCGCATGGCCAGCTTCATGCCGAGGTTGGACATGACGGTGGCAACCAGGGTGTTCTGCTTCAGCTCCCCGTTTTCCTTCATCGCCACGGCCAGGATCGCCATGATCTGATCGCCGTCTACGACATTGCCCTCGGAATCCACGGCCAGGCAACGATCCGCATCACCGTCGTGAGCCAGGCCCAGGTCCGCCTGGTGCTCCAGCACGGCCTTCTGCAGAACTTCGATGTGAGTGGATCCCACCCCATCGTTGATATTGAAACTATTCGGGCGGCTGTGGATCGCCACAACGTCCGCGCCGGCCTGGCGGTAGGCCTCCGGGGCGGCGGTAGAGGCCGCGCCGTTGGCACAGTCCACCACCACGCGGATGCCATCCAGCGGGTGGTTAATCGCCGTGCCGACATGAGCCAGGTAGCGCTCCAGGGCGTCGTTGGACTCATCCAGGATGCGGCCGATCGCCGCGCCGGTTGGGCCCGTCTCGGGCAGCTCCAGCATGGTGGCTTCGATCTCGTCCTCCACGTCGTCCTGCAGCTTGCGGCCGCCCGCGGCGAAGAACTTAATGCCATTGTCCGGCATGGGGTTGTGGGAGGCGGAGATCATCACGCCCATGTCGGCGCCGAAGTCGTCGGTGAGGAAGGCTACGGCAGGCGTCGGGATCACACCAACATCCAACACGTCCACACCCTGCGAGGCCATGCCCGCCGACAGAGCGGCCGTCAACATCTCCCCCGATACGCGCGGATCGCGGCCCACCACAGCGGTCGGGCGGCGGCCACCCACTTCCTCCTTGGATACCAACACGCGCGCGGCGGCGGCACCCAGCTTCATCGCCAGCGGCGCGGTCAGCTTCCTGTTCGCCAGGCCGCGCACACCATCAGTTCCGAACAATTTACCCATAGGGCGAGATCTTACCCGGCCACCCCGCAGGTCGGGTGGGTGCCACTCCCGTGTAAAGGCAATTCATCCGAAAGCTAGACAAAAGGGAAACCCCCACGTCCCAACCGAAAAGTTGATCGGTTGGGGCGTGGGGGCGTCGCCACCAAAAAGATGGAGCGATTTAGCGCTTGGAGTACTGCGGTGCGCGACGTGCCTTGTGCAGGCCGGCCTTCTTGCGCTCCACGGCGCGAGCGTCGCGGGTCAGGAAGCCAGCGCGCTTCAGGTCGGTGCGCTCTGCCGGGTTGTACTTGTTCAGTGCGCGGGCGATAGCCAGGCGGAAAGCACCAGCCTGGCCGGAGGGGCCGCCACCATTCAGGTTGGCCTGGATGTCGAACTGGTTCTCGCGGTCCAGCAGGACCAGCGGAGCCTTGATCAGCTGCTGGTGCAGCTTGTTCGGGAAGTAGTCCTCCAGGGAACGGCCGTTGCACAGGAACTCGCCGGAGCCCGGAACCATGCGGACGCGGACGACGGCCTCCTTGCGGCGGCCAACGGTCTGGATGGTGCCCTCGAAGACGACCGGCTCAGCCTCAACCTGCTCAGCCTCGTCCTCGGAAGCGATGGAGTCACCGATGGTGGCAACGAACTCTTCGTTCACTGCGTCGGTAGCGGTGTACTCGCCCTCGAAGTTCTCCTCGACAGCAGCGTTCTGCTCGTCGGTTACGTTCTCGTTGTACTCAGTCATTACTGTGCCACCTGCTTGATCTCGTAGGTCTCAGGCTTCTGGGCCTCGAAAGTGTGCTCCGGGCCAGCGAAGACGCGAAGCTTCTTGATGGACGCGCGGGACAGCTTGTTGTGCGGCATCATGCCCTTGACTGCCTCCTCGATGACGCGCTCCGGGTGCAGCTCCAAGGAACGACCCAGGGACATGGTCTTCAGACCACCCGGGTAGCCGGAGTGACGGTAGCGCATCTCACGCTCGCGCTTGTTGGAGGAAATGTGGACCTTGTCCGCATTGATGATGATGACGTTGTCGCCGCAGTCAACGTTTGGTGCGAAGTAGGGCTTCTTCTTGCCGCGCAGCAGGTCAGCTGCGGTAACAGCAAGACGACCCAGCACCACGTCGGTGGCGTCGATGACGTACCACTTACGGGTGATGTCACCGCTCTTCGGGTGGAAAGTAGTCACAGGGGACTCCTTAAAGTCTTGATCTTGGAACTGCCAGCCAGATGAACACTTAAACGTGAAGTACGTGAGTGCTTCTGCGGCGGCCGGTTGGGACCCGCAGAAATGCATGCGCCCGGGCAGGCCGGGCACTGTGCACACAACCCTTGGGAGTTTAGTGCAGGTTGGCGCGCAGACCAAAACGCCTACCTGGGCGCGCGAGCTGGTCGCCGCCAACGTTGCACAGTAAAGAACCCCGGCTTTAGCTCTCCCCTGCCATTGGGGAGGGCGAGCCGGGGCTCTGTCGCTGAGTCCTTGTTGTTACTTACGGACGTCGCCGTCAAGGTTGGAGTCGATCTGCTCCTTGCGGACCTCTTCGGTGTGACGCTCGGTCTCGGTGATCTGCTCCTTGTTCAGGGATACCTTCTCCACCGGGACGGTCTCCTTGTTCACAGAGACACGTTCTTCGTTCAGGGTGACAGAGGCTTCCTGACCAGCTTCGTCGATGTTGCCCTTGAGGTTAGCTGCTTCTTCCTCGGAGATCGGAGTGCGCTCGACGCGAACCTCTTCGCGGGTGACCGGAACCTCTACGGTCTCGGTGTCGGTGACTACGTACTTGCGCAGGCGAGCCTCGCCGGTCTGCACCTTGTCCTTCTGAACATTCAGGCGCTCCTCGGAGCGGATGATCTCGCCCTCATTGTTCACGGCAGCCTCGCGGTTGGCGGCGTCAGTGTTAGCAGCTTCGCGCTCGGTGGCACCCGCCTGGTCCGCGTTCGCACCTGCAACGCCTGCACCAGCAACACCTGCGCCTGCAGCACCCACGCCAGCGCCAGCAGTGGTGTTACCACCGGCAGCCTCGTGGCGATCCAGGGTGGAGCGCTCCTCGCCTGCATCCTTCGCGCCTGCATCCTGGTTGCCAGCGCCCTCGCCGTAACGGGTGGTGTCCTCAACATTGTCAAGGCCGTAGTGGCGGTAGATCTCGTTCTGCTGCTCCGGGGTCAGAGCCTGGTCAGCGTCGAAGTCCGGCGCGTCCTTGACGCGGTCCTTGGCGAAAGCCAGGTTCAGGTTCTCGCCGTCGAACTTGTGGCCGCGCATCGGAACCAGGCTGGAGTTCATGCCGAACAGGCCGTGGTTAACCTCAACGAAGGTGGGCTGGCCGGACTTGTCGTCAACGAAGATTTCCTTGACGCTGCCCAGCTTGTCGCCAGCGTTGTCGTATGCGGTTGCCTTGAAAAGATCCTTGATGTCGTTGCTCATTTTGTTAATAAATCCTTTCACCTTGTTGGTACGCAATACGGGGGTTTGTCTTGCTTGGTGAGTACCAACAGTGGGGAATTACGTAGTGGTGTAACAACAGCAGTGGTGTAGCTGATTGTTGTCGTCTTTCCCGTACACAAAAGACGCTACGCATGGTTTTATTAACACTTCAACCAAAATGCTTTCCAATAGGCATGAAGCTAGATTTATCCACCCCATTCTCCCAGGTCATTGCAAACATCACGATTGTGTCAAGTTTTCTAGCACTGCAACCCGCCCGCTTATTCCACAACGCGAGGCGTCAATTAAAGAAAAATCTCAGGCTCCCCTTTTCCATTTCAAAGGGGGCCTGAGAATATGACGGGAGAAGATTGTTTAGCTGGCTTTATGCCCAGCTATTTGCTGCATTGGTGTTGATTTCACTCATGCGATCATTTGCCTGGCGGACGGTGCGGGCGATCTGCCCCAGCACCTCGTTGATCTCCTGTGCGGAGTCATCCCACTTCTTCTGAGCAGCTTGGTAGCTGTCGGAGGCCGCGCCCTCCCACTCGCTAACCATCGGCTGCAGATCGCGCTTGAGGTCTCCCAGCAGACCGTTGATAGTGCCGTTGCCACGGTTGATGTCATCCGCAGCATTGGCGATTTGTGCAAAGTTGTACTGAATCATTCCTGTCCCCTTCTGTAATGAATTCTGTAATGAATCTCTTGTGGGTCCAACGGACCCGGGTTAGGCGTTGAAAGCTGCCGCGTTGTCCACGTCAGTGGTATCGAAGTCGCCTGCGTTGGCGCGGATGTTGTCCGCGATGCTCTGCAGTGCCTCGTTGAGCTTCCGCGCGTTCTCGTCCCAGCGCTCCATCAGCGAGTGGAAGGAGACCTGAGCCTGCCCCTTCCAGCTGCCGGAAACGTCGTCCACAACGCCTCGCAGTCGGCTGAGCTCGCCCTGGACCTCGTCCTTCACACGGTCGACGTTGTTCGCCGCCTGGTTCATCGTGCTGACATCTGTTTTAAAGCTCATGCCTTAAAATCCCCCTGTTGAAAATTCTGCAATTTGTCGATCATGCCGCCGGGTATCCCCTTGAAAACCCTGTTGAAGGCGCCATCGTAAGGGTTATACTCGCCGTCCTGTGAAAAGGTTCACGGTAGTCCCCACATTTCCTGCTTTCCCCTATTTTTCCGGACGCGCCGTCGCTACAAACTCCTGGCACACCTTTTCCCGCTGCTCATTCCACTGCCTGTACTGGCAGCCCACCGAAATCTGGTGCCCGTCCACCAGCCGCACGTGCCACAGAGTCGTCGAACTCGGATAGTTCTCTTCGTAGCTCACCGGCTGGGTGGACACAACGGTCACCCCGCTGTCGCCCGCGCTCACATCGTTCAGTGCGCCGAGCATCGCCGCATCCATCTCCTCCTGCGTCTTCAGTGGCGTCTCCTTGGCCGCCACCAGCACGCGCATCCCCTCGTCATCGCCGACATATTCCTCGCGCGCACGGGTTGCACCACCCAAGTGCCACCCATCCACGTTCACGCTGATCGGTATGTCCGCGCGCCGTGAACTCTGGTCGGCCGTGGTCACACCCCTCCTGTGCGGCTCGGGGAAGGGTTCGTCTGCAACGGGTTCCTCCGACTCGACACTCGAGTCACCCTGCACGCTCGCAGTGCTCTCGGTACTTCCAGTAATTCCAGTGCTTCCTGTACTTCCCGCACCATCGGCGCTAACCGTGTTCTCTGCTGCCTGCGAGTCGAACACCGTGAACGTCGCCACCAGCCCGCCGACGATAAACAGCGCCAAGGCGGCCAACGCCGCGGGCAGCCTGCGGTTGTCTTTTCTTTCTTCCTTTCTTATTGACGCCCCCTCCTCCACCTCCTGCCACTCATCCGTTTCCTCTACGGGCTCTGCTGCCCCGCTGTCTACCTCTCCGAGGCGAACGGGTTCGGCAAGGTTAAGGTGTTGCAGCTCCTGCTGCGCCAGCGCGAGCTCGCTAGCCACCCGCAGCACCATGTCGTTATCCACCAGCCGCGCACGCACGCCCATGATCCGCAGATAGTGCACAACCTGCACTGCAAAGGAACCGGTGACGAGAACGTCTACCTCCCGCAGTCCGATGCCCCAGGGGAACAGCTCGCGAGGCTCCGGCGGGTTCACCGCCGCAGCCTCCGGGTGTTCCTGCCTTTGTTCCAGCACCTCGCTGACCATCTCAAAGAGTTCAGAGAGCCTGCCGAGGCTCAGCCCGGAACGCTGGAACTCCACGTCGTCCATTGCGTCCGCTCTACTCACGGCACCCGCGGCGCTCGCAGTGCCCGTGGCCCCCGCTGCGCTATCGGCTCCCTCGTACTGCAAGTATCCCGGCCGTTGCATCTCGGCATCGCCGGTCACCACGAACCCCGTGGCCAGATCCGTCACCGTCATGCCACTGACCAGCACACCCGATTCCTGCAGCGCCAGCGCCTCGGCCAGCAGTCCCCGGGCTTCCCCAATCTTCTGATCTACCCTCATTTTCCCCACCCCGCTCATTACTCTCAATCGTTCCTAGTTACTCTCAACCGTTCTCAGTTCTCTTCTGCCATTTCGGCCACGTGCACCGTCCAGGTTTCTTTGTGCACATAGGCGGCGCGCCCCTGTGGGCGTCGTACTAAACGAACCCCCGCGATCGGTCCATCCTCGCGCGGCGCAGAAAACAGCAACCACGCGCTCTGGTCGCGCATGGCCTGCGTCAACGGCTGATAGGCCGCGCGGGCGAACTGCCCCGAGCGGCGGCCGAGCACCAGGTGCAGGCCAATGTCGGCGGCGTACGGCAACAGGGGAAGCAGCTGGTCGAGACCGGGATCGGCGTCCGCATCGTCGACCACCACGAATAGCTCCGGCCCGGACCACCAGGAGCGTTCCCGTAGCTGCTGCGGGGTCACGTCGCTGCCTGGAATGCGCTCCCGCAGCGTGGCAACCCAGTCGGCCAAGTCCGCGCGGAAGTCCTCCGGCACGCGGTAGCCCGCAACCCCCAGCAACCCGCGGCGCGTGTCCGTGACCAGGAACTCCGGCGGCTCGCCGGTGTGGCTGCGGGTGTCAGCGACGGATTGCATCACGGCGCGCAGGGCGGTCGTCACACCGCTGCCCGCCTGGCCAATGGCCACCAGGTGGGGGAAAGTACCCCGATCCCAGCGGACCGGATCCAGGCGCGGGCCGCCGATAGCGAATGCCTGCGGGTCGCCCAGCTCCTTCCAACCGATGCGCTCCGGCAGCACCCGCATGGCCACCTCCGTCTCGCCGCGACGGGCACTTTCCATCCGTACGTGCTCGACGTCCTGCGCGGTGGAGTTTGCGAACTGCACGTGCTTGCCGCGGGGCGACACACCCCGGCCAGGCACGTCGGGCAGGGATTTCTGCGCATCGCGGAAGTGCGCATCCAGCGGGGTCATCCGCAGTTCGATCTGGCCGGTCAGCACGTCCCGCAGCGAGGGGCGGAAGTTCCACCGCAGTGCTGTGACCACCACGTGCAGGCCGCGCTCCAGCCCGGTGGTGGCCAGGCGGATGAGGCGCTGCTCCTCCTCGCCCGTCCCACCGCTGGCCGTCCCCACCTGGTCTAGCCCATCAATGATCAGCAGGCGCTGGCCCTCCGTCTGCTCCATCTCATCGAACAGGCGCGCCAACCCATCGGGCCCCACCACTGCCGCCACCTGCGGCAAACGCGCGAGATCCCGCAGGCCGCCGCCCGGGTCGAAGATGTACACGGGCCAGCCCGGCGAGCTGAGAACCCACCCCAACACCAGGCTGCGCACCGCCGTGGTCTTGCCCGTGCGCGGCTGACCGACGATCGCCCAATGCTTGCGGCGCAGGTCCACATCCATCGGTACCTGCAGCCCCTCGAAGGGCAGGTCCTCCAGGCCGATGCGGGCCACGCCCGGCGCGCGGGGCTCCATGACCTCGCTGGCGGGTAGGTCTTCCGGCAGAGGCGGCAGCCACACCGGGTTCTTATTCGGCCCCTCTAGCCGGTCAATCACCATCTGCATGGTGGTGGTCTCCGCCTCCACGGTGGAGCCCAGCACTCGCACCAGTCGCTGGTCGCGGGGCAGTTCCGGGCCGGAAACATAGGCGGAGTGGAAGCGCACTTTGTCCCCGGCGGAAAGAATCGCCGCTCCTGGGGTTGCGGGCAGCTCGTAGGCCTCGGTGGTGCCGATCAGCGCCCGGGATTCGGAGGCAGAGAACGTGCGCAGGGCGATGCGGTAGCTCAGGTGGGATTCCAAGCCGCGTAGGCGCCCTTCCTCCAGTCGCTGGGTGGCCAGCAGCAAGTGCATTCGCAGGCTGCGCCCCAGCCGCCCGATCGCGGCGAACACCTCGGCGAACTCGGGCCGGGCGTGCAACAGCTCGGAGAACTCGTCCACCACGATAAACAACGCAGGCATCTGCCCCGGGTAGGCGCGGTTGTATTCCGCCGCCGTGGTCAGGCCTGCGGCGCGGAGCTTTTCTTGTCGCCGATGCATCTCCCCCAGCAAACTATCCTGCATTCGGTCGACCAGCCCCGCCTCCTCAGCCAGGTTGGTGATCAGCGCAGAAGTGTGGGGCAACCGGTCCATTCCCAGGAAGCTGGCGCCGCCCTTGAAGTCCACGAGCACGAAATTCAGCTCCTCCGGGCTGTGCTGGTGGGCGAAGCTAATCACTACGCTTTTCAACAGTTCCGACTTCCCGCTACCTGTCGCGCCCACGCACAGGCCATGCGGGCCGATGCCTCCCAGGGCGGATTCCTTGATGTCCAGGTACACCGGCGCGCCAGAAAAACCGATGGGCGCACGCAGGTCACCGCCCGGCAGTTCCAGCAGTGAGGTACTGGATTTCACGGTGGACCTGGCGCGGCAAATCTGCGCCAGCTCCACCGCGCTGAGCTGGTCGGCCACTCCGAAGGGCACCCAGCCGTCGACGGTCCAGGCGCTCAGCAGGCACCCGCCGGCGGCATCGTCCACCTGCAGCAACAGGCCATGCCCTTTGGCATTTTCCACCCACTCGTCGCTCGGGTCGGTAACCACCGCGCCGGCGACCACGGGGCTTTGTCCCGTGCAGAAGTGCACCTTGCGCGGCCCGTCGTGCGGCAACCACTCCTCGAAAGGCCCGGTGATCCCGATGATGTCCGGGTCCTGCATCGCCAGTTGCGCCTGCATGGCACGTGCCAGGCCAGCAGCCCCGTCGCCGAGCAGCACGATGCAGTGGAAGCTGGCCAGCTCCACGGATACCGGCGCTTCGATGGTGGCGTAGCGCAACGCGACCTCCCGCAGGCTCATGGCGCTGACCGGCTCCAGGTCCTCCGGCGGAGCATTCACCGGCACTTCCAGCGGATCGTCCGGGGTCTGCACTGCGGTGCCGATGCGCACCACGCCCGGCTCGGCAGTCACGTCGGTGCCGGTGTGCACATGCGTCCACAGAGCCTGCGGGTGCGGGTGGGCAGCCAACATACCCTGCAGCTGCTCGTCGTGGCTGCGCTGCACGCTGTCCTTCAGCGCGTCGATATGCCGGTGGAACGAGCGCCGCGTCTCGTCCACATTCGCCCCCGGCTGGAACATCATCGCCATGCTTCCCAACATCATCAGCGGAAAGATGAAGCTAATCGGGTTGCGCCCCGACCCGGAAAGCACCATGGCGGCCACCATGCCCACCACCGCGATCAGCATGACGGCAGGCATCAGCAGCCTGATGAACGGTTGTTTGTCTTTCGGCAGCGTCGGCGGCGCCTGTGTTTGCATGGTGAAAAATCCCCCGGTTACCTGCTAGTCCCCAACTAATCCCCATCCAACCCCCTGGATGTGGTTTTTGATTCTAAACCTTCCCCGGACAACCCGCAGGGCAAGCGAGCTCGCCTCGCCTGGGTTACTATCTGTGCCGTGTAAGAAACACCGGCGGGGTCCAAAGGGGGGATCCTCGCTGCACACTCAATCGGGCACGGTCTAAACGTGCACCACCAGGGGGATTTTCTACTGTGCTAGCTCTCAGCATTTCCGTGCCCGCGAAGGGCACCACCATCAACGCTGCCATCGCCGACCATGTGCCCGTCGCGGAGCTCATTCCACACCTCGTGGATGCGGAACCGGGGGAACACTGGACTCTCCACCGGGCGGTTGGGCAGGTTCAGCCCCAGCACACCCTGGCGGAAGCTGGGGTGCGCCCCGGCGAGTCGCTGACCTTGCAGATCGCTACCGTTCCCGCCCCGCCGGCGGAGGCGGTTGAGGAGCTCTCCGGCCCCATCCCCGCCAGCCCTGCTGCCTGGATCGCCGCAACCATCGTTGCGCTGTTCAGCCTGCAAGCCGCCCCTGCGTGGCACCCTTTGGACAATCAGCTGGTTGGAGCTGGGGGCGTCCTTAACCTCAACCATTCGGCAGATACCGCAACGATCGTGGCAACCGCAGTGGCGGCACTGGCTACGGCGGCGGCTTCGCTGCACCACCGCAACTTCACCTACCTGGCCGCGATCCTCGGCTTCGGGCTGGGCCTGCACGTGAATGTGCTGTGCGCGTGCTTTGTGGCGGCCCTCATGGTGTGGCGCAGCGGCCCGGCGCGGATCGTGACGGCCACATGGGTGGTGTTCGCGGCGATGAACTTCTGGCCGGGGGTTACGCTGCTGCTGGCGATGTTCGCGCTGGCTTATTCGGGGCAGATTGCGATCGGACTGGCGGGTATCAAGTTGCCGAAGGTGCCCGCGACTGGCGTGTTTACTCAGCCGACGACCACCCGTGCGGGCCAGGTGGTGGAGGTGCATTCCGCCCTGGTGGTGGCAATCGTGGCGGTGCTGGGTGCGTGCGTGTACCAGCTGGCGCCGTGGGGTGAGCCGCTGAGCCTGTGGCGTGCGGCGCTGTTGGTGCTGGTGGCCGTGCTGGGCGTGAGTGCTCGCAGCACCCGGCCGGTGCATTCGGTGGCGCTGGCGGTGCTTTCCGCGGCGACGATTCTGTGGTTGGCGCTGCACGAACCCTGGGGTGCGGTGTGCCTGGTGCTGGTTGGTCTGCCGGCGGTGCGCGTGCAGTCGCCGATGCTGGGCCGGGTGATCGACATGGTGGAGGCCGTTGCGTTCTGTCTGGCCATCCCCCTGGCGCTGCAGACCACAGGGATCTTCGAGGCGATTCGGGGCATCGGCTGATGATCATCCAGGATTCCTCGCCGCACGGGAACTGCCAGGAAGGCACCGTTGCGGCGCCGGGTACCTTGCCTTTGCCGGATATTGACGCCCCCTCGTGCCCAGCGCTGCACGCCCTGTCCCGGGGCCGGGACGTGGACGTGGCTGTGGTTGATACGGGTTCCGCCGGGCCGGGCGTGGTGGGAGACCGTGATTTTTGCGTGCTGCACGGGTCCGTGGTGACCAGCGTGTTGCGGGCAATAGCGCCGGAGGCAAAGGTGCATTCGTTTAGGCATAACGCGGTTGCCTCCCGTGCTGAGGGCACGGTGGAGGATCTGGTTCGCGCGATCGACCGGGCGCTGAAGGCGCGGGTGAAGATCATCAATATTTCGATGGTGGCCTGCGAGGATACGGCGGAACTGCGGGAGGCCATAGGGCGGGCAGAGAAGGCCGGGGTGCTGGTGGTGGCTTCCACGGGCAACACGGGCCAGTGCCCGGAGGGGGCGCCGACATTTCCTTCCAGCCTGGATTCCGTGCTGGCCGTGGGCGCGGTGACGCCGCGGGCACAGGAGCTGGCGGCAGGCGCAGGGGCCGGTGCAGGGTCAGCTGCCGGGAAGGAGAACTCCGCCGACCAGGGTCGCGTGCCCGCGCAGTACAGCGCGCCGACGCACTGGGTGGATCTGTTCGCCCCCGGCGGGCCGGTCGAAGGGCAGGTGGATGTGCGCGGGAAGGTGCACACCATCGTCGGCAACCCCGATCCTTTCGAGGGCACCAGTTTCGCCGCGCCGGTGGTGTCCGGGACAGCGGCGCTAGTCTGGCAGATCGTCCCGCACCTCAGCGCACGGGAGGTCCGCGAACTGCTGACCTCCACAGCCTCTCCCGGCGCGAGCGGACCGGGATTGGGGAAGCAGATGTTGGTTGTGAATCCCGCCGCGGCCGTGGATAAGGCGCTCGACCTGCGGGATGCGCGGATCCGCGTTGGCGACAACGGCAGCGACGGCAACAATGGCAGCATTGGCAGCGATGGCTCGACCGGCGCACACTACGAGCTGCAGACCGTCAGCACCCAGCCTCACCAGCCGGGGGCCGCCGACTATTCCGTGCCGGTCGTGCTCTCCCTCGTGCTGGCGCTGGGCATCATCGCCACGGTCGTCTGCCGGGCCTTCTCTGCAGACAGCAGGCCGCCGTCTGGCAGCGAGGCCACTCGGGCGAACTGAACCTCCTGTTCCGCGGTGAACCCCAGGGCGCGCAGCTCGGTCTGGCTGCCCACGGAGTAGCGCACTCCGTTATCACTGACCAGCACGTATCCGCGCTCCGTCTTCAGCGCCGACGTGCCCCGCGGGCCGTAGTAGGCGGTAGGTTCGTCGGCAGCCAGCACGGCGCTGATTCCGGCTGAGTCCGCGCCTGTGCCATCCTTCCCTGCGCCGCTGCCGACTGTGGCTCCATCCTCCGGCTCCGCCAGCCCCTCCGGCCCCGCGCACACCATCTGCGGCTGCGCCCACGTCACGGGCTGCTCACCGTCGAACTCCGGGATTCCCGCCAACACGTCCACGCTCGGCTGGCGCATCACATCCGCCAGCGGGGCCTCCACCGGCGGCACGGGGCTGCTGGCCAAAGCAAAGTCACGCCGCGAACCTTTGACCTCCCCCACGCCCGCTCGGTCCACCAGAAACGCCCGGTCGCCAGCCGTGATTACCCTGCCCGCCACGTCGAAAGGCGCGGGCATCTTCGTCTTCCCCGCCGGCATGGCGATGTCGGGGCTGCGACGAAACTGCTGGACCAGCCCATCACTGGCGGGCACCGCCTCCGTGCCGAAAGCCCGGGCTGCATCTGGGGTTATGCGGGCGCGAGTGGTGGCGTCAATAAGCCAATAACCCGAAGGCGCAGCCAGCAGAGCGTGGCGATGAGCCTTGATGCGTTCGACGGCCACGACCGTGCCCACGCCACCGTCCGTACGGTCGCAGTACAACCACTCGCGGTCCGGAGCGGCGGAAAGCCCCGGCACCTGCGGAATACCAATCGGCTGCCCCAACGGCACCTGGGATAGCTGCTCAGCCGTGGTTTTCTGCACCTCGACGGGCTGCTGCAGAATCAGCCGCGCGGAGGCGACGTTCGTAATCGGATGGTAGGAATCCTCCAGGCGCAGGTGCAGCGTACCTGTCTCGTCGGCCACCAGGTCGGCTCCGTCCAGGCTCGGCTGTGGGCGCAGTAGCCCCAGCATCACCGCGCCACCGGCGATCAGGAGGCTCAGCAGCACGCCGACGACCAGCGCCCGCCGTTGGCTGCGGAGCGGATCATGAGCCATTCGCGGATCCCCAATAACCAGCGCGAGCTCGAGCCTACGCAGCAGAAAATTAAACCCAGATACTTGTATCCCCGTTGTGCGCATGGTTACTGCGCTCCCCCTTTTATTGTGTTTTGTTGTTTCTAGCCCCCGCTAGCGCGCTTAAGTATTTCATGGTTGAATTGCTTGCGCGAGGCGAACCTCGCATTCGGGGGAATTTCATACTTTGGGGGTTGGGAATAATGGGTTCAGCGGATCTGTTGGCTGCCGATACTGCCGATGTTGGACATACGGCCTGGTGGGCATGGGTTTTATGCGGTTTGGTGGCGATCGGGTGCATCGCGGCGGGCTGGTTCGCCTTCGCCCGCAGCCGCGCCACCACGGACCAGGGCACACGCTGGTTCCGCCTGCTCTGCGTGCACGACAGGTTGTGGGGCGAGCCGTCGTCGCGGCGGATTTCTGCCGACCGGTTGGCCGGTGGTTTGGGTCTTTCTCTTATGGACGCCACCCTCTCCACCGCTACCGTCCCCACCAAACCTTTCGGGCGCGGCTGGTTGGGGGATGCCTCTGCCACCCTGGTCGGCGTGCCAGAGCACGCGGCGGCGCGGATGCCTTTTGCCGCCAGCGGGTGCGGGGTATGGGCTCTGCCTGCGGAGGCTCCGCCGGAGGGCGCGCAGATATCCGGCTTGGCGAACCAGTTGAGCGTTCCGCCTGCACCGGGATGGTTTATCGGGCTGACCGACGCGGGCGAATCCATGCTGGTGCACCCCATTCCCGGCGCGACTTTTGCGGTGTTTGGCACGAGTGCGCAACTGCGCGCGCTGGAGGGGTCGATGAACTGGCCGGAGGAGCTCTTCGAGCTGCGCAGGTTTAGCGGTGGTGTTGGCGGGGCAGCCGACCCAAGGGAGGCAGCGCACTTGCCGAATGCGTCGGGTACGACGAATCAGACGGATCCGACAGATCCAGCTTCAAGCAAAGAGGACACGAAAACTCGGGTGTTGCTCGTGGAGATTCCTGCAGCCTTGCGCGGTTCACGTCATGGGAGTGTTGGCTTCGCCGCTGCGGAGGACGTGCTCGCCCAGGGGCGCGAGCGCCTGCAACTGTTGGGGCACCCTACAGTGGATGTGTATATCGCGGTTCCGCCGGTTGGCACGGGCACGATCCTGGCTCACGGTGAACACCGGGAGTACTTCAACTTCTTCGCCGTCTCGGCGCCCGCGCCGAAGCCAGCACCGAAACCTGCGACACAGACCGTGCCACAGCTCGCGCCGAAACCTGCGCCGCAGCCGGTTCCACAGAATGCGCCGGTTGCCACCCCGGCCACGGCTCCGAAGGCGGGCGTAGCCACTCCCGCGCCCGCTCGTTCAAGGCGTGCAAAGCATCGCCGCGCGAGGGCGAATGCTCACAAGCACCGCTTCCCTCACGGTGCGGTATCTGGCTCCGTGGCTGGCTCTGCATCCGGCGCGGTATCTGGTCCTGCGGCTGGCTCCGCATCTACTGGGTCTGCGTCCGCCGAGCCACTCCCACTCCCGACTGGGGAGCGCTTGGCGCGCGTCGTCAGCGCGCGTTCCGCCAGCTCCTCGTCGGCCGGGTAATCCACCCGCACCAGGTTCAAACCAGCCGCCGGCGCGACCGGCACGGCCGAACTGCGCTTCGTCTCCTTCAACAGCCCCGGAGTGAAATCCTCCGGTCGCTTGCCCGATCCGACCGTCAGGGCCGCCCCCACCAGGGATCGCACCATCGACCAGCAGAAAGCATCCGCCGTCACGTGCGCCTCGTAAGTCTGCGGTTCCGCCTCCGTGGAGACGTCCACCCAGCGGAACTCCTGCAGCTCGCGAACTGTCGTGGCACCCTCGCGAGCTTTGCAAAACGCCGCGAAGTCGTTCAAACCGATCAGCGCATCGGAGGCCGCCTGAGTTTTCTCCAAATCAATCGGGTGGCGCCACGCTGCCGTATCCCGCGCCCGCACCGGCACGGGGCCGGCCGGATGAGTCGTCACGCGATAAATGTAGTGCCGGCGCAGCGCGGAGAAGCGGGCGTCAAAACCCTGCGGAGCAACACTTGCCCCGTGCAACCGCACGTCCGCCGGCAACATGCGCGACAGGCGCCGCACCAGATCCTCCGGGCGAGTCAGCGAGCGCTGCTCGAAGGCGTCCGCAGGGATGTCCGCGTGGCAGACCTGGCCGCTGGCATGCACGCCCGCGTCGGTGCGCCCGGCAACGACCAGCTCAATGGGATGGCGCGTGACCAGTGACAACTTCTCCTGCAGCACTCCCGCGACCGTGCGCAAGCCCCCGGACTGGGTCGCCCAGCCGTGAAAATCCGTGCCGTCGTAGGCCACGTCCAGGCGCACACGCACCAGCTCGTCGGCTGTGTCGGGCTGATCGGCCGGCTTAGCCTCGTCGGCCGGGTATTTGTCGGACATGGTCGGGGCGGCTCCTTAGGATGTACGTTCGTCTAGCTGCTGCTGGGCTGCTGCATTCGCCATTGTCACTGTGCGCGCCTTAGTCTAGTCTGCATTCAAGACAACGAATTCTCTGCCTCTACCCTCGACTCGCGCGCCCGCCGCCTAGTCGCGTGGATCGCTGCTCTTAACGGGCTTGGCTTCGTCGTTCAGGTGACGGTTGCGCTGGTCATCGGCTCCGCCGCCCTTTTTGCTGACGCCGCAGACTTCCTCGAAGACACCCTCATCAACGTTCTGGTACTTACCGCCCTGGGGTGGTCAGTCGCCAGCCGCCGGAAGGCCAGCTATGCCCTGGCAGGGTTGATTCTGATTCCGGCTTTCGCGGCCTTCGGCACGGCCGCGTGGAAGGTGGTGACGGGCACTCCCCCGGAGCCCGTGACTCTGAGCGTGACGGCCATCGGAGCGCTGGTGATTAACCTCGTCTGCGCAGTGCTTTTGCTGCGGCTGCGCGGGGCGGATAGTGCGTTGGTGCAGGGTGCTTGGCTGGCCGCGCGGAATGATGCGGCGGCTAATGTTCTGATCCTCGGCGCCGGTGTGGTGATGATCTTCTGGGCCAGCGCGTGGCCGGACATTGTGGTCGGCGTGGTCATCGGTCTGATTAACCTCTCGGCGGCGAAGGAGGTCTTTGAGCAAGCTCGAGCGGAAGAGCCGGAGCTCGAGATGGACTAGGCGAACCGGCCAATGTCGTTAGAACGGGAATACGTGCGACGAAAGTAAAGTGCCGGCAAAACGAAAACTCTCTGACCTGCACTTTTGCAGAACTGCAAATCGTTCGCATTAACGCATTCCCGATCTAACGACATTCGGCACCCAAACCCACCACAAACCCCGCCCAAACCCAACACAAACCCACAAACCCCGCCCCGCACAGGCCAGCAGGCGCACCCTTGCCTGTTCGGTGACATCGGGGCCGGCGGAGGCGGGTGGCGTCAATAAATAAGCAACCAATAGGCAACAAAAAAGGCGGGCCACGAGCTACCCGATTGGGTAACCGTGACCCGCCTCAAAGCTAGGCGAGAGCGCCGGACTTACTTGTCCTCAGCAGACTCTTCAGCCTTGGCCTCGTCGGCAGCCTCAGCAGCCTCAGCCTCAGCGGCCTTGTCGGTTGCGGTGTCAGCCTCAACCTCCGGAGCCTCCTCAGCCTCTTCAGCCTTAGCCTCAGCAGCCTCGGCCTCAGCCTTCTTGGCCTTGGAAGCAGCAACGCGGTTAGCGCGCTCTGCCTCGGTGGAGGCCAGCGGCTCCGTCACCAGGGAGATCTGGGAGATCGGAGCGTTGTCGCCCTTGCGGTTCTCCAGCTTGATGATGCGGGTGTAGCCACCCGGACGGCCTTCGAACTTCGGAGCCAGCTCGTTGAACAGGTAAGCAACAACTTCCTTGTTCGGGATGAGCTTCAGCACGTTGCGGCGATCCGCCAGGGTGCCGCGCTTGGCCTTGGTGATGATCTTCTCGACGTAGGGGCGCAGCAGCTTCGCCTTTGCGTCCGTGGTCTTGATGGCGCCGTGCTCAAACAGCTGAGCAGCGAGGTTGGACAGGATCTTCTTCTGGTGGGAAGCAGAACCGCCCAGGCGGGCGCCCTTCTTTGGGGTAGGCATTAGTTCTCCTCGTGTGGATCTTTAAATCAGTGAGCGCGTGCGGTTAACCACCGGGTTATTCCGCGATGTCCTCGCCCTCGGTGTCGATGAACTCGCCGGTCTCTGCGTCGTAGCCCTCGATATCGGTGATATCGAAGCCCTCCGGAGCGTCCTTCAGGCCCAGACCCAAGCCAGCCAGCTTGACCTTGACCTCGTTGATGGACTTCTGGCCGAAGTTACGGATGTCCAGCAGGTCGGACTCCGTGCGTGCAGCCAGCTCGCCGACGGTGTGAATCTCTTCACGCTTCAGGCAGTTGTAGGAGCGGACGGAGAAGTTCAGGTCCTCGATCGGCATGCTGTAGGCAGCGATGTGCTCGCTTTCCTGCGGCGACGGGCCGATCTCGATGCCCTCTGCTTCGTGGTTCAGCTCCTGGGCCAGACCGAACAGCTCCACCAGGGTCTTGCCTGCGGATGCCATGGCATCGCGGGCGGTGATGGAGTTCTTCGTCTCCACGTCCAGAATCAGCTTGTCGAAGTCCGTGCGCTGTTCCACACGGGTTGCCTCGACCTTGTAGCTGACCTTCAGAACCGGGGAGTAGATCTGGTCGACCGGGATGCGTCCGATCTCAGAAGAAGCTGCAGCAGCCGGAACGTAGCCGCGGCCACGCTCGACAGTCATCTCGATTTCCAGCTTGCCCTGCTCGTTCAGGGTGGCGATGTGCAGGTCCTGGTTGTGAACCTCCACGCCAGCCGGAACCTCAACGTCGGCGCCGGTAACCTCGCCCGGGCCTTCCTTGCGGATGAACATCGAGACGGGCTCGTCGGAGTCGCTGGACAGAACCAGGGACTTGATGTTCAGGATGATGTCGGAAACATCTTCCTTCACGCCCGGGATGGTGGTGAACTCGTGGAGCACACCCTCGATGCGCAGGGAGGTCACTGCCGCGCCCGGGATGGACGACAGCAGGGTCCGGCGCAGGGAGTTACCCAGCGTGTAGCCGAAGCCCGGCTCCAGCGGCTCGATGACGAACCGGGAGCGGGAATCGTCGATGAACTCTTCCGTGAGCGCGGGGCGCTGTGAAATGAGCATTGTTTAAGCTTCTCCTTTTCCGGCGACCGCTATATGACGCCGTTAGGGGGACTACCGCCACCAGGTTTGGTAGACGGTGCGGACGGTAGAAAACCGCGTTTGGTGTTCTATCCGAAGTAATTCTAACGAATAGGTTCGTCAGGTTTACTTCGAGTAGAGCTCGACGATCAGCTGTTCCTGCAGCGGAATGTCGATCTGAGCGCGCTCGGGCAGCTGGTGCACGAGGATGCGCAGAGTGGACGGTACGACCTGCAGCCAAGCAGGAACGATCGTATCGACCAGGGCTTCCTGAGCCTCTTCGAACCACAGCATCGAGCGGGACTTCTCACGCACGTCGATGATGTCGTACTGGGAGACCTTGAAGGAAGGAACGTTGACCTTCTTGCCGTTCACGGTGAAGTGACCGTGGGAAACCAGCTGGCGAGCCTGGCGGCGGGTGCGTGCCAGACCTGCGCGGTAGACAACGTTATCCAGGCGAGACTCCAGCAGGATGACCAGGTTGTCACCGGTCTTGCCCGGGCGACGGTTGGCCTCTGCGTAGTAACGGCGGAACTGCTTCTCCAGAACGCCGTAGGTGTACTTCGCCTTCTGCTTCTCCTGCAGCTGCAGGAGGTACTCGGACTCCTTGATGCGAGCACGGCCAGCCTGCCCCGGAGGGTAGGGGCGACGCTCGAAGGAGTTGTCGCCGCCGACGAGGTCGACGCGGAGGCGACGGGACTTACGGGTTACGGGGCCGGTATAACGAGCCATTTTTGATCCCTAATCCTTTCTTCTCTTTAGACGCGACGACGCTTCGGCGGGCGGCAGCCGTTGTGCGGCTGCGGGGTGACGTCGGCGATGGTGCCAACCTCGAGGCCCGCGGTGGACAGGGAACGGATAGCGGTCTCGCGGCCGGAGCCCGGACCCTTCACGAAAACGTCAACCTTCTTCATGCCGTGGTCCATTGCCTTGCGGGCAGCGGACTCGGCAGCCATCTGAGCAGCGAAGGGGGTGGACTTACGGGAGCCCTTGAAGCCGACGTGGCCCGAGGAAGCCCAGGAAATCACAGCGCCCTTCGGGTCCGTGATGGACACGATGGTGTTGTTGAAGGTGGACTTGATGTATGCGTGGCCATTGGCCACATTCTTCTTTACGACGCGACGGCCAGTACGGCGCGCGCCGGAACGAGTCTTCGGAGGCATAGGTTACTTCTTCTTTCCTGCGATCGTCTTCTTGGGGCCCTTACGGGTACGAGCATTGGTCTTGGTGCGCTGACCGCGGACCGGCAGGCCACGACGGTGGCGCAGGCCCTGGTAGGAACCAATCTCGATCTTGCGGCGAATATCGGCCTGGATCTCGCGGCGGAGGTCACCCTCCACCTTCCAGGTGTTCTCGATAACGTCACGCAGAGCGGACAGCTGCTCGTCGGTCAGATCCTTGGAGCGAAGATCAGGGGAGATGCCGGTCTTTTCCAGCAGCTCCTTGGAACGGGCGGGGCCGATTCCGAAGATGTAGGTCAGTGCGACCTCCATGCGCTTCTCGCGTGGCAGGTCAACACCAGCAAGGCGTGCCATAGGGCATTTTCCTTCCGGTTTAGCGACGGTTTTCTCCACACTCGTCCCTTTTGATCCTTCGAGTATTTCGCCAACAGTCACGGAAGAGACTGTTCGGGCACTAGGTGCCTTGAACGTGCGAAACCAACACCCCAACTATTGGGGTGTTGGAAGGAGGGCTCCGGCCGCCGCGGCCAGAGGTAGTGACCAGGTAGCTGCCGCCTCGGCGGGGCTACCTAGATTGGATGTATGGAGGCTTAACGATTTACTTGTAGCGGTAAACGATACGCCCACGGGTCAGGTCGTAGGGAGACAGCTCCACGACAACCCGATCCTCGGGGAGAATACGGATGTAGTGTTGGCGCATCTTGCCGGAAATGTGGGCCAACACCTTGTGGCCGTTGTCCAGTTCGACACGGAACATCGCATTTGGCAGGGGCTCGACGATGCGACCCTCAACCTCGATGGCGCCTTCTTTTGCCATATCCTCCAACGTTTCCCCAGCTCAGATGGCTGGTATGGGTGATGTTTTGCTACATACGGTGCAGTCTCAAGACCTCCCACATGGCAGCCACCTAGGGCACTTACCGATGCGAAAGCCTCATGCACCAACTGCTTACAATACACGCGACCTGCACGGATGCCAAAACGCTCGCGCCAGCCCCTTCGGGAGCTAACACGAGCGCTTTTCTTTTCTAGCGGCCGCACCTTGACGGCGGCCCGGGCTGTACCTCTAAGCGGGCTGCTCCTCGCGACGCAGTTCGCCCTTCGCCAGGCGGTTCACGGTCAGCGCAATCGCGCCGTCACCGGTGACGTTACATGCGGTACCGAAGGAGTCGATGGCGATGTAAGCGGCAATCATCAGTGCCACCTGGCCATCGTCGAAGCCCAGCTGGGACTGCAGCAGACCCACGGCCGCCATAATCGCACCACCCGGCACACCTGGAGCTGCGATCATCATCACGCCCAGCAAGAAGATGAAGCCCAGGGCCATGCCTGCGGTCATGTCCACGCCCGTCATGTAGACAATGGAGAACGCAAACAGAGCGATCTTCTGCATGGAACCGGATAGGTGCACCGTTGCACACAGCGGCACCACGAAGTCGGCGACAGACTGGGATACCCCGTTCTTGCGAGTGCACTCCAGGGTCACCGGAATGGTTGCGGCAGAAGAGGAAGTACCCAGGGCGGTGAAGTAGGCGGGCAGCATGTTCTTTAGCGCCGTGAACGGGTTGCGCTGCGCGAAGAGTCCGGCCAGCAGGTATTGCA
Source organism: Corynebacterium sp. ACRQJ (assembly GCF_022346045.1). NCBI lineage: Bacteria > Bacillati > Actinomycetota > Actinomycetes > Mycobacteriales > Corynebacteriaceae > Corynebacterium > Corynebacterium sp. ACRQJ. Next base: position 38,275 of record NZ_JAKRMT010000009.1, on the reverse strand, counting down.
GCGCCAAGATGGCCCATGTCATCAGTACGGCGAGGATCAGTACCTTAGAGAACTGCGTCAGCGTGAGCTTCAGGTTGCCGTTCATCCCCATGGTCAGGAACACGCCGAAGATGTAGAACGGCAGCAGCGGGATGATGAAGCTCTGGATGACCTTCATGGTCACCTCGCGCAGCTCCTCAGCACCCTTGTACAAAACTTCGGTGCGCATCGAGGCCATAGCGATACCTACGGTAAATGCCAGCAGCAGCGCGGACATCACGCCCAGCGGTGGGTCCATCTCTACGGAGAAGAACGGCGCCAGCGCGCCTTCGTCAATATCCTTGGCCTCGATCATCGACTCATTGCCCAGCAGCGAGGGGTAAAGCCCTTCCGCCACGCCGTAGGCGATCAGGCCGGAAATGATGGTGGAGACGTAGGCGATGCCGGCGGTCACGCCCAGCCACTTACCTGCCCCGCGCCCCAGGCTGGCGATAGCCGGGGCGATCAGAGCGAAGATCAGAACCGGGACGAAGAATCCTAGGAAGTTACTGAACAGCCCATTGAAGGTCGCAAATACGCGGCCGGCCCATTCCGGGAAGAAGAGGCTGCAGACGATCCCCAGGACGATCGCGACGATGATCTTGAATATCAGAGAATTAAGGAATCGGGATCCATTCATGCTGGCGCTTTCCCTTTGCACATACTTGTAGGTCCTCAAGAAACGATTATGTTTAGCCTACTCGCAATACTTGATTCCCCAATAATCGCCCGTCGCCCATCAACCCCACCCCTGCTGCCCCCTCACCACTGCCGTCTTCCCTACTACGGCTCTCCCCAACTACGCTCCCCTGCCATCCCCAACACTGCTGCGCCCCCGACACCGCGCCTGCCGGGGCAGGCGGCAGGGGGCGTCACCAAGAAAGAAGGAGCTACTTGCGCGGCGTAAGGATCCGCGGGCCGTCGGCGGTCGCGGCGACGGTGTGCTCCCAGTGCGAGGAGAAACTGCCGTCATCGGTCAGCACCGACCACTCGTCGTCCAGCACGTAGGAATCCGCCGTGCCCAGCGCCAGCATCGGCTCGATGGCCAGCACAGAGCCCTCCTGGATCTCCGGGCCTCGCCCACCGCGGCCCTCGTTAGCCAGGTACGGATCCTCATGCATGGTGCGGCCGATGCCGTGGCCGCCGTAACCATCGACGATCCACAGCTCCACGTCGAACTTCCGCGCAGCGGCTTCGGTCGCCTTTTCCAGCGCCCAGGACACGTCCGTCAGGCGGTTGCCGGGCACCATTGCCTTCAGCCCCTCGTACAGCACCCATTCGGTCGCGCGGTTTAGGCGGTCGTGCTCGTCTGCGATCTCGCCGATGCCGAAGGTCCAGGCGGAGTCCCCCACCCATCCGTCGAGCGTTGCGCCGCAGTCGATGGAGATCAGATCGCCTTCCTTCAGCACCACATCTGCGGACGGGATGCCGTGGACGATCATGTCGTTCGGGCTCGCGCAAATGGAACCCGGGAAGCCGCCGTAGCCCTTGAAGGTCGGGGTGGCGCCGTGGTCGCGGATGACCTGCTCGGCCACGCGGTCCAGGTCAAGCGTGGTCTTGCCCGGCGCCGCAACCTTCTTGACCTCCTGCAGCGCCAGTCCGACGATCTCCCCGGCGGCCTGCATCGCATCCAGCTGCTCGGCAGTTTTCGCCGCGATCTTCTTGTTCTTTCGCCTAAAGCCCATGTGGTTTCGCTTCTGTTCTCTTTGCTTACTCGTTCTTTCTTAGTGACGCCCCTCGCGGGGCGAATAACCACAAATCCCGCCAGGTCGGACCGTGTGGGGCCGGCTGGCGGGATCAGCGATTCTTGCGCAGGGTGTTTACTTGTCCAGCGCGTTCAGCGTGGTGCAGGAGATGTCCTCCACGGTGCCCTCCGCGTCGATGTTCAGCAGAACGTCCTTGTAGTGGTCGATCAGCGGGGCGGTCTCCTCACGGTAGACCTCCAGGCGGGTGCGGATGGTGTCCTCGTTGTCATCGTTGCGGCCGCGGGCCAGCATGCGATCAACAACAACGTCTTCGGAGACTACGTAGTTGATGACTGCGTCCAGGGAGTGGCCGTCCTCCTGCAGCATCTTCTCCAGCAGCTCTGCCTGCTCGATGGTGCGGGGGAAGCCGTCCAGCAGGAATCCGTCGGCGGCATCGTCCTGGTTCAGGCGGTCGCGGACCATGTCGGCAGTGACGGAGGTCGGGACCAGCTTGCCAGCGTCCATGTACTCCTGCGCCTGCTTGCCCAGTTCGGTGCCCTGGGAGATATTGGCGCGGAACAGATCGCCGGTGGAGATGTGCGGGATCTTCAGTGCATCGGACAGCAGTGATGCTTGGGTACCCTTGCCAGCGCCGGGAGGGCCGAGCAGAACTAGTCTCATTTGAGGAATCCTTCGTAGTTAGACTGCATAACTTGCGATTCGAGTTGCTTGATCGTGGTCAGGGCAACGGATACCAGAATCAGGATGGCGGTACCACCGAACGGCATCTGGCCCTGGCCTGCGGCCTGCGTCGTCTGCACACCCATGTTGATGAGGATGTTAGGCAGAACGGCAATGAGCGCCAGGTAGATGGAACCGACGATCAGCAGACGGTTCATCACATATCCAAGATACTCCGCGGTCGGGCGGCCCGGGCGGATGCCCGGAATGAAGCCACCGTACTTCTTCATGTTATCCGCCTGATCGTAGGGATCGTACTGGACGGAAACGTAGAAGAAGGAGAAGAAGATGATCAGTGCCACATACAGCAGGATGTACTGCCAGGCAGCCGGGTCCGTCAGCACGGACATGACGTTCTGGTTCCACCAGTTCTCCTGTCCAGCACCTTCCGGGTTTCCGGACTGGATGATCTGAGTAATCAGAATCGGAACCGTAAGCAGCGAGGAGGCGAAGATCACTGGGATAACGCCGGCCTGGTTAACCTTCAGCGGCAGGTACGTGGAGGTCTCGCCGTACTGGCGGCGGCCAATCATACGCTTTGCGTACTGAACCGGGATGCGGCGCTGGCCCTGCTCGATGAAGACCACGCCGACGACCAGGATCAGCACTCCAACCAGCACTGCGCCGAAGACGAAGCCACCGGAGCTGGAGAAGATGGAAGCGCCCTGCGCCGGCAGAGAGGTGGCAATACCCGCGAAGATCAACAGCGACATGCCGTTGCCGATACCGCGGTCGGTGATCAGCTCACCCATCCACATCAGCAGCACCGCACCGGAGGTCATGACCAGCACCATAACTACCAGCCCGAACACACCCGTGCCGTCCTTCAGTACCTGCACGCCCTGCCCCAGCAGCTGCCGGCGATCCGCCAGCGCCACGATGCCCGCGGACTGCAGCAGCGCCAAAGCCACGGTCAGGTAACGGGTGTACTCCGTCATCTTCGCCTGGCCGGACTGGCCTTCCTTCTTCAGCTGCTCGAACTTGGGGATCACCACTGTCAACAGCTGCACGATAATCGAGGCCGTAATGTACGGCATGATACCGACGGCGAACACCGAAAGCTGCAGCAGTGCGCCACCTGAGAACAGGTTGATCAGCGAGTACATGGCCGAGCTGTCGGTCAGGTCGGAGATCTGCGACTGGATCGAGCCGTAATCCACGCCTGGGGTGGGGATCTGGGCGCCGATGCGATAGAGGATGATCATCGCAAGCGTGAACAAGATCTTCTTGCGAAGATCAGCGTTCTTGAACGCCGAGGTGAGGGCGGACAAACTTTGCCTCCTGTGTAGTTTCTTACCTTCGTGCGGGATCTGCTGGCCAGCGCACCTGCACTTCAAGATACGCCCGCATAGAGGCGACACCAATTGCAACCTGTACAGGTTAGCAGACAGGACAAATGCTTAGGTTACTGTACCACCCATAGCGCACTACAAATTAAGCGCCACCGCCCTACCACCGGCCCCGCTCTATCTACCTGGAATCATCGCCCGCCGAAATGAGGGCGTCAATAGATAAAGAAAGAAATCGCCCCGCCAGCGCAACAATGCACTGGCGGGGCGATTCTTAAGAGCTAAGCGCGGCTAGAGCGGGCTAGCCGTCTTGTTTACTTAGCCTCGGTAGCGGTGCCACCGGCAGCCTCGATCTTCTGCTTTGCAGAGCCCGAGAACTTGTTAGCGGTGACGTTCAGCTTCACGCTGATCTCGCCGTTACCCAGAACCTTCACCGGCTGGTTCTTACGAGCCAGACCAGCTGCAACGATGTCTGCAACGGTGACGTCGCCACCGTTGGAGAATGCCTTCTCCAGGTCAGACACGTTTACCACCTGGTAGGTGACCTTGGCGGGGTTCTTGAAGCCCTTCAGCTTAGGCAGGCGCATGTGCAGTGGCATCTGGCCACCCTCGAATGCTGCCGAAACCTGCTTACGAGCCTTGGTGCCCTTGGTACCACGACCTGCGGTCTTACCCTTAGACGCCTCACCACGACCCACGCGGGTCTTGGCCTTCTTGGCGCCCGGAGCGGGGCGGAGGTCGTGGAGCTTAATTGGATCGCTCATGTTTACTCTCCTGCCACTTCTTCGACCTCGACCATGTGGCGCACAGTGTTGATCTGGCCGCGGACGATCGGGTTGTCCTCGCGGACGACCGTCTGGCCAATGCGCTTCAGGCCGAGAGAGCGCATGGAATCGCGCTGCTTCGGCTTGGTTCCGACCAAGCCCTTAACCTGGGTGATCTTCAAAGCCATTGCTTATGCCCCCTGTCCTGCTGCACGGGCGCGCAGCATAGCGGCCGGAGCAACCTCGTCCAGGGACTTGCCACGGCGTGCGGCAACCTCTTCCGGACGGACCAGCTGCTTCAGGCCAGCCACGGTTGCGTGGACAATGTTGATGGCGTTGTCGGAGCCCAGGGACTTCGACAGGATGTCCTGCACGCCGGCGCACTCCAGCACCGGGCGGACAGCGCCACCAGCGATCACACCGGTACCGGGTGCTGCGGGCTTCATCATGACGATGCCTGCAGCGTCCTCACCCTGAACCGGGTGGGTGATGGTGCCGTTGATCATCGGTACGCGGAAGAAGTTCTTGCGAGCCTCTTCTGCGCCCTTCTGGATGGCGGCAGGGACTTCCTTGGCCTTGCCGTAGCCGACGCCGACCATGCCCTGGCCGTCGCCGACGATGACCAGCGCGGTGAAGCTGAAGCGGCGACCGCCCTTCACAACCTTCGAGACGCGGTTGATGGTAACCACGCGCTCGATGAACTGGCTGCGCTCATCCTGCTGGTTGCGACGATCGTTGCGGCCACCGCGGTCGTTGCGGCCGTTACGCTCGTTGCGCTCCTTCTTGTCGTTGTTCTCGGCGGAGCGTCCGCCGTTACGTTCACGTCCCGACATCACGCGTTCCTTCCGTTGGTGTTGTTCGTGGAGTTGGTCATTAGAACTTCAGACCACCTTCGCGGGCAGCATCAGCCAGAGCGGCGACGCGGCCGTGGTACTTGTAGCCCGCACGGTCGAAGACGACAGCCTCGATGCCAGCGGCCTTGGCGCGCTCGGCGATCAGCTGACCGACCTTCGCACCGCGAGCCTTCTTGTCGCCCTCCATAGCGCGCACATCGGCTTCCATCGTGGATGCTGCGACCAGGGTGTGGCCTGCAACATCGTCGATGACCTGTGCGTGCATGTGGCGAGAGGTGCGGTGAATTACCAGACGCGGGGTCTCCGGGGTGCCAGAGAGGGTCTTGCGGATACGGAAGTGACGACGTGCGCGTGCGGTGCGGCGGCGGGTGGAAATGTCCTTGCCCACCGGCAGACGCTTTTCGTTTTGTGCAGTGTTGCTCATTACTTACCCGTCTTTCCGACCTTGCGACGGACCTGCTCGCCCTCGTAGCGAATGCCCTTGCCCTTGTAAGGATCGTCCTTACGCAGACGGCGGATGTTCGCGGCGATCTGTCCGACCTGCTGCTTGTCGATACCTGCGATGGAGAACTTGGTGTTGCCATCCACGGCGAAGGTGATGCCCTCCGGTGCCTCAATCAGCACAGGGTGGGAGTAGCCCAGTGCGAACTCCAGGTTCTTGCCCTTGAGCTGCACACGGTAGCCAACACCGAAGATTTCCATGTTGATGGTGTAGCCCTTGGTCACGCCCTCAATCATGTTGAAGACCAGGGAGCGGGACAGGCCATGCAGGGAACGATTCTTGCGGTGATCATCCGGGCGGGAAACGACGAGCTCCTCGCCTTCCTGAGCCACGGTGATCGGGGCCGGAATGTCCTGGCTCAGGGTGCCCTTCGGACCCTTGACCTCGACAGACTGGCCGTTGATGTTGATGGTGACGCCAGAGGGGACAGCCACCGGTGCCTTGCCAACACGAGACATGGTTTAGACCTCCTCTAGTTACCAGACGTAGGCGAGAACTTCTCCGCCTACACCCTTGTTCTGAGCCTCACGGTCGGTCAGCAGGCCGTGGGACGTGGAAATGATGGCCACGCCCAGGCCGCCGAGAACCTGCGGCAGCTCGTTGGACTTTGCGTACACACGAAGACCCGGCTTGGAGACACGGCGCAGCCCGGAGATAGAACGCTCGCGGGACGGGCCGTACTTCAGCTCGATGTCCAGTGTCTTGCCAACCTTGGCGTCATTGACGGTGTAGTCAGCGATGTAACCCTCCTCCTTCAGAATCTCGGCGATGTTCGCCTTGATCTTGGAGGAAGGCATGGAGACGGACTCGTGGAACGCGTTGGATGCGTTCCGCACGCGGGACAGCATGTCCGCGATGGGATCAGTCATGGTCATAAGTTTTGACCTATAGCCTTTCTCATTGCGGTTCCCAGCCCACCCAGGATGCGTGTACCGCGCGCTTGCTGGCTACTAGCGCGCCCCATGCTAAATAACGTGGGGTGCTCGCCGCCGTGTCCGCGCGGCCGCTTTATTGGGCGAGGGGCCTACAACAAAGTGGTTTGATGTTTACACTGCTCACGCTGCCAACCCAGTTTTGGGCATGGGGCAACGCAAGACCTGATAACTCTAGCAATCACCTGCGGGTTTCCCCAAATCGCTGTTTTTCTTGTTTTGGGACGCCCCTAGGGCCAGAAATCCAGCAGATCAGGAGTAGGCCAGTCCCAGTCACGACCTAACCCAAAAGTCCGCGCGCTCACCCGACCGCTTCCGCGAGCTGGGGATCGTGGCAATCTTTGAACCCGCGGATGCGTAGGCGCTTCGGTCGGTGAACTAGACCGGCGGAGGCAAGGGGCGTCACAAAAGAGTCAACTACCTTCAACAACCCCCGGCGACCGTGACGGTGGCTACGTGCGGGGGTTTAGGCGGCGGCTTAAGCGGTGGCGTGCGGGGTTAGTGTGGCGCGTCAAGCAGTGACGGATAAGCGAACACTGTGTGTAGCATTTGTGCTACATGAGCGGAAAAACAAGAGGAATTAAGTGTCCCTACCTGCACGTTTCAGCCGTTACGTGAATTGCCTCACACTTTTGCTGCACCTGTTGCGAGAGTGAGGCGCAATTCACTACACATGTTGTACGTACACGAAGTACAGACTTGCGGCACCTGGTCGGAACTCGCAGAACCGATCACTACCCCGCCGCAACTTTGCAGTTTTTATACACCCCTCTCGGAAGGAGATTCCTTTGAAGTTCAAGAAGTCCCTCATCACCCTGGCCGCAGCATCCTCCGTCGCCCTGGCTGGCGTTCCGGCTGCAGTTGCAGACGACGCCGCTGAGGCACCGGTCGCCGCCGATGTCGCAACCCAGCCGGCTGCCGACGAGGCCGCACCGGCTGAGGACGCTACCGCTGGTGATGACCAGGCTGAGGCAGACGACGAGGCCGAGGCTGGCGAGACCGCAGACGAGAACGCCGAGGGCACCGAGAACGAGGGTTCCTCCGAGGGCTCCACCGAGGAGGGCACCCAGGGCTCCATCGACGACGAGAAGAAGGAGAAGCTGAAGGGCTCCATCGACAAGCTGGTCGGCTGGGACGACTCCACCTCTACCCTGGACAAGGTCAAGGACGTAATCGGCTTCATCGGCAAGATCGTTAAGATCTTCCTGTAAACCGGCAGCGGATACCAAAAACAAAGAACCCCCGCTTCCCTATTATTCGAGGAGAACCTCGATGGGAAGCGGGGGTTTTGTCACGCTGATTTACTCAGCGGAGCCCTTCTGCTTGAAGGGGAAGCCCAGCTCGCGCAGCAGTGCGCGGCCTTCGTCGTCGTTGGTTGCAGTGGTAACGACGGTGATGTTCATACCGCGAGGACGGTCGATCTTGTCGACGTCGATCTCGTAGAACATGGACTGCTCAGACAGGCCGAAGGTGTAGTTGCCGTGGCCATCGAACTGCTTGTCATTCAGGCCGCGGAAGTCACGAATACGCGGCAGAGCGACGGTCAGCAGGCGGTCCAGGAACTCCCACATGCGGTCGCCACGCAGGGTAACGCGGGCGCCGATGGGCATGCCTTCACGCAGCTTGAAGTTAGCGATTGCCTTCTTCGCGGTACGGATCTGCGGCTTCTGACCGGTGATCTTGGTCAGGTCTTCGATTGCACCGTTGATCAGCTTGGAATCGCGAGCAGCGTCGCCGACACCCATGTTGACGACAACCTTGGTGACGCCCGGGATCTGCATGACGTTCTCGTAGCTGAACTCGCCGTTCAGCTTCTCGCGGATTTCCTCACGGTAGCGAGTCTTCAAACGTGGGGTGTAGTTTTCGCTCATCGTTAGATGTCCTTCCCGTTGCGCTTGGACACGCGGATCTTCTTACCGTCTTCGTCGAAGCGGTAGCCGATACGGGTCGGGTTGCCGTCGGAGTCAACGACCATCACGTTGGACACGTGGATCGGAGCTTCCTGGGTAACGATGCCGCCGGACTCAGCGCCGCGCTCTGGAGCGGAGTTTGCAACGTGCTTCTTGATTCGGTTGACGCCCTCGACCAGGACCTTGTCGCGCTGCGGGTAGGCCTCGATGACCTTGCCCTTTGCACCCTTGTCCGGGCCGGAGATTACCAGTACGGTGTCGCCCTTACGGATCTTCATTTAGAGCACCTCCGGAGCCAGGGAAACGATCTTCATGAACTTCTTGTCGCGAAGCTCACGTGCGACCGGGCCGAAGATACGGGTGCCGCGGGGATCGTTGTCGTTTGCCTTGATGATGACAGCCGCGTTCTCATCGAATGCGATGTAGGAGCCGTCCGGACGACGGGTCTCCTTCTTTGCGCGGACGATGACAGCCTTGACGATGTCGCCGGCCTTGACGGTGCCGCCCGGTGCAGCTTCCTTGACGGTAGCTACGACGACATCACCGATACCAGCGGAGCGTCGAACGGAACCACCGAGCGGACGGATGACCAGGATTTCCCGGGCACCGGTGTTGTCGGCAACTCGCAGACGCGATTCTTGCTGAATCACTTGAGTCTCCTAATTTGACCTAGATTTTTGCTTGCCGTGCGTGGGATTTCCGACCCTCGCGCACGCGGTCCGTGCCAGCGCGTTCAGTTCATCGTGAACTCACTTCGCTTTCTGGCAACCGCTATATTCTTCCACATCCCTGTTCGGCCGACCAAATCGCCGTATCAGAGTTTTTCGGGGCGGCGGTGGATTTCGCTCTGCGGGGGTATGTTGGCTCACCCCCGCGTAACGCTATTTTCATTCTTTATTGACGCCCCCTCACTCCCCATTGCTTCGACATTCCAGCAGGTCTGCTAACACTGAGCCCGCATGGTGTTTTGGCCATCAAAATCTCTGGCCTGAATATGCCCGTAGCGTGGGGTTATGTTTAAAAACTTAAGTACCCGGAACGGCGCTCGCACTGGTAGAAGGGCAGCTTCGGCCAGATCCTTCTTCGCGCTAACAGGCATCTTTCAGCCTGTACCCAGGCGACATAAAGAATCGTTTATGCACCGCTTCAGCGGGCAGGTAGCACTTTTGCACCGTGCTTAAAGTTCACGGGCATGTTAAATTTATCCCCGTACCACGGCCAGTTCCGGCCGACGCACCATCTTTCACGTGAGGATAAAACACATGAAGCTCAAGAAGTCCCTGCTGGCTCTGACCACCGCCGCTACCGTTGCAGTTGCTGGCTCCACCGCTGCTGTTGCTGAGGAGCCCAACACCCCTGCAGGCTCCATCGTTACCGACAACGACAAGGGCGGCGACAAGCCCGGCACCGAGCCGGGCAAGGATGGCAACAACGACGGCAAGCCCGGTAAGAAGGACCTGGCTGGTTCCACAAAGTTCTTCGGCTGGGACGAGGACACCAAGCCCCTGAAGAAGCTCCAGGACGTTACCGCTCTGATTACCGCTGTCGGCGCGCTGGTGGCCGGCATCGTTACGCTGGTTAACAACTTCGACAAGCTGGGCAAGCTGGTCAAGTAACCAGGACTCGGTTCCACCAGGAGCCAAATTCGGGCTGACTACATAGACAAGTTAGCCGAACAGATTCCAGCCCCGCCGCGATCCCCGAATCGCCGCGGGGCTTTATCTATGCCCCCGCTCTTTCACTCTCCCTCAGGTAAGGGTAGGCTCACGTCCACTATGGTTTCGAGTCCTTTTACCCTGAACACTCCGACGAACACTTCCGCTTACCGCGCAGCCTTTTCTGACCACCAACTCCTGGCCGCCCCAGCTGAACCACACCACCAGATCATCCGCGCCACCGTTTACGACGTCAGTACCCCGGCAGAGAACCTGCAACGGATTGTCATCCACTCCCCTGAATTAGTCGGCTTTCAACTTTCCGGCCCTGACGAATTCTTTGGCCTCTTTATGCCCGCTAAGCCCGGCGAGAATCTCCATCTACCACTCCACGGAGGTGGCGCCAATATCCGCGCAAGCGTTGCAGCCATGCCGGAGACCCAACGCCCAAATCTACGTTGGTACACCGTACGCTCACTCGATCCCGAGTGCGGACAGATAACTTTCGACGTGGCGACACATGGCGTCAAAAATCCAAAGGATGAACACGTCGGACCAGGGCTCGCCTGGGCTCTTGCAACTCGTGTTGGCGACCAGGTAGGCATCTGGACATGCCAGGGCCTCTGGCACCGCTCGCAAAGTTCACAAACACTTATCGCAGACCCATCTGCCGCACCTTCCGTTCGTGCCATCCTGGAGTACGCGCATGCCTTCGCTCCGGAACAGTTGCGCGACATACACCTCGTAGTGGTCGCCGAGAACCACGGTGACCTCGAGCCATCCCTCGTCGCCGACTGGGAGAGCAAGCTGGGCAGCCTCGAAGTGCTGTTTAGCGCTACAACGGACTTCAGCGCGGCAGTGATGTCCCACCTACAGCAACTGGACCGTGCCGAACACCCTGCAACCCAGTCGAAATACGTCTGGGTCGCGGGCGAAGGGCAACTCTGCAAGGAAGTACGGCGCCACGCAGTTCACACCTGGGGCCTCAATAGCGAATCCGTGCAGTGGTGCCCCTATTGGTTCCTCGGCAGGGCGCGGCCTTAATTAGCCACAATGCCTCGCGGCACAATGATCGGAGCCATACCGCGGGGATCTTCCCACACCTCGGCATTCAGGCCATATGCCTCGCGCAACACATCCACCGTCAGAGCCTCCTTTGGAGAACCCTCGGCGATCTTTTCCCCCTCCTTCATGACGATCATCTCGTCGCTAAAAGCTCCCGCCAGGCCAAGATCATGAAGCACGGTAATCACCGTCTTGCCCTCTTGAGCGAGCTCCCGCACGATACTTAGAATCTCTATCGCATGTGCCGGATCCAGGTACGTTGTCGGTTCGTCCAACAGCACAATTGGCGTATCCTGCGCCAACACCATCGCCATCCAGACCCGCTGCCGCTGGCCGCCAGAAAGCTCCGCCACGTCGCGGGCAACAAGATTGTCGACCTTCGTCTTCTTCAGCGCCTCGCGCACTTTTTCTTTATCTTCTGACGCCGTCGCTCCCCCACCCCAGAGCGATCGACGATAAGGGTGCCGTCCGCGTTCCACGAGTTCTCCAACGGTCAACCCCGCCGGACACAGCGGGTGTTGTGGCAAAAGCGCAATTAGTTGGGCGGCTTCACGCGCCCGCAAACTATGCACGTCTTTCTCCTGGGCAAGTACCTGTCCTTCGGTGGGAGCAAGCAGCCGAGAAAGCGTCTTGAGCAACGTCGACTTGCCACAACCATTGGGGCCTAAGAGCGTGGTGACCTTCCCGGGCTCTGCATCGAAAGACACGTCTTTAACGATGCTTGGGCCGTCGTTGTAGCCCACGGTGACGCGATCAACACGAACGTTCATTGAACCATTCCTTTCAGAGTTCCGCGACGGGCCGCCAACCACACAAGCAGCACCAGCGCGGGGCCACCGATGATGGCGGTAACCAAACCCACAGGGGATGTAAATGGCAGTGCGCCCGCCACGACGGCGCACGCAGCTAATAGAGCGGCGCCTGCGAAAGTAGAGCACAGCGGATGGGGCGTGGGAGTGGCCGCCACCAGCTTGGCCAGCTGAGGAGCCAACAGTGCGACGAATCCAATCGGGCCGACAAACGAAACCACCACCGCGACGATGCCCGTTGCGGCGATGAGCAAAATAGCTCGCACCCTTGTGACATTTACTCCAAGTGTGGACGCGGTGGCGTCATCATGAGAAAGAAGAGGAACGTCGCGCGTAACGCAAAGGCCTAAAACTACGAAGGGCAATAGGCCCAACGCCATAGGCAACAAAGCTTCCGTGCGCACAAAGCCGGTAGACCCAGCGAGCCAGGTTTGAGCATCCGTGGCACGAGTCAAGTCAGCCCTGAGCAACAGATACTGCACTAAGGACTGTGTGAGGAACGACAGTGCCAGGCCGATGACCACTACGCGCTGGGACGTCCCGAAACCACCGAGTAGAACGAGCAAACCAACGATTACTAGTGCGCCAACCAAAGCGAGTGCAGCACGCCACCAGAACGTCGGCAACTCCTCGCTCCATGCGGGGCGGGTGACTACGGTGCCCGCCACAACCAGAACCGCTGCGCCACCGGAGACACCGAGAATGTCCGGGCTAGCTAGCGGATTGCGAGCCATGGTCTGGGTCCACGCGCCGGCCAGCCCCAGCGCCGCGCCGACCAGAACGGTAGCGATTGCTACAGGCAGGCGGAGATCCCACACCACGTTGATTGCTTGCTGTGTGCCCCCACCAGTGAGCACTTCGATGACTTCCATCGGGCTGAGCTTCACCGCGCCTTGCCCCAGAATCAGGCAATAACACAGAGCCGCTATGAGGGCGAACCCCGATGTGGCTGCCAAGATGCGTCTGCTTCGTGAACGCTTGATACTACGGATAGACGTCATATCGCTCATATCGCTCATATCGCCAGCTCCGAGTCATTCGAGGTCGGTGAGCTCTTCTTACGCCGTACCGCCAGAATCATCACTGGAGCGCCGACAATAGCTAGGACAATGGACATTTCCAGCTCGTTAGGCTGCAGGACGAAGCGGCCCACAATATCGGCTAGCAGTACAGCCGCACCGCCGACGATGGCAGTTGGTAGCAAGAGGCGGGTAAGTGCCGGGCCGGTAAACGGGCGCAGTAGGTGTGGCACGGCGAAGCCCACGAATGTCACAAGCCCCACGGTGGCAGTCGCCGAGCCGGCGAGGATGATCACCGCTGCGGCAGCCAACAAGCGGGTTCTCGTGGGCGAGCTGCCAAGGGAACGGGCGGAGTCCTCTCCCATCGCAAGTAGATCCAGCGGGCGTGCTGCAAGCGCACCACATAGAGCACCTAGTGCTAGACCTAAAGCAGCTAAGGCCACGTCTTCCATACCCCGCCCAGCCGTAGAGCCGACAGTCCAGCGACGGAGCCCTTCCAGGGTGTCGGAAGAATAGAGGCTCAGCATGTTCGTGGCCGCTTGCAGGGCAAAGGTAACTCCCACGCCCACCAGTACCAGAGTTAGTGGGTTACGGGATACGCGGGAAATCAACAGCACGACTAGAGCGGCGACGGCAGCTCCGACGAGTCCCACAAGTGTCCGCTCCCCGACCGTCGTTGCCCAGCCCAAGGTCAGTGCCGCGGCGACTGCGAAACTCGCTCCGGCGTTCACGCCGATAATGCCGGGGTCTGCCAAGGGGTTGCGGGTCCAACTCTGAGCAATGGCACCCGCCATAGCCAGGGCCGCACCTGTGACCACAGCCAAGAGCGTGCGTGGAACGCGCAGATCCCAAATAATGCCGGACTGTTCAGCATTAATCCCGGACTGCGCGGACGGGTGCGGACCATGCATAAGAATGCTGGTCACCTCGCCAATGGAAAGATCTTTGGAACCCAAGTACAGGGAAGCGAGCAGAAGCAATGCCAAACCAGCGAGTGCGGCCAAAGCAAGCAAACGCCGGGAAAACACCAAAGAATGTCGAGTTCTTGACGCAGACACTTTCAACTAGATTGCGTCAGAGAACTTGTCGACTGCCCAGGGGATGGTCAATGGGTTCGGCATACTCATTGCATTGCCCACGTTCTCGTCCATCCAGCGGACCTTGCCTTCGCGAACAACATCCAGCTTGCTGAATGTTGGATCCTTCTTCAAGGTATCCGCGGCACCCTGGTAATCAAGGACGAAAAGATAATCGACGTTGTTGAGGTCGCTGTAGTTCTCAGGTGCGATGTCGCGATAGAACTCGCCCCCGTCGCCTTCGAGCTCCTTCGGGATCTCGAAGCCCAGGCTCTCGATGAACTGCCCGCGGCCGTCACCGGAGGTGTACAGGCCGATCTTTCCCTGATAAGGCATGACGATAGCCGCACGCTTGCCCTTGAGTTCAGGATGCTGCTTTTGGAAATCATCGAAGGCCTTCTGCGTTTCCTTGACAAGCTTGTCGCCTTCTTCTTGCTTGTCTACAGCGCCGGCGATCTGGTTGACCTGATCCCGCCATGGGATCTGCCAGTCCGTGGCACCGTCTGGCTTAACGGTGGTTGGGGCGATGTCATTAAGCGCCTTCTTCGCCTGCGCGTCTACGGCAGAGTTCACCGCAATGATCTTGTCCGGATCAGCGGCGGAGATCTTCTCCAGGATTTCAGCAGTGAATCCGTTGGCGGTACCGTAGACCACCTCTGGTTTGTTGTCGCCGAGCTTTTCGGTAGCCCATGGGCCGACGCCAGACGCATCAACATCCCCCTCAGCACCCCAGGGCGCTACGAGGACTGGTTGGATGCCAAGGGCGAGCAAGGTATCGCTGTCTCCCAGGCCAACTGCGGCGATGCGCTCGTCCCCGGTGCCCTCATTTTTTGACGCCGCCGCGTCATCGCCTCGGGAGCAACCAGACAGAACAAGAGTGGATGCTGCCAAGACAGCGGCGGTCTTCAGTGCCGCTCGACGGGTCAGCGAATTGTTTCGAAACATGTGAAAGCCTAACGTGTAAGGAACTCTTTGAGGCGCTGTAAAGTACCCGTAGCCCCAAAGGGCTGATGGCCTCTTTCAGCTACGGTGGATTCAGCAATCGCGCCCATCTTACACAGGTTAGGCTAACCACACAAAATGCTGCCCTAAGTTAATTATTTTGGGGGATGTGTGGCCGCCGATATGGAGGCAGCTCAGCCGCTAGGGGCCAGCCGACAGGGGGCACTTTAGAAACGGTTTAGCAAACCACCAAACGTCCGCCGCTCCTCCACACGCTTCGCCCGAGACAAATGTCCTGAGGTTCGCCCGACCACCGGCAGTTACCTACCTCCCCTCCCCACCTCGAACAGCTGGGCACTCCACCCCACCGCCTGCTGCGAACGCACTACCGCACCCACGGCAGCCAGGTGCTTCGCAATCACACGGGCCGTGGGCAGCTGCGATCCATACAGAACGAGGCGTGATAAATCTTCCTCGTAGTCATGATCCTCGGCCCCGCTTTCCTGCAACACTGGGGTCACCAGGAACAGCTGCGCCCCAAAACGTAGTACGGCAGCTACCAGCTGTTGCAGCTCTATAGCTGGCCAACGCCGCCACGGATCAACCAGCACCACAGCATCTACCTGCTCACACAAAGTAGCCACTGTGCCAGCCCAATCCGCCCGGCGCACATCCTCACCGCTACGCCCAACCGTTGGAGCGTGCAGTGCACTATAGCGAGCACGATCCCGGCGGCGTGGAGCAATATCGCGCAGCATAACCTCCTCTGCGCTGGCCCCAGGCTCCGTCATCGCTGCAGTTGTTGCGCCTACTGAAATCCTTGCGTCATCTTCTGCCTCCGAAAACGACCCCAACACCACGGCGTTGGCCTGCGGTATCTTACGTAGAATCTCATCCGCATACACCGCCGCGGCCGGACCTCCCACCGCGCACCGAAGCGAGCCAGCATCCTGTCGCGCTAGTAGCTTGCTGCTCAGAATCTCCGCTGCGGCCGGGGCCGACCACTGAGCGCTGGAGGCCGCCTGTTCGTGTTCCTCCACGGCCAGTTGTGGCTGGGTTTGCACAATGTAGTCCCAGCGGTGCTCGCCCGTATCAGCCGGATTCTGCAGTGCCTGCCCTAGCTGGCCAAGTGCTGCGGTCTTGGCGGCTGCCGGCCCGGCAATCCAATCCCTTACTGGAGAATCCGGGTTTGCTAACTCGCTGCCCAGCGCAGTGAGGCCGATTCGAACCGCCCGTTGGTCCGCCACATCCTCCGCTGAGCTATCCAGTGCTGCATCCGCCGACAAAGTCACTAACCCCACTGCCTCCAAGTAACGCGCAATCCGGAGAGCCAGCTCCTGCTGCAGGCCAGTTGCTGCGGCCAGTTGATCCACTCGATCCGCGCCCTCATCAATCAGGCCAAAAATCCCCAACCCTACGGCTTGGCGCACCAGAATCGCCGACCCCATCTCGGTGAGTTCATGCAGCTCAATCACCGCATTACGGTGGCTCGTCACAGCCCCTGTCTCCGCCCCCTCACTGTCGCCCTGCGTAGCCGTCGCCCCTGCTTCCGATTGTGCCGGTGCCATTGCGCGCCAGTACCCCGTAATCTCCACGTTTTCCCGCGGAATCCCCAGAGCTCGAACCCAGCGTCGGATCGCCTTCAATCGCCCGGCCTCTCCCGCAGCCCATACATAGGGCATCGCGGCGGGCTCGGCCGCCCACTCTGGGTGTTCTCCGTACAACTCGGTAGCTTTCGCCACGAAGTCCCCGCCCTCGTCTCGCACCTGCCAGTGAATGTCCACCTGTGCTTCGAACTCCAGTCGCTGGACATGTGCCCGCGTGGCTACCTCAATAATCGCCACTGCCCTATACCCGGCGGGCAAAGTCTCTATACAGCGGGAAATCGCCGGCAGTGCCGTCTCGTCGCCCGCCATCAGCAACCACGGAGTGTGAGTGGGCAGCGCTGCGCACGATTTCGGCCCCGCGATATACAGGGAATCCCCCGGTCGAGCTCGTGCAGACCAGTCCTCGGCCAAGCCTTGGCCATGCCGCGCGAAGTCTACGACGAGGCGCCCCCGGGAGGCGTCGAAGGAACGGACGGTATACGTCCGAAACAGATCTTTGACCTCTTCTTGCCATAGCACCGTCGCGTCCTCCCGTGTGATGGGGTGAGGGCGCTCCCCGGTGGCCGGGTCGGGGAAGATGATACGGATATCGTCGTCGAAACCATCACTGATTAGTGGTGGTGCCTCTACTCCGAATGCACTGTGGGCGCGTAACTGTTCGCCCGTCAGAGTAATACGACGCATCCCTGGTGTGATGTCCTCGATGTCAGCAACCTGCAGTTCGCGGATCGTAATGGGGTAGATTTCCCTGTCTCGGCTATTCCTCGCCATGGTCATTCCTTTCTCGTTTCTGGGTTGGCGGTGTGCGGTGAGTCGGTGTGTAGCGGGTCAGTGCGCAGGGTCGGCATGCGGTGGGGCGGCATGCGCAGGGTCGATGTCTGTCGCCTCGGGTGCTGGCCGGTCAGCCGAACTCTTGTTCAGCAGCCGCGGTGCCCATTGCTGGAAAACGTTCTTCCAGCCATCGGCTTTCACCAGCTGCGCGTGCGTAAGTTCAAGCTCGCTCACCCGCACCGGATACGCCCCCGGACGGCGCCTCCACGCAGCAGCCGGATCCCACTGCCCGTGTGCCACATCACTGTTGTTTTGCGTTGCCACCACTAGCTCGACCCGGCCTTCGTAGCTGGTGGGTGCTGCTGTGTGCAGCATCTGCATGCAGAAACGGATGTTGCTTTCTATGTCGACGCCCACAGTGCCCAATTCGTGTGACATCCCATCGGCACGCGCAATTGCCCGAACGTCGTAGTCACCAAAGGCTGTCCTGCCATCGGGCGTGCCCGGCGGCCAGGAATGCGTACCGGAGCTGGGGCTGCTGCCGCTGGGGTAGGCGTCAAGAATTCCTAAGAACCGCACCTCATAGCCCCGGCGCTGCAACGCGGCAGCGATGTTTTCAGCCACCACGCCACCGAAGGAGTAGCCCACCAACGTGAAGGGTCCTTCTTGTTGCTCGGCCAGGATCTGTTCGGTGTAGAGCTCCGCTAGCTCGGCCAGTGTTTCCACCTGGGGTAGCGGGGACGGTAGTTCGATCAGGCGGGCGTCGAACTCAGTGTCCGCCAGAAGGCTGGCCAGCGGGGCGAAGGCCAAGCCATGTCCGCCGATCGGATGGAGGCACCACACCGGGCGGCGTTGCGGATGCTCGGCAGTCTGTAAGCGCTGGGATTGCTGCGGCTTCGGCGGCTGCTTAGCCTTCATAGCTCCACCAGTGCCCTGCCCCAGCCGTTCCGCGATGGCTGCCGGAGTACCAGCATCCACAATGTGCTGGATCTTCAACTGCATGCCCTGCTTGCGCAGCACACCCATCAAACGCATGGCCAGCAGGGAGTCACCACCGGAGGTGAAGAAGTTCTCTTCGGGGCCGATCGGGTTGCCTAGCAAGCTCTCCATGGCGGCCTGCACCTGGGCGCATACGGGGTTGTCCTCAGAAAGCTCCCGGTTACCGGTATTGCACGTATCCGCTTCCTCTACTTCGCTGTGCCCATCTACTTCTATTTGCCCGTCCGCTGGCTCCTCAAACTCGCCGCGCTCCGGAAGCAACTCCACCAACCGGAGATCCCTACCGGTGGCGGCGTCGCACAGTGCATTGAGGAATGTGCCGAACCACCTCGCGGCGGCGTCAGGAAGAATGCGTTCCACCACATCCGGACGGTGCACCAGCGTAATTTCCAAAACGTCCCCGGGCGGGCACACGACAGTCAGCGGGTAATGCGTGCGACCGCTGGTGCGCAGCCCCTGGATGCGCAGGCACGACTCGGAGGTCTCCACTGTGTGTGGACCGCTCGGTGCACCGAAGTGTGCGTGATGGTCGTACACCACCGCGGTGTCGAACAACGGTGCACTTCCCACCAGGGTCTCGATCTCCTGTAGCGGCGTGGTCTGGTTCTCGCTGATCAGCGCCATGGTATCTGCCACCTGTCGCACGGTATGGCGCAGCGTGTGCCCCGGTTCGAGTTGTACGTGCAACGGGAGTGTGGTGATGAACATGCCCACCGCACTAGCCATTCGCGGCTGCTCCGCGGACCGGCCGGAAAGAGTCACCCCCGTAGTCACTCGGCGCCCACCATGCAGCGCAGCCAGCGTGAGCAACCACGCGGTTTGTACCAGCACACTGGGTGTGGTCCCTAGGCTCGCCGCGGCCGTTGTCACCCGCCCGTCTGTGTCGCGGTGCAGTACGTGCGGCACCTCTGGGGCTTCTGTTGTGCTCTTTTTACTTGACGCCACCGGCCGCAAGCCCGCAATCACACCTCCGTGCTCGCCTGTGCGACTGGCCTCATGGGGCTGATCGGTGCCGGTGAAAATCTGTTGCCAGGCGCGGTGTTCCCGCTCCAGTTGTTCGACGCTGCGTTGGCACAGGCTTCGAGCAAATTCCGCGAAGGAGGGCGCGGGGTCCAGATCCTCGCCGCTTAGCAGTCGCTGCAAATCCTGCAGCATCACGGCGGTGGACCAGCCATCGGTGAGGATGTGATGGCTGCCCAGCACAAGTGTGGCAGGGCGGTTGGTTTCTAGTCGGTTACTCTCTGGCAACAGCACCAGGTCTGCGGTGACTAGCGGGCCGGATTCCAGGTCCACGGCGCGGTGGCCGCGCAACTCCCGCAGATGTTCCACGAACGCATGAGCTGCAGCCGGTGAGAAGTCTCTGCAGTCGTGGATTGTCCAGGGCAGATCGAGCCGCTCCGGAATCAGCATCAGCGGAAGGTCGCTGCAATCGAACACGGCGCGCAGTGCTGCGTGGCGGCGCAGAATTGCCCGCATCGACTGGTGGATAAGCTCTGGGGAAGCCACACCAGTAAGGTCCACGGCGGCGGCAATGACGTAGCGGTCGGTTCCGGCCAATCCGTGGAACAGCAGCCCCTGCTGGGAGGCAGTAGCCGGGACAATGTCTTCCAGGGGACCGTGGGCGGCTTCCAGGGAGCGCAGATGAGCAACGCTGAGGGTCGGTGTGGGCTGGTTGGTTGAGCTGTGGCCTAGCCGAGGGTTCGTCGGCTGTGTATCGAATGCCCGGTAGTCGCTAGGCAGTGCTTGGCGCAGTACCAACCGATCCGCGACCAGCAGGTCCCGCGCCGCACGCTGTAGCTGTTCGTGCAGTTTCTCCAGCACGGTCGGGGATGCATCCCTGAGTGCTGCCAGGTCCGCCACGTATTCCACGTCTGCGCCGTCCGAGGTGAGGAAGACATTTATCGTCAGAGCCTCCGTCATCCGCCGGTCGTCGGATTCCAACACGCCGAAGCTCTCCTCCGGCTGTGCATCCAGAACATTAATCACCACACGACGGTTTGGAGGGCACGAAGCTGGATCCCACGGCTGAGCCTGCGACTCGGCCACGCGCCCAGCGCGAACCCACGCTGCCATAAACCTCGGAGAATTGGCGGATGAATGAACGGAGGCACCGTCAGCCCTCACAGAGAAAGCCCAACGCTCCTCCGTAGTGAACCAACCGATCAGCTCCATGCAATCCACCGCGCTACCGGTGCTGCCATAGTCACCAGAACGAGTGGCACCGGTGCCGCCATCGCGGCCGTGCCCTTCCACCACCAGCTGAAGCTCGGTCAAACCTACGGCCTGTAGCGCTTGCGCTAACAATGACACCACCACGACCTGTCGGTCTGTTCGAAAACGCTGCGCCAGCTCGGAACTCATCGCCGCAGCGTCCGGCATCGCAATATGTCGCCACATCATCGTGGCCTGCCCCCGTGGGCATAGCAGTTTCTCCGGCAACTCCGGCAAGACCGACAGCTCCGCCGATCCCGGTGGCACGTTCTGCACGGCCTGGTGCTCCACGGCACGCTGCATCCCGTGGGCGCGCAGGAGGCCGGTGAGTGCGGGAAGCTTCACGTTGGCGTCAATTAATACAGCATTCCACTCGCGCTGCAGGTTCGGCCAGGACAGCGCGTCGATTGCCAGATGGTGCACCATCACCAGCGCGCCTTCCGCACACAGCCCCACCTGCCACATCACTCCTCTATCGGGGGCTATGCGGGCGGCCAGCTGTTCCACCGGATCTGGGCCGTCCGGCGCAAGCTCCACCACAATCTCCGTGGCACTGGCCAGTGGCACACGCGAGATCAGCTGCACTACGTTGTCCCAGTCCAGCAACATCCGCAGGCTCGCGTGCCGGCGCTGAAGCACCTCCACCGCGCGCAGTACATCGGCTTGGCCACACCCGGGTGGCACATCTAGCCACCGGTACATCACGTGGCGACGCATCGCTTGCACGGTGGGAGCAGCTGCAATCTGCGTGCGCGCCACCGGACTCCACGGCAATACACCCCAATCCAGCCATTGGTCGTCCCCATTATTGGAGCCCTCATTACTCTTATCGCCCAGGTCTTCACCAGAACTAAGGAAGGTCGGGCGCGCAGCCTGCGAAACCTGGGGAGCCTGCGGATTCTGCGGAGGACGGAAGTCTAATGGGATCTGCGCTAACGCAATGCCGCCCATTAGGTCCTTCGGCTGCAACAGCAGCCCCTGCTGACGTGCGCGAGAGGCCACATGAAGAGCAGCAATACTCTCCCCTCCCAAACTGATGAAGTCCTGATCAGGATCAGTCTGCTGCGGCGGTAGATGGAGAACATCACACACCGTGCGATGCAGCAGGAGGTGGGCAGGGTCGAGCGGCGCAAGCGGGTCGTTTTTACCGCTTGTAGTTGCGTTACCTGCGCTAGAGACCTCCACGGGTTCGGTCGCCTCGGGAGCTGCGGTATCCTCCTTCGCACCAGCGGTCGGCGGCTGCAGTCCGTATCCGGCGATGGCCTCCCGGTCGATCTTGCCGGAGGTGGTGGTGGGCAGCGCTCGCACTGGATGGATGCGCCGGGGGATCGCCGCGGCGGGTAAAGCAGCTTGCAACTGGTGCCGGATAGCGGTCAGATCTGAAGCGTCCATGGGCCAATCCCCTACCACCGCAGCAACCAACACAGTGGCCTGCCCACTGCGATTCAGTGGTGCCACGGCGCAGTGCCGCACGCCGTTCACGCTGGCTAGTACAGCTTCCACTTCGGCCAGCTCCACGCGCTGCCCATTGATCTCGACTTGCTCATCGGCACGCCCCAGAAACTGGTAGCCCCGCCCAGGAATCCATCGTGCCCGATCCCCGGTGCGGTAAATGCGCTCCGGAGCCCGACGCGGGTCGATGCGAACGTCCTCCTTGAACGCCGCATCGGTGGCCTCCGGAAGGCCACGGTAGCCGAGTGCCAGCTGTGGACCGGCTAGAACCAGTTCGCCTACTTCTTGGTCTCCTACCAGCTGCAGGGCGTTATCCACCAGGTAGGCACGCATACCGGCAACGGGCCGCCCCAGGTGTGCCACGCCCGGCTCCACTCGGGCCAAAAGGGCATCTACAGTGCTTTCGGTGGGGCCATAGGCATTGACGACCTCCAGGCCGGTGGCCGCCAGGTGATCCCACAGCTCAGCGGGCAGCTCTTCGCCACCCAAAACCACTAACTGCAGGCTCGGTACTTTCTCCAATAACTGCGCGGCCAACAACGCCTTCATCATGGAGGGAGTCGTATCCACCACATTGATCTGCTGTGTAGCGAAGTGTTCCACCAGCTTGTCTGCATCCCCAGTGGCCTGTTCTGGGTAGAGGTGCACGTCGTGGCCCGCCAGCAGCCACAGCAACTGGTCGAATGCTGCATCGAAACTGAAAGACGCCGTATGCGCCACCACCGCGTGCGGCCTGTCGTACAATCCGCTGCGGTGTTGGGCAAACAGAGAGCTAATGGCACGGCGGGGAACCTCCACGCCCTTGGGCTTGCCGGTGGATCCAGAAGTATAGATCAGGTAGGCCAATTGCTCCGGGTCTGGACAGGCTGCCGATTCCGCGGACCGTTCTACGACGTTCTCCTCCGAGGTGGTACTGCCCAAGGCTAGGGCGTAGCGGATGGCCGCCGCATCCACACTAGCTACCGGTTCAGCGTTCGCATGGATTTGCTCACGGCGCTGGGCAGGACTGGTGGGATCGATATAGACGAAGGGCACACCCGCGGCGAAAGCGGCTAGCACAGCAAGGGCCAATTCGCGCCCCCGCTCCATCTCGAGAGCGAGCACTGGTCGCGCCCTATCTTGCTCGGTGACTTGTTCCGCCTGGCGCCACCTGTCGCTTCCCAGAACCTCACGGCGAAAGTAACTAGCCAGGCGATGTACTGCAGCGTGGAGATCCTTGCTGTTCAGCACTGCAGCGCCCAGTATCTCTCGATCCAACATCTCAGTTCCGGGCTCGGTATCCCAGCCATCGGCAGTGTGAACCACCAGATGTGCCTGTGTGTGGTTTCGCAGCGTGGACAAAGCGGTGCTCAGAGCGTCCTGCGATCGGCTATTTTCGGCCACTTCGACACCTTGGGCGCGCCGCTGCTCTAACATTTCCACGCGCCGTCTCTGGCTATGCAGTGGCAGCTCCCCGATCTTTCGGGATGTGTCTTCAAGCGCCTGACACGTGAACTCCCGCAGTGCCTCCAACCGAGCCCGCGCATGCTCGGCACTCACGCGGGCCGGATCCGTCTCAAAAGCCATGTCCAGTCCGCCATCCTCGGCCGGGGTGAGCACCAATCCCAAATCCTCCGGCGGCCCACCCGCCACATTGCGCAACCGCCCCGGAACCCCCGCGAAATCCGCCCGGGTGGTGAAGGCCTTAGCATTCACTCCCACTCCGTGTAGCACGTCAGCCACCCGGGAGTCCCCCGTGATCTGCGGTAGGCTCTCTCCACGCAGTCGCTGGTGGGCCAGTAGACCATGCAGCGACTCCACCGCATGGTGTAGATACTCCTGCACCGTTTGTTGATTGTCGACGTTGACTCGCAGTGGCAGCACATTGACGGCCATTGCAGGCGTGCGGAGCTCTCGCGTATGCGAGCGTGCCATCACGGGCACAGCCAGGAATTGTTCGCTGGTCGAGCGTGGAGCCAACAGACGGTGAACAAACGCCCCGTACAGTGCGATCATGAGCTCTACCCACGTAATCTGCTCATCAGTAGCGGCTTTCGTGGCCTTCTCCATGATCTCCGGCCCCAGGCGCATGGTGGTGGTGATTGTGGTTTGCCCTGTGCCTTCTGCCTTTGTGGCCGTATTCATCGTGGCGCGCTCAGCAACTTCCGGAAGCTGTGCGAGTACGGACGTCCAATACTGTTTATCCCGGGTATGCTCCGCGGATTCGCGGTACTCCTGATCCAGCGCCACCAGTTCGGACAGCGAAGCTGCCCGGAATGGACGAGCCTGCTTTCCTGCCACGCGAGCGGTATAAATCTGACTAAGGCGACGCGTGAGCAGGGAAGCCGAGAAGCCATCGACAATAAGGTGATGATAAAGCTGGACAACCCAGGTCTCGGTGACGTCGAGAAGAATAATGACATAACGACACAACGGTTGATCCACCATGGTGCGCATCGTCTCGGCACATTCGGCGCGTAGCGCATCTACCCAGGCTTCCGCGCTGCGCTGGGGATCCGCGGCGTGCCGCACGTCGATCACGCGGTCGACCCCGGGGCCTTCCTGTACCACGGATTGTTGCGGGGTAAGGCCATCCGTCGTGACGCGCACGCGCAATGTCTCAGCTTCCTGTTGCAGCTGTGCGATGGAGTGCTGCAGAGTTTCCAGCTCGATGTGCCCTGGCCCCAGGTGCAGTACCTCACCAACCACGTAGTAGGGCGATTCGGGGTTGAGTTTTTGGGCGTTCCAGACACCGTATTGAGCGCTCGTTAACGGCAGCGTAGAAGACAAGTCAAGTTCCTTGTGAGTCGGCGGGCGGCAGCGGGGAGGCGAGTGAGAGAACAAGAAAGGGCATAAGAAAACACCCCACGCTGCCACACCGGGCGACACATTCGCGAGGGGTGCTGGAGAAAAGAGACTAAGAGATCTCTTTCAAGGTAGGCTTGACCTGCTCCAATACCCATGCACGGGACAGGGCGGTCGGCGTGTTCAGGCCAGCAACCACAGCCTCGTTACCCGCCAGGGTGGCGCCGGACTTGACCTGCGGCAGGTCTGAGTAGCCCGGGATCTTCTCCACCTCCGCGATGTCACCGGTGCGGTTATAGATCACCATGAAGTCCGCAGCCAGGGCGGAGACGTTTTCTGGCGACAGAGTCACGCGCCCCTGCTGTACCTCGATTGAGCCGTCGGTCAGAGATTCCGGGAACTTCATACCCAGGTCGTAGATAAAGGAGGCTCCTGGATCCTTCGGGTCGGCCACAGCTCCAAAGGATCCCTGAGCGAACTGGGAGACCACACCGGTCTTACCCTCGATATTCGGCAGCTCGGACTTCGCATCGGAGAAGACTTTCTCATCCTGGTCGATGACTTCTTGAGCTTTATCTTCCTTGTTGAAGATCTTGCCGAGCTCCTTCAACTGCGACTTCCAGCTGATCCCCTCACCCTCGGTGCCAATACCACCCAGAGTGGGCGCGATCTCGGAGAGCTGTGTGTAGTTATCCTCGGAGATCGTCCAGTAGTCCCCGACGATGAAATCCGGAGCAGCGGCGGCGATCTCTTCCTTCGGCAGAGTCTTGAAATCGGTCTGCTTGATAATCTCCACGCCATCCAACTTGCCGTCGCGCCACGGGGCATTCATGTCCTTAGCAGACACCACCACGGCGGAGGGCTTGATGCCCATAGCCAGCAGGTTGTCGATGGCTGGACCAATGGCAACGACGCGCTCGGGGTTTACGGGGTATGTGTCTTCCCCCCAGGCGTGCTTGATGTTGACTTCGGAGGCATTATCGCCGGAATTCGCTGCGGAGTTTGCGCCTGAGGAAGTATTTTCCGCCTTGTCATCTGCATCGGAGCTGCAGGCTCCCAACACCAGGGTAGTGGAGAGCACGGCGATGCTGAGCGCACGGACAACGTTTGAGTTCTTCATTCTGAATGGGTTTCCATTTCACTAAACGAACAAGATAAGGTAAGGCTACCATCACCAAGGGTAGGCTAACAAGGGCAATCTGAGACTTTTTAACTTAATTTGGATCGGGGAGGGCACGACGATCCAGCTTCCCATTACTACTCAGCGGCAATGCCTGCAGAGCCACTACACGGCTGGGAACCATGTACTCCGGTACTGATTCGCGCAGCACAGCAGCCACCTCCGTAGGCGGTAGTACCACTGCTTCCTGATCCCACACCACATAGCCCACCAGCACTGGTGAATCCTCGCCAACGACACGACTGGCCGCCTGCCGCACACCAGGAACCCGTCGCAGCGCCGCATCTACCTCTCCCAACTCCACTCGGTTGCCCCGGATCTTCACCTGGTCACCCACCCGACCTACGAATTCCAGCAACCCCACCTGGTTCCATCGTGCTAGATCTCCGGTGCAGTACATTCGGCCGCCATCAACCTGTGGGTACCAACTGGGCACAAAAGATTGTGCCGTTAGCTCCGGGCGGCGCCAATAGCCAGTAGCCACCTGCACCCCGGCAATGCAGAGCTCACCCACCTGGCCAGGATCGGTAACCTCTTTCCCATCCTCAGCGCGCAGATAACAGCTCACATTGTCTTGAGGCAGACCCAACAGCGACGGTTGCCGACCATCCCCCGCGCTGGATCCCGCCAGCTCAGCCAGCAATTCCTCGGTATATTCAACCCACAGCACATCCATCGCGGCCTCCGTGGGCCCATAAAGTCCATGCACCCGGCAACCGATCTGTCGCAGGCACCGTTCTGCCAGCGCACTGGGCACAGCCTCGCCACCTAGCAGCAGATGCTTGAGCCCAGCCAACCTTTCCAGAGGCTCACCCATGTCGTCCATGACATCCAACAGCGTGCCGAGCATACTCGGCACCATCGACAGCACACTGACCTGGTAATCCACCAGCAAATCCAAAAAGCCATCGATATCCCCCATCCACCACTGTGAATCGGGCATCACCACCGTTCCACCATTAGCCAGGGGGTTCAGGATCTCCGCGATACCCACATCAAACACCGCCGGCGCCTTCTGCAGCACACGAAGTTCCTCGCCAGGCCCCACGATCCGGGCGCTCCATTCCAAATGGCAGGCTACGCCACGGTGAGTATTCACCACCGCCTTCGGCCGCCCGGTCGAACCTGAGGTGAACGTGATGTAACAGGGATCCTCCGGGCAAATGTCCGTGTTCACCTCCAACAGCGCACCGCTCACCTGCAGCGAGCCACCCGATCCATCTATATTTTCGCGGTCACACTTTGCGCCACCAATCCACACTTCAGCGGCGCAAGCTTCGGCGACGACTCGGCGCAGCTCCTGTTCCGCAGACTGCTCCACACCGAGCAACATCACCAGCTCCGGCTGAAGATCTTCCAGCTGCCAACGCAAACGCTCTGTTGGAGAATCCACCTCCAATGGACAATAGACTGCGCCCGAGTGAAGAATCCCTGCCACCATTACCGGTAGCCGAGTATCCCGGCGCGCCAGTACCGCGATCCGGTCCCCTCTACCCAGCCCGCGGCTGCTAATACTGCCGGCCACTCGCCTGGCACCTCTAGCCAGTTCTGGCCAAGTAATGGCCCCAGCAGGCCCCGTAACCGCTAGCCGTGGGCTATCTACCCCACACTCCTGGACTGCCGCACAAATCATCGCATCCACCGTGGCATAGCGCTGCTTCACTCGGCGGCCATGAGGCCGCGGTGCTGGAAATGCACTCATGAACGCACCTCCGCCCGAACCCCAGCCTGCACATCGGCGGCATTATCGCCCAGGCCGTCCCCTACACCGAGCCCAGCTACTACCCGATCGGAAAGCTCGCCCAGGCAGCTCAGGTTCGCAAACCCCGGCCCCTGGCGCATACCTGCCAGTGCCGGAACAAACAGGTGCGGAACCAATCCCTCCACTGCCAGATCTGCCCCAATACTGGCCTCCCAGGCCGGAACGGAGCTCAGCGCTGCATCGGACTGGTTGCCTAGTGCGCGCTCCAGGAGGAGGCGCACCTGTGGCGTCATCACATCACAGAACCACAAGGGCCTACCACCGCGAGCGTCAATGACGAGATCGCACAGCTCGGTGTAGGAGCCACACACTTCATCATCAATATGCACCCGCAGTCGAAAATCAGCGTCCGGCGAGCTCGCCAGCTCCACACGGCGGACAACGCCACGGCGATGCGCCACGCGATCATCGGAATCTAACACCTGCTGCACCCGCACAGAAAGCACCCCACGGTCGGTTCTGCGGATGAAGTCTCTACGCGCTGCTTCGCTGAGTGTCACCCATTTGCGCGGATCTGTATACAACTCGTTTTCGAATTGACTCTCCCCACGACTGAACATCGTGGCCAGGGGCGATACGGCCAGAGCTTCCTCAATATTGAGGTGAATTAGCTGGTCCAACACGGAAGCTGCAGATTCCCCAGTACCGATCACCACAACACGAGGGACCTCGGGGAGGCTTCCACGCGCCTTGAGATCCCAAAATTCTGCCACAGAGAACACACCCGGAACATCCGAAATTTTGCCGTCGCTACGGCCAGGGCCGGTAACGAGCACACTATCGGCCTCCAGAGTGAACTCGGCGCCACGTGTGTCCTCGGCAGTGAGGCGCCACCGGCAGGGCTGGGAGGCAGTGCCGGTGGCCGTGCCCGTAGGGCTAGTGGCACTACTTTCAGTGGTCACGTCGAGTAGCCGCACCGTTGCTGGAACCACCCGCATTCCCATCTTTTGCGCCGCCCACTCCAGGTAGCTAGCCCACAGGTAGTGCGGTGGGTTGGGGTGGCCACGGTCGATCCAAGAGGCATAACGATCCGACTCCGTAAGGAAGCGCACCCAGCTAAGCCCCAGCATGCTCCGGTCCACGGCCTCGTTGAGCTCGCCCGCGATGCGCGTGCGGTAGGGAAATCCCAGATCTTTATCGGGCGAGGTTCCCAGCAACTGCCGCCCGTCCGTCCACCCACCGCAAGGCTTCCAATTACCGCCAATGCCGTGCGGATCCAGCACGGTTACTTCCGGGGTTGGAACGCCCAGGCTGCGCAGAGCGTGGAGTTTCGCCTGAACGGCTAGCGCTTTTGGCCCCGCTCCGATGATCGCCAATGATTTCAACTTACCATTCCCTTACCAAGTGAAGGCTTACCTTACACATAGACGGTAGTATGCTTACCCATGATTGACAATGACCCCCAGCAACAGCCTGAGTCACTGCTCACAGGAAGCTCCCAACCCCGCCCGGAGGAAATACTGGCCCGGTTGCGCCACGACATCCCGACAGCGGATTTCCTCCCTTCCCCGCCACCGTTACCGCAGATGAACCCTCCCTTTTCCCTACGCCCTGCGGACCCAGATCCCGAATCTTCCGATGCCGATCTGGTGGCCGAGTGGATGTCCCGCCCTCACTTGCGCGAGACGTGGGAACAACCCTGGCCAGCCGAACGCTGGCGCCAGGACTGGGTCGCAAAAACTCACACCACCTACGCTCGCGCCGCAATACTGTCCTATTCGATACCCCGCTCCCCCCACATCCGGGCTGCAAAGGAAGCCACGAGGGGCGATGCCTCCGCAGCTCCTACACCGTCTGACGAGAATGACGCCACAACCCCGGTGGGGTACGTGGAAATCTATCGCCCACACCGGGACGAGATTGGCAGCAGCTATCTCTCTCAACCCCACGACCTGGGAGCCCATATCGCAATCGGCAAGCCAGAACTGACTGGCCATGGGATCTTCTCTTCTTTTCTGAGCAAGCTGGCCGCAGCACTGCTAGAGCAAGACCCGCAGTGCCAGCTGGTGCTTGGCGAGCCGGACTATCGCAACACCCGCACGCACCGGGCGCTGGCCAAGGCCAGTTTCCAAGATTTCGGCGAGCGACAGCAGCGGGCAGACCGGCGCGTACGGTTGTTCGGCTTAACACGGCCTAGCGCAGGGCGTGAGCCGCAACAGCGATTGGAGGCCACGCCATGAGTGTGCGCACCAGCCGCCTACTGGGTCTGGGGGTACTACTCCTACTGGTCGTCAGTGGCACGATCTGCAGTTTCCTGTACGGCGCCCGTTCCATCCCCGCAGAGGACGTGTGGGCTGCACTTCGGGATCTCCCGGCTACCAGTAGCTCCCCGGAGGAGGTTCCAATCAACCAACGCGTGGTCGCCGAGCTGCGCCTGCCACGCACCATATTGGCCATTATCGTGGGCGCGGCACTAGGCGTAGCCGGCGCCCTAATCCAGGGACATACCCGCAATCCCCTGGCGGATCCGGGGATACTGGGAATCAGTTCCGGCGCGGCACTGAGCGTGGTGGCCAGCTACGCCCTGTTGGGCATCAGCGCGCCTTGGGCGACTGCGGTGGTTGCCTTCCTTGGTGCAATCGCAGCGACGGCGCTGGTCTTCGGCCTAGCTTCCGCGGGCAGAGCCACGGTAAATCCCCTGACCCTCGTGCTGGGCGGAGCCGCGCTGTCGGCAGTGCTAAGTGCCATCACGAGCGCCTTCGTTCTCACAAGTGAAAACAACCTGGATAGGATGCGCTTCTGGACCGTCGGTTCCCTAGCGGGCCGGGATATGAACATCGCGCTCAGCGTCTTGCCGTTTGTGGTTCTGGGGTTGATCCTGGCCTTTGCCACGGGCCCGCAGCTGAACATCCTAAATCTGGGCGACGACGTGGCTGCTGGCTTAGGTATCAACACTGCGGCCGCGCGACTAGGGGGCATGGGCATCATCGCACTGCTGGCAGGTGCAGCCACTGCCGCTGCAGGACCGCTGGGCTTCATCGGCCTGGTGGTACCCCATATCGTCCGAGCCCTCACCGGCCCGGATTACAAGTGGATTCTGCCGTACTCCGCGCTAGCCGGTGCAGCACTACTTCTTTACGCGGACGTGGTGGGGCGCCTCATCGCCCGGCCCGGCGAGCTCCAGGTGGGCATTGTGCTGGCGTTCGTGGGTGCACCGTTCTTCATCGTCTTGATTTACCGAAAGAAGGTGGCGACGCTCTGATGGGGCTCAACAAGACTTCGCGCAATAGGCTCACCGCTACCGAGCGGGTTCCAGGCCGTCCGGCATTCAGGGTCGGGCCAATCTCCTTCGTTTGGCGCCCACGAGTGCTGCTTGTATGCCTCATTGCCGCGGCCCTTATCGTTTTCTTGGGAGCATTTTCCATTGGACTAGGTGATTTCCCCATCTCCGTTTCCCGAGTGCTGGAGGTTGTCTTCCGCGGGGATGGAAACCGCGTGGAAAGGCTAGTGGTCCTGGACTGGCGCATGCCCCGTGTGGCAACCGCCATCGCGGTCGGCAGTGCTTTGGGGCTTTCTGGCGCGCTAACTCAGACAGTCACCCGCAACGCACTGGCCAGCCCGGATATCCTTGGTATCACCACGGGCGCCTCAGCCATGGCCGTGACGGTCATCGTCCTCGGCGGTGGCAGCGGATTTCTCAGCTGGCTGTCCGGAATCGGAATCCCTCTGGCCGCACTACTAGGGGCGATACTCAGCGCTACAGCGATCTGGGCACTGGCGTGGCGGCGCCAGGCGGATTCCTACCGACTAGTGCTCTTTGGCATCATCATCACCGCGCTGCTCAGTTCCTACATCAATTTCCTTATGATCCGCTCGGAGCTACGGAATGCTACCCAAGCGCAGTTCTGGCTCACAGGCTCCTTGGCCACAGCGGGCTGGAATACCACCATCCCGATGGTGATTCTGGTGATCGCGTGCTGTCCCCTACTGGCCTGGATCGGCTACCAGGCGCTGGCCACCACTTTGGGACCCGATCTGGCTCGGGCACTCGGCCAGCGAGTCAACGGTGTACAGGTCGCGATGCTGGCGCTGGCCGTGGCCCTAGCTGCGGTAGCAGTCTCCGCCGCCGGCCCCATCGGCTTCGTCGCCTTCGTAGCACCCCAGGTGGCCCTTCGAATGTGCGGCGTACCCACCCCACCGCTTGCGGCTTCGGCGCTCACCGGTGCAGTACTGCTGCTGGGGGCGGACATCGTCACCCAAGCGATTCTGCCGGTGGAACTTCCGGTGGGCATTGTGACCTCCGCCCTAGGTGGCATCTTCCTCATCTATCTGCTCGTTCAACGCACTAGGAGCACAGACGCATGACCTCTTCCACACCCCAGCCAAATACAGCACAGCACAACACGGCACTACCAAATACAGCACAGCCAAGCGACACCAGCGGCGTAGTTGCGTCCTCGATCACGGTGGGCTACGGCGAGCGCACCATCATCCGCGACCTTAGTGCCACGTTCCCGGCGGGCAAGATTACTACCATCGTGGGGCCCAACGGCTGCGGTAAGTCCACATTGCTGCGTGCCATGTCCGGCCTACTTGACCTCAATACGGGAACCGTTCGTGTGAATAACCAGGACATCACGGCCATGAAACGCAAGGAGGTCGCCCGACTATTGGGCGTACTTCCCCAATCGCCCGTGGCCCCAGAGGGCCTGCTGGTCTCCGATCTGGTGGCTCGCGGGCGGCACCCACACCAGGCGTGGTTCCGGCAATGGTCTTCCACGGACGAAGGGGCGGTACTCGAGGCCCTGGAGCAAACAGATTCCAAGGATCTTGCTAACCGCACGCTGGATGAACTCTCTGGCGGCCAGCGCCAGCGCGTGTGGATTTCCATGGTGTTGACGCAGAACACCGACATCCTTTTCCTCGACGAGCCGACCACCTACTTAGACCTGGCGACTTCCGTGGACATCTTGGAACTGGTTGAGGACCTGTGCCAACGGCTTGGCCGCACCGTGGTTATGGTGCTGCACGATCTAAATCTTGCGGTGCGTTATTCCGATTATCTAGTGGTCATGAATGAAGGCCAGGTGATGGCCTCCGGTTCGCCTTCGGAGATCATTACTGCAGAGCTACTGCAGCGGGCTTTCGACCTGCGAGCACGGGTGATCGAAGATCCGGAGACTGGTGACCCGCTCATCATCCCTCTCAAGAAATCCAAAAATAACACCCTTGATTAGCCTAACCTAAGTCGATTACAGTGTCCGCTATGGATTTCAACATTCCTCCGCACCTAGCCACACGGCAGCCAACCGAGTCGCCGCCGGAGCAAGCGCAACTACAACAAACGGTGATCGTGACAGGTGCTGCTGGAGGCATCGGCCGCGAGTGTGTGCGCCTGCTACGACAGAACGATCACACCGTGATCGGCTGGGATCTACCGGAAGTAGACATCACCTCTTCAAACCCGACTGACCCACGCAGCGTGGAAAGCCACCTGTCGAAAGCACTGGCAGCTCACGGGCACATTGATGCACTCATCCACTGCGCGGGAACCTTAATCCCAGATAGCGCACTGACGGGCCCCACGGCAGTTGACACAGTTGACACAGTCTCGGGTATCGGTGCGGACCCCGACGAGACCGGAGCCTGGGAAAACAACTTCGCTGTCAACGTCACCGGCTTAGCCCGCACATGCTCCGCAATCGCCCAGCACATGGTGGATCGCGGCACTGGAGCAATTGTGGCAGTGACTTCCAATGCAGCAGCACAGCCCCGGGCACGCATGGCCTCCTATGGAGCTTCCAAAGCGGCAGCGACTGCCTGGTTGAAAACTCTGGCGCTAGAGTGCGCCCCACACGGGGTGCGCTGCAACAGCGTATCCCCTGGTTCCACAGACACCGCGATGCTACGCACCAGCTGGCACGGCGAGGATCGAGCCGCGCAGACCCTTGCCGGTGTACCGGAGGACTACCGGTTAGGCATCCCCTTACAACGCATCGCGCAGCCAGAAGATATCGCGGCAGCATGCCTCTTTCTTATCTCCCCTGCAGCCTGCCACATCACCATGCACGACCTCCGTGTTGATGGTGGCGCCACCCTAGATGCCTAGCCTCTGTACCCCACCAGCCCAACGAAAGGTTATCTCTATGGCGATTCCACCCATTTCGCCCTATCCCATCCCCACTCCATCCACCACACTGCCCGCCGATTGTCCGGCGAGATCCTGGGCCCTGGAGCCCGCACGCGCAGCACTGCTGGTGCACGACATGCAGAAGTACTTCCTAGCTGCCTATGACTGGAACAAAGAACCGCTACACTCGGCGCTCGCCAACATCGCGCGCCTCATCACCACGGCGGATCAGCTGGGTATTCCTGTGTTCTATTCCGCCCAGCCGCCGCAACAGCACCCCACCCGACGAGGGCTCTTAAGCGATATGTGGGGACAAGGTTTACAAACAGCCGAGGAAGCGTCGATCATCAAAGAGTTGGCGCCAGGCAAGCATCACCAGATACTCACGAAGTGGCGCTATTCCGCATTCGAGCGCACGGACCTTTACCAGTCGCTGGCTTTCGCTCGGCGGGATCAGCTAATTATCACCGGGGTATATGGCCACATGGGCTGCAAGGTCACCGCGGTGGATGCGTTTATGAAGGACATTCAGCCGTTTGTGATCACGGACGGAATTGCGGATTTCACGGCACAGGACCACCAGGAAACGATTGATTGGGTAGCCAAGCGCTGTGGAAGAAGCCTGGATACGGCCAGCGCGCTGAAACAGCTGGAGGTGCACGATGGTCCGCCCAGTGGGGAGGCTAGTGGCCCACCCAGCTTTGTCATGAGCGACAGCGACCAGACTCTGACAACCTGCGGCGTCAAAACTCGTTATGGCACGGTAGAGCAAGCCGCCGCAGCACTTCGTAGGGCGGCGGAGGCAGGACGGGAAGACGTCGTGGTGGGAGCGCTGCCCTTCGATCCAGACACAGCACCGGTATTGCTGGCCCCCGAGGGCTTTCAGTGGCACGCGGGAGCTCCGCGTTGGAAGACGGCTCCATTGGTTCCCGACGTGGTGGACATCTCACAACGCCCCAGCCTGCAAGAGCATGGCCGGCGGGTTAGCCGTGCCGTGGAGGCGATTGGGCGTGGCGAGTTTCAAAAGGTGGTGCTTTCCCGCGAGGAGGAGTACACGCTGGCTAGCCCTGTGGAGCCGGAAGCCCTGCTACGAGGGTTCATGGAAACCTCCGCCACGGGGCACGGGCACCTGGTAGCTACGACTAACGGCCCCGAAGAAGCTTTCTTCGTGGGATCTAGCCCGGAGCTACTGATCCGCAAGGAAGGCGCGCGGATTGTTTCCCACCCGCTGGCCGGAACTATCGCTCGATCGGAGGACCCGGTGACGGACTGGGCGCGGGCAATTGAGCTCACGCTCTCCCACAAAGACATCGCCGAGCACCGCTTCGTGACCACGGCCATCCGGAAGGTTCTTGAACCCCTGTGTACTCAGCTACACGTTCCGGAATTACCCACGCTGACCGCCACGTCGCACA
Organism: Corynebacterium sp. ACRQJ; assembly: GCF_022346045.1. Classification (NCBI taxonomy): domain Bacteria; kingdom Bacillati; phylum Actinomycetota; class Actinomycetes; order Mycobacteriales; family Corynebacteriaceae; genus Corynebacterium; species Corynebacterium sp. ACRQJ. The sequence goes on along the minus strand of NZ_JAKRMT010000009.1, from coordinate 2,763 downwards.
CCTGGCACCTAGGAACCCATATCGAAGGCACGTTGCGGAACCCTGATACCTCCGTTCTGGAGTTGGCTGCGTTGCTACACCCCACTCCGGCAGTCAATGGAGCACCGTCCGCTGCTGCGTTGGACTTTTTGCGCCAGCAGGAGCCGGAGCGGGGTCTGTACGGCGGCGCCATCGGATACGCAGATTCCCACGGCGATGGCGAGTGGCGGGTAGCTATCCGAAGTGCCACGGTTCAAGGCTCCCAAGTGTCTGCCCGAGCCGGCGGCGGAATCGTTGCCGAATCCCAGCCAGACCAGGAGATCGAGGAAACCAACTTCAAACTCGGTCCGGTGCGTGCGCTGTTGGGACTGGCCGCAAAGGGAGATACAGAAGGCACCGCACAGCCCCCGTCAGCACACATAGCGCCCAATCCCGAGCCCCACCTCAGCCCGCTTAACGGAAGCCACGGCCCAGAGGTACTGGCCAACCACATGCCCCGTACCCTCGCGCAGGAATACCACCGCCAGGGAATATGGACCCACCACACCCACTGGGATGTCTTCCAGCAAACGGTTGCCACCTTTCCCAATCGACCCGCCACGACGGACGGCCACCGCAGCCTGTCCTGGCACGAACTAGACAACAGCGTCGAGACCGCCGCCCACTACCTTCACCAAGCCGGAGTACGCCGGGGCGATGGCTGCATCCTGCAGCTTCCCAATAGTGTGGTGTTCCTCGAAACTCTCTTGGCATTATGGAAGCTCGGCGCCATTCCCATCTTCGCCTTGCCTGACCTCGGCTCCACGGAGGTGCGCCACTTCGCCAGCCACGCGCCAGCACGCTTCTACATCAGCACGTCACGCCCCGATCGGCACCTTGCGGGCGTCCACGCCACGCTACAAGAGCCGCTGGACGATGGCCGCACTGTTCGAGCGATCCTCATCGACGAGACCGCCGAATCTCCCTGGGCTACCGAATCAACGGGGCACTCGGAGGCTGCAAACGAAGAGTCACCCGCCCCTCCAACCGCCGATGTAGAAGCAGACGAGCTTGCGTTCCTGCAACTCTCCGGTGGCACGACCGGCCTACCGAAGCTAATCCCGCGAACCCATGCGGATTATCTCTATTCGATCCGTTGTGCGTTGCAAGCCTGTGACTTGGAGACGGAATCTTGCCTGCTCGTCGCTTTGCCCGCGGCGCATAACTTCACTCTCAGCTCGCCGGGAATTCTGGGTGCGCTGCTGCGCGGAGCGCACATCGTTTTCGCCAAATCACCGATGCCCAGCGATCTGCTGCCTGCCATTGACCGCCACGGTGCGACTCACCTCGCCCTGGTACCTCCGGCGGTACTGGGCATTCTCCACGCACCGGCCCGCGATCGCCACGACCTACGCACTCTGCGCACGCTATGGGTGGGTGGGGCGAAGCTATCTGCCGAGGTGGCCCGCCGCATCCGGCCGGAACTCGACTGTCAACTGCAACAGGTTTTCGGCATGGCTGAGGGACTCGTAAACTTCACACCGTTAAACGCCTCGACCGAGGAAATAATCAATACACAGGGTCGCCCCATGAGCAGCCACGATGAGATTTGCATTGTTGATGACGCCACGCTCCCCCTCCCCGAAGGCCACCCCGGACACCTACTCACCCGCGGGCCGTACACGATCCGGGGCTATCACCGTGCTGAAGAGATCAACTCTAGGGCATTCACCGAAGATGGCTTTTACATTACTGGCGACATCGTCACCGTCGACGATAGTGCTCTGACGGTTGTCGGCCGGGCAAAGGATCAGATCAACCGCGGTGGGGAAAAGGTGGCTCCGGAAGCAGTCGAAAACGCGTTGCTCAGCCATCCGGATATCCACGATGTTTCGGTGGTTGGCACTCCGGACGACAATCTGGGCGAAGCCATCACGGCCTATGTGATCCTGAGGGATGGGGTGGATGATCTAACGCCACTTGCTGTCCGGAAGCATGCTCGGGCTGCCGGTATCGCGCGGTTCGCAGTACCGGACCACGTGCACATAGTGGAGGAGTTCCCCACCACCGGGGTGGGCAAAGTGAATAAACGAATCCAACAGAACAACGCAGATAGCACGGCCGAACGGAAGATTGAGGTAGCGAACTAATGGAACCAATCACTGAAGACCAGTTGCGCGGATGTGTAGCCGAGACGATGAAGATGGAGCCAGCAGAGATCGAGGTTTCCGAGGAACTCTATGACCAGGGTATGAACTCTCTGCAGCTAGTTACGGTTCTCACTTGGCTGCAGGAGAAAGGCTACGATGTGAGCTTCGCCGACTTAGCGGAGGATACTCGGCTGACGGCCTGGATCGAACTGCTGGATAGTTAAGCTAGATGTGGGTCTAGGCGGGCAACAGGCTGACACCCGAACAGATGCAGGTGGGTGTGGCATGACTCGGTCACGTGTACACGCGGACGCACCGTGAGGGTCTCCACTCGCCATGGTCCACCCTCCAAACCTCACCCGTGCCTCCACGCTCAACGTTGCACTTTCCACGGGTCATCCGGGACAAATGTCCTAAACGCCCCGAAGTTAGACCCCCACGCCGGCAGTTACCTACCTCCGCTACACCCCAACAGCATTTGTCCCCTGCGAGGGCGTTAGCAAGAAACGAAAAAGACCCCCTACCACAGCAAAGTGAACTGCTCCCCATTAGTTGGACTGAGAAATCAGTTACCGACTAGTGGGGAGTAGTTTTCATTGAGAGCACGAAGTTCGCTGAGTGAGCATCAGCGTGAGCAGCTGGTGGAGTGTTTCGA
>NZ_JAKRMT010000008.1:0-99760 GCF_022346045.1 Corynebacterium sp. ACRQJ | reverse complement strand
ATCGTCATAGGCCTTTCGGTGAGATGTGGTAGTTGAGTCGAAAGGCTAACTGGCGGTGGCCGCCCACTACTTTCCGGGACCCACCATCAGCAAGCGTTACACCACACTAAGGGACGCAACCCTTCCTTCTTGATGTCGAACGAGTACTGCTGCTTTGTCGGTTTCTCCACAAGACATAGCCTGCCATGCAGCTTAAACCGACGACAGAGCATACGGGCGGCATACTTGGAGACACCAAGAGCATTGGCAGCGGCAGCACAGCCCATGCCTTGCTCGAAACACTCCACCAGCTGCTCACGCTGATGCTCACTCAGCGAACTTCGTGCTCTCAATGAAAACTACTCCCCACTAGTCGGTAACTGATTTCTCAGTCCAACTAATGGGGAGCAGTTCAGTAGCGGTTAACCGCTACGCTTCTTTTATGCTCTTCCTATGCCCCAACTTTGCAACAGCACCAATAAACTGGCGCCCCGGTTATAAGTTGGGGCGCCAAGTCGATGTGCTCGAGTCGGGGGATGTTAGTGGCCGGTGCCAAGCCGGCCAGACAGGCGGTTCAGTCGGTCCTGACTGGGACCGTCGAGCCCGATAATGGACACGGTTTTGCCTCTGTCCTGGAACTTCTGCGTAATCGCGTCAAAGGTCGCGACCGTGGAGGCATCCCAGATCTCCGCCTCAGTGAGATCAATAGTGATATGACGGGCAGAATCGGTGTAATCAAAGCGATAAACCAGGTCATTGCTTGATGCCCAAAACAACTGGCCATGCACCCGGTAGGTACGAGTATCAATCTCGCCATCGCCGTCGCCGTCGATCTCGGAGACCTTTTCAATGGAAGCGATATGTGCCATCCGACGGGCGAACATGATCATCGCGGTGACCACACCCAACACCACACCAATGGCCAGGTTGCTGGTGGCTAGGGTGGCAATAATCGTCACGGCCATAACAATGGTCTCAGAGACCGGCATGAGTTTAAGGGTGCGTGGATGCACCGAGTGCCAGTCGATGGTGCCGACCGAGACCATGATCATGATTGCCACCAGCGCAGCCATCGGGATCATGCCAACGATGTCGCCCAGTGCCAGGACCAGGACCAGCAGGAACACACCGGCTAACAGGGTGGATAGGCGGGTACGTGCCCCGGATTCGCGGACGTTGATCATGGTTTGACCGATCATCGCGCAGCCGCCCATGCCGCCGAAGAAACCGGAGGCAATATTAGCCACCCCCTGTCCCCAGGATTCGCGAGTTTTATCGGAATGAGTGTCGGTGATGTCATCGACGAGCTTGGCGGTCATCAACGATTCCATGAGACCGACCACGGCCATGGCCAGGGCATAAGGCGCGATGATCTGCAGGGTCTCCAACGTCCACGGCACGTTCGGAATAAACAGGGACGGTAAGGTCTCCGGCATCTTGCCCATGTCCGAGACCGTCGGGACAGTCAAACCGGCGGCAATGACCAAACCGGTGAGCACGATAATCGTGACCAGCGGGGCGGGGATCACACTGGTGAGCTTGGGGAAGAAAATCATGATCACCACACCCAAGCCGACGAGTGGGTAGACCATCCAAGGCACATCAATGAGGTGTTCGAGTTGGGCGGTGAAAATCATAATGCCCAGTGCATTGACGAAACCCAGCATCACCGATCGGGGGATAAAACGCTGAAGTTTCGCCACACCGAGGGCGCCGAGCACGATTTGTAGGACACCGCCCAACAAGACGGTGGCGATGAAATAATCCATCCCGTAACCACGCGCCACAGGAGCAATGACTAGGGCAATAGCCCCGGTGGCGCCGGTGGTCATTGCCGGGCGGCCACCGGTAAAGGCGATCGCAATGGCCATGACTACCGAGGAAAACAGACCCATGGCTGGGTCAACACCGGCAAGGATGGAAAAGGCAATGGCCTCAGGGATCAGCGCCAGGGATACCGCCAGTCCGGCCAGAATCTCTATACGGATACGGGCGGGGGAAGAAAATGCGTAACGGAAGGATGCGATGATCCCGGTAGGGGCATCAGCGCCGTCTGGACTCAGGAGGGGGCGGGGGGCCGCCGTGCTAGTTTCAGTCATAGATGTCCAATCTTTGAGGGGATAGGTAACTGGGCGAACGCCCGAAAGGAATCCAACCCTCTAGTAACTTTAGGTTTGGTGATGGTGGTCATGGTAGCGGGAGTTTTACTCAACCGCCAACCCAGGCACAGGAACCCGTGGGCAACATCACCGTGAAGGAGAACAGGCAATGCAAAACAGTAATTTCAAGATCGGCGAGGTCGTTGACCAGACGGGGTTGTCGATTCCCACCTTGCGTTATTATGACAACGTCGGCCTGATTACCCCATCGGGGCGTAGCCCTGGTGGGTTCAGGCTTTATAGTGAGGCTGATGTACGTCGTGTTTTGCTGGTGCGACGGATGAAACCGCTGGGGTTTACTCTGGATCAGATGCGGGAATTCCTGGAAGCTGCGGAGATTCTTCATAGTTCAGATGGCGGGCAGGAAAGTGATACCGCACAGCAGGCACGGAGTAATGCCAAGGCCACCCTTGCCGACATTCGTGAGGAGACGCGCACCCGCTACGAAAAGCTACGCAAGCAAATTGCCTACGCTGAGGAATTCCTCGATCTGGTCAACACCCTGGCACCCTAAACTGCCCCCATCCTTCGCAGGGAGAAAAAGACCATCGTATTGAATGCGCTCTGTCGAATCGCGTTCCAGATGAAGTGGACGAACGTCCGCGGCCTCTCCGGAGTGGATGGCGATAGTACAGAGGACTTCTGAAATCCGTGCAGACGACTCCTCAAAACGACACAGTCATCCAAGGTCACAAAATCGAAAATTGTCACTTAACCCCATCACTTCCAAACCGGCTTAAGTGACAAAATGCCATCGCTAAAGTCCCGATTTGAGTCCCAGGACGTGCGCCTTAAGAGAAATAACTAAAGCCCCTACCAGTGTTTCTCCTGGTAGGGGCTTGGAAGTTGGTAGCGGGGGCAGGATTCGAACCTACGACCTCTGGGTTATGAGCCCAGCGAGCTACCGAGCTGCTCCACCCCGCGACGAGTGCTGTACGCCATCGCGTCAGCGACTCCCCTACTGTAACGCAGAGCTTGGATAAAGTGAAATCGCCTGGTCGCAGGCGATTTCACCAGAGCCTAACGCTCGGACTGCAAGTCCTGGACCGCCTTGTCCAGCTCGTCCAGTGCCTTACCGAACTCCTCGAAGGTGCCGGACTCGCGGGTCTTGTTCACCTTGTCCATCGCATCGCGCACGCGCTGCTCCGGAGCCGTATCGGTGCCCTTGTTGTCAGACTTGCCGGCAGCGCCCTTCGCATCCGAACCCTGCTCGTCCTTGGACTTCTTGTCCTTGTCTGCATCCTTGCCCTTATCGCCCTTGTTACCGCTGCCTCCGTCCTTAGTCGGATCAACGACCGAACCGTCGATCTCCTGGATGTCAGTGGTGGAGGATGTCTTGATCCCTACCTGGTCCAGGGCCTCAGCAATGGTCGGGGCATAGCCCACCTGGCCGTTGTAGCTCACCAGCACGCGCAGCAGCTTCGGGAAGGCCGAATCCTGGCCACTGCGCTGCGAGTACACCGGCTCGACGTACAGGATTTGCCCGTCGCCCACCGGCAAAGTCAGCAGGTTACCGTTCGTCAGGTCGTTCGTGCCCTTCAGCAGAGTACGCTCGCGGGCGATCTCGTCGGAGGACATCATCGTGTCCTGCGCCTGGTTCGGGCCCAGCGTCTGCGTGCCCGTCGGCAACACCCGCACGTTGATTTGTCCGTAGTTATCCGGGTCGGAGCCCACAGACATGTGCGCCGCCAGGAACTCACGGCGCAGGCCACGGAACGGGGTAATCAGCTGGAACGACGGCTTGTTGGTCTCCGGGTCAGCCGCCACCACGTAGTACGGCGGCTGCGCATTATCCTGGCGGTCCTGCGGAGCCGTCGGATCCGTCGGCACGGACCAGAAAGAGTCGTTCTGGAAGAATACGCCCGGGTCGGAGACGTGGTACTTGGCGATGAGCTCGCGCTGCACCTTGAACATATCCTCCGGGTAGCGCAGGTGGTCCTCCAGCTCCTTGCTGATCTCGGAGCGCGGCTTAACCACGTCCGGGAACGCACCCCGCCAGGCCTTCAGCACCGGGTCCGATTCATCGAAGGCGTACAGATCCACGCTACCGTCGTAGGCATCGACCACGGCCTTCACGGAATTGCGAATGTAGCCAACCTCATTGTCGACGACCTGGCTCTCGCTTACGCCGTCGGGATTGAGGGCGTCCGCAGTAGAATCGGTGAGCCCAATCCGCTCGGAGTAGGGCAGGTTATTCAACGTCGTGTAACCGTCAACGACCCACTTCACACGGCCGTCAATGACGATCGGGTAGGTCTTGGAATCCGTCGTCAGCCACGGAGCAACCTTGTGTACACGCTCGCGAGGGTCGCGCTCGTAAAGGATCTTCGACCCCTCACCGATGCGATCCGTCAGCAGCATATTCATCGACTCGAAGTGGGCAGAGAACATCAGGCGGTTGAAGTAGTTAGAAACATCCACACCACCGGTGCCGGTGTAGGTGTAATTGGATGCGTCGGTATCGTACTCCAACGGCTCGCCCTCGGAATTGCCGACGATCGCGTAGTCAGAGTTGTTCTGTTTCGACGAGGCAATAACCGGGCCGAAGTAGATGCGCGGCTGCTTGATATCCAGCTCCAGCTCGCCACCCTGCTTACCGGACTGCATCGACTGCAGATCCGCGACCGTGTAGACCGGGTAGCCACCGCGGGCAGAGCCGACGTCGCGGGCGACCTCGTCGACCTTGCGGGCAGGCGCTGCCACGAAGCCATTTCCGTGGGTGTAGACCGTGTGGCGGTTAATCCAGTCGTTCTGGTTGCCGTCCAGGGTGTTCGGGTTCAGCTCGCGGGCGGCGACCACGAAGTCGCGCATCTCGCCGTCCACCTCGTAGCGGTCGATCGCCAGCTCGTCCGGGAAACCGTAGAAGTTACGCAGCTGCTGTTGCTGGGTGAACGTCGGGCTCAGCACCTCCGGATCCAGCAAACGCACGTTAGAGAGCGTGGCGGAGTCGTCGGCAACGGCCTTCTTCTGCTCCTGAGAGGCAGCGTCACCGGCAGACCCCCAGTCGCGGTCGTAGGTGACCTTGTCTTCACCGATGCCGTAGGCGAAGCGGGTGGCCTCGATGTTGCGGGCGATGTACTCGCGTTCCTTCTCCGCACGGTTCGGGTTGACGGAGAACTGCTCCAGCATCGCTGGCCACGCCAGCCCCACGGTCAGAGAAGAACCCACCATCAGTGCAACCGCCAGCGCCGGGATACGCAGGTCGCGCAGAACAATCGTGATGAAGAACATGGCTGCCACGAAGATCGAGATCACCAGCAGCACAATCTGCGCGGGCAGCACAGCATTGATGTCCGTGTAAGAGGCACCCGTGAACGTCTCGTGCGAACGGGTAAGCAACCCGTAGCGGTCGAACCAGTAGCCGACCGCCTTCAACAGCATCCACACACCTGCAATAACCGCCAGCTGACGGCGGGCATTCGTAGAGATAGAGGCCTTCTCCCCCACCCGCGGGTTACCTGTGGTGATGGACCCCAGCAGGTAGTGGCCAACGCCGTTGATCACAAAGGCCAGGATCAACAGCACGCTGAATGTGGAGACCAGCATCTGCAGGAAAGGCAGGTTAAAGGCATAGAAGCCCAGGTCCTTATCGAACTGCGGATCGTGCACCCCAAAGTTCGACCCGTTCAGGAACAGCAACACCGAGCGCCAGTTGGCCTGCACAATCATGCCGGTGATCACGCCGACGAACAGCGGAATGCCCACCAGGAATGGGCGCATGTTGCGGCGGATCAGCGGCCGGTACTCAGCCAGGGGCGAGGACGTGCCAAGGGATTCGATCTCGTCCGGCCGCGCACGGTACGCCAGATACGCCGCCAACCAGGAAATCAGTGCGCCGATCAGCCCGAAGACAACAAAGAGCACCAGGCGGGTCACGATCACGTTCATGAACACGCCCTGGTAATCCACACTGCGGAACCAGGCGAAGTCGGTGTATGTGCTCACCACCACCGGCACAATGAAGATAATGATGGCGATAGCTGCCACCAGGATTCCCAGGAACTTCGAGCGCCTGCTCGACCCTGGGCTGGACGGGAACGGCTGCTTCGGGCGACCCGAAGACGGTGGCGTGGGCGTGCTCAAGGCTTAAATACTCTCCTGCTAATCGCACCTGTGGGTATCGCTGATCGCGATGTTTCTACCAGGATACGTACAATTCTTAAAGCCTCATAACAAACCCCAACCCATCCCCCAACGAAAGAAAGGCATCACGAATGACCTCTCCCGATTCCTCCCCGAACGTCGATCTGCAGGATGAGCGCGTGCTCAACGCAGCTCTGCGCGAGGCCGTGGACTTCGTCCAGGCCGAGGGCTGGGATCAACCGGCCACCCTGTTCGCCCTGGTGCCGGCCTCGCTGATCGCCGATGCCGCACCGCAGGCCTTCGACGACGATGCCCCCGCCAATCCTTTGGCTCTGGTGGTGCAGGAGGACATCCCGGAGCACATCCGCCCCGGCAGCGAGGAACTCGGACAATTCCTGGCCACCATCCGCTGGCCCGCCCCCGTGGTCGGTGCGATCCTCGCCCAGGAAATCACCTTCTCCAACGCCGCGCCCGGTGCGGACCCTGCCCCGCGCCAGGCTCGCTTGTTTAGCGGACTTCTTTGTGACGCCGACTTTTCCGGCCCCGAGCGTTCCCTCATCCAACTCCGCCCCAGCGAGGAGGAGCTTGCAGAGGATCCCTTCGGCCAGGACAAGGTGCAGCTGCTCGGCGGTGACGACATCGCCCCCGGCGTGATTCACACCCTGCGCGCCACCTTCGAGGCCGACGAATAAAAGCAGATAGAAGCGAGTAGCCGCTGGCCGCTACTTACAGGTATCGGTCTGCTTGCCGTCGTTGTAGTCCTTGAGGTCCTTGATCGCATCGTCGAGCGTATCGACCTTCAGTAAGGTGATCCCCTCCGGCGGCTCGTGGACCGCTTCGGCGCAGTTCTGCGCCGGCACTAAGAACACCTCTGCACCGGCTTCCTTGGCGGCGGCGATCTTGTGAGTGATGCCACCAATCGGGCCGACCTTGCCTGCGGCGTCAATAGTTCCGGTACCGGCGACGAACTTCCCACCTGTCAGTTCCTCGGGCGTCAGCTTGTCAACGACCGCCATAGAGAACATCAGTCCGGCGGATGGGCCGCCGATGTCGGTCAGGTTGTACTCCACCTTGATGTTCCCGCCCGGCTGAGCAACGGCCGTCACGCCGAGGAAGGCAGTGTCCTTCGGATGGTCGCCACGCACCTCCTCCGGTAGTTCGGCGAGCTTGACCTTGATGTCCTTATCTTTCTCCTGGCGCTTGACGGTGACGGTGACCTCATCGCCCGGCTTGTAGCCCTTGATTTTGTCGGACAGTTCGCTGGGCAGCGTAATCTTCTCCCCATCGACCTTCGTGATGATGTCGTTTACCTCGATCTTGCCCTGCGCCGGGGAGTCCTCGGAGATCTCCAGCGCCATGGTCTCCAGGGGCTTGTCCAGGTGGTTCATCGCCGAAATCGTGGCGTTGGACTCCGAGTTGGCGAACGCGGCGGCGTTCTGGCGCTGCACTTCCTCCGAAGACTTGCCGGAGGGGAAGATGTGCTCGATCGGCACCAGGGTGTCGTCTGTAGAAACCCAGCGCTTCAGCGCCTGTGCCAAAGTCATGTTCGTGCGGACGGACACGGTGGTCATGTTGAGGTTTCCACTGGTCGGGTGAGTCTTCGCACCGCTGATGTCCACGATCTGGCGGCCATCGACCTCGCCCAAGGTATTGAACGTCGGCCCGTTCCCCTCAGCTGCATAGGGGACGGTCAGGTTGATGTCGGTGCCGGGGATCGACGGCAGGCCAAGGAGGGAAAAGATCGCCACGACGGGCACTGCACCCACGACGATGGTGCGATTTCGCCTGTTCCAGAATTTCACCCGCCCAACTTTACATGCTTCCCCCACCAGGTTCGCCCACCCTGGCACAGGCCGAACCCTGTTCGCTCTCAGCACACGCTTTTAGCCGCCTTCACGGCCTTTCGAGGTCGTTTTCACCCTGCAACAGTCGGTACGGTGGGGTACATGAGTAAATTCGGTTTTGGCTTCCACGGCCCGCACGATTCCGATGACGACCGCGACAAAGACGGCGATAACAACCGCGACGAAAACGGAAACAACGGGAACGAGAACAACCCGTTCGGCTTCTTCTTCGGCGGCCCGATGGGCGGCGGCGCAGGCGGAATGAACGGCGGCGCGGGCAACATGGGGGCCGGCAACCTGGGCGACATCCTGAACCAGTTCGGTTCCATGCTCTCCGGATTCGGTACAGACATGAACAGTGCCGAGGGCCAGGGGCCGGTCAACTACGGACTGGCCAAGCGCACCGCGCGCCAGCGGATCGCCGCCACCAATAAGGACTCCCGCCCCAGTCATAACGACTCGCAGGCAGTCGCCGATTCCGTTCGCCTGGCCGAACTGTGGCTGGACGAGGCCACCCACCTGCCCGCCGGCGCCTCCGGCTCCGTGGCCTTTGGCCCGGCGCAGTGGCTCGACGAAACCTTCGAAACGTGGAAGCGCGTCGTCACTCCCCTGGCCGACAAGCTCGGCGACGCCGCCCTGGGTGGCGTGCCGGAGGAAATGCGCAGCCAGATTGGCCCACTGGCGGGAATGATGAAGCAGATCAACGCCATGAACTTCGGCGCCCAGCTGGGCAACACCCTGGGCGCGATGGCCACCGATGTCGTGCTGTCCACCCAGTGGGGCGTGCCGCTGGCCGAGGGCGATACCGCCGCCATCGCAACCGAACACCTGGATTCCATGGCCAAGAAGCTGGGCTGCGAGCCCCGCGAGGCGCTGATCTACCTGGCCGCCCGCGAGGCCGCGCACCTGCGCCTGTTTAAGCACGTCCCATGGCTGGTGGAGCGCCTCATCCTGGACGTCGAGGAGTTTGCCGCCGGCCTGTCGCTGGACTACTCCGCCATCGAGGAAGCCACTCGGGAAATCACCCCGGAATCCATGAACGATCCTGCAAAGATGCAGGAGATGATGGAGCGGATGCAGGGCCAGGACCTCTCCCCCCAGGTCGTCTCCACCAACGCCCACGCCCGCGAACGCCTGGAAACCAGCCTGTCGCTCATCGAGGGCTGGGTGGATTATGTCGTGGGCTCCGCCTTGAACTCCCGCATCCCCGGCGCGGCCATGATCGGTGCCGCCTGGTCCGAGTTCCGCAACAACGGCTCCCCCGCCATGGATGCTCTGACTAAGGCCGTCGGAATCAGCTTCACTGCCCCGAAGGCAAACGAGGCAGCCGAGCTGTGGCGCAAGCTGGATGATGCGGTGGGCGTCACTAAGCGCGACGGCGTGTGGGACCACCCCGACTTCCTTCCCGTGGCCTCCGACCTGGACAACCCGGCGGCCTTCATCAGCAGCGTGGCTTTCGACGAGGACGAGATGGAGGACTTCAACCCCATCAGCGAGATCGAAAAGCTGGAGCGGGAGCTCAACGAGAAGCGCGGCGAAGAAGACGGCACCGCCGAGAACGATGCCGACGAGAACGGCGAGAGCGACAAAGAGTAGCTAGCCGCGCATCCCCCAGCGCTTGAAAGCCTCTAGGTAGCCCTGCGCCTTCTCCAGCTGCGGGGTGCGCGCCTCCCATTTGCGAAACTCCGGGCCGTGATTCGGCACGAACGTGTGGATCAGCTCGTGGATAATCACCGCATCCAGCACGTAGCCGGGCACTTCCTGCAGCTGGTGGGCGATCCGGATGCGCTTGGACTGCACCGAGCAGCTGCCCCAGCGCGTGTTCATGTTCGTGACGAACTTGATCTCCCCGATCGTCGCCCGGCTGCCGAGGTACTTGTCGTTGAGCTGCACCGCCCGCTCGGCCAGCTCCATGTTGCCCATTGTTTGACGCCGACTCTTCAGCGCCTTACCCACCAGCTCTACGCAGATTCTGCGCAGCTCGGCCTCTCCGATGGCCGCGGGCGACATGACCAAGAACCCATCGCCTTCTTCCCGCACCGCAACTGTCTTCTTGCGCCGGGTGGACAGGCGGATGGTGATGGGCGGCACCGTCGCCGCTGTCACCTCTGGGCTCTGCTGGGCCGAAAGCTCCTCCTGCACCTCGCGGGCCAACCGCTGCGGGTCGAGCGCTTGAGAGCGGAAGGGGGGAGCCATCGGAACAACCTTTCCACCAGCGAGGACAATGCTGCGCTGCTAGGGTGAGAGGCAACTGCACAGCGCGCATGGGGAGCGCAGGCTGCCGCACTGGGATATTAGGGACTGGGGTTTTAAGTGACAGGGGTTTTAGGGGAATGCAATCATGCTAGAGCTTAACTTGCCGTCGAGCACAGCCATCCTGGCCAGGCCGACGATCGGCCTGCAGTTCGGGGTCTTGCCGCACGAGTCGATGATTCTGCCGCTGCCGAAGAGCGTGAACCCCGGCCAGGTGGCACACGTGTTCGCCCTGGCCCGCGGGGGAATCGGCTTCGACGAGCTGCACCAGAAGCTGGGCTACTGCGGGCTGGAATCTGAGGATGCGCGGCTGATGCTCTCTGAGATGATGCAGGCGAAGATCCTTCGCCCCTCCCAGGGGAACGTGAGCTTCCACGTGCTGGCCTCCGGCGTGGCTAGCGAGCGGCTGGAACCCGTTCTGGAGGCGCTGGGCTTAAGCTACTGCGTCACGTCCACGCCCAGCGAGGCCCGGCGTTCGCTAATCGCTTTGCCCGGCGCGGTGTTCCCCACCCCGGACGTGCAGCATGCGCTGATGGTCAACCGCGTGGCCCACTACCCCGCCGGCATCGTGGACGGCAAAACCGTGCTGGGGCCGTTGGTCGTTCCGGGCGTTACACCCTGCTTGGCCTGCGCGGATAGCTACTACGGCAGGATCGACGACGGCTGGCGCGGCGTTCGCCTGCAGGCCACCGGCAGGCCCGGCAGCACGGAGAGGCACCTCATTCAGGCTGCCTCCACGCAGCTGGCGATGATGCTAAATGAGCACGTCCTGCCTTGGTGGCAGGCGCACAAGGACTTCATCCGCACACGCCGGGCGGCGCGGCTCCAGCAGGAACCCCCACCGGAGGAGCCGGAGATACCGGAGGTTCTGAGGCAACGGCGGCTGGTGGACTTCGCCACCGGAGCCGTGCAGACCTATCAGGTGCCCTTCAACGACAGCTGCCTTTCCTGCCGGGCGGTGCGGGTCTAGTTGGCCACGGTTAGGCACAGTTAGGCATAGTTGCTGACGATCGCCAGCACGTCCTCACCGAACTCCTGGACCTTCACCGGGCCTATGCCCGGCACAGCCAGCAACTGGTCAGACGTGGTGGGCAGCTTTTCGGCGATGGCGCGCAACGTGGCGTCCGTAAAAATGACATACGCCGGCACCGCCTTGTCTTTCGCCTGGGTGGTGCGCCAATCGCGCAGTTCAGTGAGCAAAAGGTGGTCGGTTTCGGGGGCGTGCTGGCCGCAGCGGCCGAGGATCTTCAGTTCGGGGCTGCCCAGGCGGGCGCCGCAGACGACGCAGGCGTTCTTCGGCGCGCCGAGCCTCTCGCGGGAACCTCCGCTGCCGGAGCGACGCTGGGCGGCGGCTACTTCCTCCTGCGGGACCAGCCCGTCGAGGAAGCGGGTGCGGTGACGGTTCGCCTTCGACCCCTCCTGGCGTGCGAGCGACCAGCTGAGGTGCAGGTACTCGCGGGCGCGGGTGATGCCGACGTAGAACAGGCGGCGCTCCTCCTCGATGGCCTCCTCCGAGCCTGCGCCCTTGAGCGCATGGCGAATCGGCAGGGTGCCTTCGTTCAGGCCGACGAGGAAGACCGCATCCCACTCCAGGCCCTTGGCGGCGTGGATGCTGGCGAGGGTAACCCCCTGGAACTTCGGCGGGTTCTTCGCACTCATGCGCTCCTTCAGTAGCGCCACCACGCCCGGCATGCTTAAAGGCTCGGCCGCGCTGGCTGTGATCTCCTTCACCAGGTCGAACAGAGCCTGCAGGGACTGCCAGCGCGCGCGTTCCTGCGAGCCGGAGGGTTCGGTGGTGGTCAGGCCGACGGGAACGAGGGCGGCGCGGACAGCATCGGGCACGTCCTCCGGGGCTGGGTCGTATTTCTTCGCCGCGGCGATGATGGCATTCATGCCCTCGCGGATCTCGGTGCGCTTGAAGAAGCCCTCGCCACCCTTGACCTGGTAGCCGATTCCGGCCTGCTCCAGTTCGTATTCGTAGTTCGCCGACTGTGAGTTGATGCGGTACAGGATCGCAATGTTCGCAGGCTCCACGCCCTTGCTGATGAGCGCCTGGATTTCCTTGACCACCGCTACGGCCTCAGCGGGTTCGTCTGGGTATTCGTGGAACTGCGGGAGCGGGCCTGCGGGGCGTTGGCCCTCCAACTTCAGGCGAGTGCCCGCCACGCGCCCTTTCGCCTTGCCGATGACGTTGTTGGCCAGGTCCACGACCTGCGGGGTGGAGCGATAGTCGCGGTACAGGCGCACCGTGGTGGATTCCGGGTACTTGGTGGTGAAGTCCAGCAGGTATTCCGGGGTGGCTCCGTTGAAGCTGTAGATCGTCTGGTTAGCGTCGCCCACCACGGTCAGGTCGTCGCGGTCGCCCACCCAGGCGTCCAGCACGCGCTGCTGCAGGGGCGTGACGTCCTGGTACTCGTCGACGACGAAGGTGCGGTAGCGGGAGCGGAACTCGTCGGCGATGCCCGTGTTGGATTCGATGGCCGCCGCCATGTGCAACAGCAGGTCGTCGAAGTCCAGCAGCATGCCCTCGGGCGTGGTCTTCATGCTCTCGTACCCCTGAAAGACCTTGACGAATGTCTTGGGGTCTACTGGGCAATCGCGGCGCCGGGGCTCGACGTAATCCGGGTAGTCTTCCGCGCTGATCAGAGAGGACTTTGCCCATTCGATCTCCCCGATCAGGTCGGCGAGCATCGCGGTGCTGGTTTCCACTCCCACGGCCCGGGCGGCGCGGGAGACAATGCGAAACTTGTTGTCCAGCAACGTCCATGGCAGGTCGCCTGCGTAGGCGGGCCAGAAGTACTTCAGTTGCCGCATCGCCGCGGCGTGGAACGTCTTGGCTTGCACCTTCGGGATGTTCATCAGAGCCAGGCGCTCGCGCAGTTCCGCGGCGGCGCGGGCGGTGAAGGTGACGGCAAGCACGTGGTCGGGGTTGACGAACCCGCCGTCCACTAGGTGGGCAATGCGGTGGGTAATGGTGCGGGTCTTACCGGTGCCGGCGCCGGCGATGATGCTGACCGGCCCGCGCGGGGCCGAGGCAGCTCTTGCCTGTTCCGGGTCCAGTCCGTCCAGCAGGGAGCTCACTTAAGGCACCCCTACTTCGCGCCGAGGATGTCGTCGGCTCCCGGATTAGAGCGCACATACAGCACGCGGTCGCCCGGTTCGATGGTCTCCGCCTCGGCGGAGTCGATGCGGTACAGCTCGCCGGAGCGCACCACGCCCAGTACCACGTCCTCCAGAACGCGCGGGTTGCCGCCCACTTCCTCTTCGCTGACCAGCCGCTCGGCAATGGAAAAACCTTCGTCCGGGGACAGCAGATCCTCCATCATTTCCGTCACCGACGGGGTGACGGTCGCCAGCCCCATAAGACGGCCCGCCGTTTCGGAGGAAATCACCACGGAGTCCGCGCCGGACTGGCGGAGCAGGTGCGAGTTATCGGATTCGCGCACGCTGGCGACGATGGTTGCGGCCGGGGCGATCTCACGCACCGACAGGGTGATCAGCACGGCGGTATCGTCCTGGTTCGGAGCCACAACGACGGCGCGGGCACGGTTAACACCGGCGAGTTTTAGCACGTCGGACCGGGTGGCGGAGCCCTGCACTGTCACCAGCCCCTGTGCGGAGGCCTGATCCAGCACCTCGCGGTCCGTATCCACGACCACGATCTGCGAGGGCGATACGCCGTCGGCCAAGAGCGCTGCGATGGCGGAGCGCCCCTTCGTGCCATAGCCGATGACGATGGTGTGGTTGCGCATTTTCTTCCTCCAGCGGCGGATGTTGAGGGTCTTGCGGGACTCTTCGGTAAGGACGGACAGCGTGGTACCGACCAGCAGGATCAGGAAGATCAGGCGGGCCGGGGTGATGATGAGGGTGTTTACGAGCCGCGCATTTTGCGTCTGCGGCGAGACATCACCATAGCCCGTGGTCGACAGGGATACCGACGAGTAGTACAGGGCGTCTACAAACGTTTCCATCCCCTCATACCCGTCCCGGTCGAAGTAGGCCAGGCAGGCGACGAACAGCACCAGCAGGAAAGCGTAGAACATTCGTCGGACGATGAGCCACCAGGGGCTTTGCACCACTGAGGTTGGGATCTGGACGATGTTAAGCAGCGCGTGCGGCGGTAGCTCATCGACTTCATCGTCGGCGCGGAAGCGTTCGCGCAGCCGGTACTTCATCTACGTCCTCTCGTCACTGCTCGATGTTGTCTTGGTTGGTCTTTGTAGTGACGCCCCCAAGCATCCCTTCGAGCTCGTCTGCAGACAGTAGTGTACGCGGTTCATAGGTTTCATTTGCCGCGACATAGTGGAAGGCAGCCCGGACGTTCTCGGCGGGCACATCCACCCCCAGTTTCGCGCTGAGCAATTTCGCCCAGGCGAGCCTGTACACGGCCAGCTGCATGGCGGCTGCATCCATATCCGCGCCGGTAGGTTTGCGTCCGGTCTTCCAGTCCACAACGATCCATCCGTCGGTGGGATCGGTTCCGTCGTGGAAGACCGCGTCGATTCGGCCTTCGAACACGTGGCCGCCGATAGTGACGGAGTACGCACCCTCCACGCTCTCGGGTTGGCGGTCGGCCCACTCGGAGCGCAGGAAGGCATCCTTGAGCGTTTCGAGATACGGGTCTTCCAGGGTTGCGTCGGAGGCGCCGGGGAGCTGATCTTCGTCCAGCAGGCTGACCTGCTTGTAGCGTTCCTCCACCCAGTTGTGGAAGGCGGTGCCGCGCTTGGCATAGGGCTTCGGTTCCAACGGGATGGGACGGCGGGCACGCAGGGCGAACTCCTGGTCGTCCTTGCGCAAGCTCACGGCTTCGGTGGCGGTCATGCGAACGTTCAGCGGAACCACCAGCTCGGCATTATCCATTGCCGAGAACTCCTCGAGTAGCAGGTTCGTCTCGAGGTCCCAGGCCTCGGCAAGGGTGGTCGGCGCTTCGCCCGCGCCGGCGCTTGGCTCGGGCCGGTGCTGTGCGTGTTGGGCGTGTTCTGCACGATGTGCGGGCATGGCCGCGATTTCCTTGCGCACCTGTTCGGCGGCTTCGGCCACACCGGGGCTCGCCATTGCGGGCGCGGGGCTGGGCCAGCTAGCGCCGGTGGATACGACGGCATCTCGTTCCTTGCGATCCTCTTGAAAGTCCAGGCGCTCACCATTGAGCTGCGGGGTGGGCAGCATGAGCTTGTCCTCAAGGGGCAAGTCTGGGTTCTGCAACAGCTTATCCAACTCCGAGTAGTACTTGCCCATGTCGGACCAGTGCTCCACGCTATCTGCAGCGCCGCTTTTCTCGAGGTACTCGCGCAGCAGGGTTAGGCATATGGATGGGTCGTTACCTTTGTCCGTGGACGCCTTAAAGGCCGATCCGCTGACGTACAACACCCGCTCGGAACGGGTGATAGCCACGTAAAACAGTCGGTCGTTTTCCTTGGCGCGGAAGCGGTTCACCTGCCTATTGAACTCTTCGTACGCTTTGGTGTGGTCCCCTCGATCCTTCACGTTGGCCATCGAGAGCACCGGGTACGCCCCCGGTTTGTCGTCGGAATCACCGCGCAGGCTGCTCGGCATAACCCTTGCGTTGGTGGTCCACGCGGATTCGCTTCGTGCCTGGGAGTAGTCTCCATAACGTTCGCGTGAGGCGTGCGGCACGGCGACGATGTCCCATTCCAGCCCCTTGGCCTTGTGAACAGTGAGGATCTGCACAGTGTTGTCCTTTTTCTGCACCTCGCCCGGGTCCAGCCCGCCTTCTTCCGATTGAGCCGCCAGTAGGTACTCCACCAATGCCTTTGGGGTGGCGGTACCGGCGCGGGAAACGTCTCGCACAATCTGCGCGAACTTATCCAAGTGGCTGGTGCCGATCGCCTGCTCGGGGCGGCGGTGCCAGCGGGTGAGGACTTCCGTGCGGACTCCCAGCATCTTCTCGATGTCCGCCACCAAGTCCGGCAGGTTCTTGCCCAGGCTGTGGCGGCGCAGGTATCCAAGCTCTCGGCCTAGCAGTGCAAGTCGCTTCGCACCTTCGGCCGACATGCCCATCTCCTCGGCATCGGTCAGGTCGGCGAGCGCATCGATCAGTCCAACGGAGAACTCCGTGGCATTCGGAATGGCCTCCAGCACTGCCTCGATCAGCTCGTCGCGCACTCCAGGAGTTCGAAGCAGCTCGATGTTTTCCTGGCGCTGCCGTTCCATTGCAGCGTCGTCGACGGCCCCCTCTTCCCCGGCTCCGCGTTGAGCGATCTGCTCTGCCCGGCGCGTAAGAATGGCAAGGTCGGCTGCACCGATGTTCCACCGCGGTCCGGTCAAGAGGCGCAGCAGAGCCACGTCATCCGTCGGATCCACCAGCACGCGCAGGGTTGCGAACACGTCCGCGACCTCGGGAATGTCCAGCAGTCCCGGCCCCGCGGTCATGTCCGCGGGCACCCCGCGCTCTACTAGTTTTTCGTAAATCGGCACTGCGTCCTTGTTCACCGTCACCAGCACAGCGGCGGAAAAGGGCTTGACCTTCGTCGGGTCGTCGGCCATCTCCAGTTTCCGTTGGTAGTCCTCCCACTGCGACTGCAACTTGTCAGCGAGCCAGTCGAGTTCCTGCTCCCGCTCGTCGAAGAAAGCCACCGCCGTCTCGCCTTCCGCAGCACCGGGGCGCGGGCGTAGTTCGGAGACCAGGCGCCCGGTGCTTTCGGTGCTGCGCTCCATGGACCATGTAGAGATCTTGTTGGCCATGTCCAGCACCGTGGTGGGGTTGCGCCAGGAGGTCAGCAGCTGCAGCTTTTCGGCGGGCTTGCCGTTCGCATCGGGGAAATCGGTGCGGAATTTCTCCAGGTTGGAGGCCGTTGCCCCGCGGAATAGGTAGATCGACTGCATGGGGTCGCCCACCGCCATCGCGGAAAACTCGCCATCGCTTTCTTTCTTGCCGCCGAACAACGATTTCAGCATGATGCGCTGGGCGTGGCCGGTGTCCTGGTACTCATCCAGCATCACCACGCGGAAGCGGCGCCGCTGGTCCTGCCCCACTATCTTGTGGGTTTCCACTAGCTGCGCGGCCTTGCTCATCTGCTGGCCGAAGGTCAGTAGATCGCGCTCCTGCAAGGTTTCGCGGAACTGTTTCACCAGCGTCAACAGTTCGGTGCGATATTGCTGTGCTTTAAGGAAGTCGGTGTTAGCGCCGGTGAATTCATTCTTGCTTCTCTTACCCTTGGGCAGGTCCTCCAACAGCTTCTTCGCCGCCGCCGTGCTTTCCTTCTCGACCTCTTCGATGCTGGCCAGGTGGTTATCCATCTCATCCGACAGAGCACACACGTCCGCGATCACGCTGGGAACGGCCTTTTGCGCGCTTAATGGACTGTTGGAGTTGACCACCACATCGCGAGCCACCATCCACCGTTCGGCGTCCGTAATAAGCCGGGCGGCTGGCTCCGAGGGGATCAGCAGGCCGTACTCGCGGACGATGTCCCCCGCATAGGAGTCATAGGTAGCCACCGCCGGCGCAATGTTCTTTAGCACCTCCCGCCGCGGATCATCTGCCGACAGCTGGTCCATGAAGGCGCTTTCCGCCAGGGTTTGCAGGCGCTGGCGGATGCGCTCGCCCAGCTCGGCCGCGGCCTTGCGGGTGAAGGTCAGGCCCAGGATCTGCTCGGGCCGAGCATAGCCGTTGGCCACCATCCACACGGCACGCGCCGCCATGGTTTCAGTCTTGCCCGCGCCGGCTCCGGCGACGACCAGGAAGTTGCCGAACGGCCCGGCCTGGATAACATCCGCCTGCTCGTCGGTCGGGGCGAACTTCTGCCCCATCAGCTGGGATAGCTCCTGAGGGCTGAAGATGTGTCGGTTGCTATCCATTTAAATCACCTGGTTCCCTTCGTCCTGCGCGGGGCAGATCGCCTTGAAGTCGCAATACCTACAGCCGTCGTTCGGCGTGGCCAGATATGTCGGCCCCGCTGTTACCGGTGCGATCTCCAAAAGCTGGTCGTGTACTCCGCTCAGTTGTTCGTCCGTCAGCTGTACCTGGTCTCTTTTGGTAATCGACGTGGTCTGAGCCCCCGGGTACACCAGCCATGCACCGCCGGGGCGGTACTTTTGCCCGCCGCCTCCGGGGCACTCAGTCAGCGTCAGCAGGAACTGGTATGCACTCAGCTGCGGGCTTTCCGCCGCCGTTTTATACGAAACTGCGTTCTTGCCGGTCTTGAAGTCAATCACCTGCGTCAGTCCGTCCTCCGGGTTCGTCACCAGCAGGTCGGCGCGTCCGCTCAGCGTCACCTCAACCCCGTCGGGTGTCTGCCCGACGCTCGCCCGTAGCGTTCGCTCGGTCTCGAGCTCTTGGCCCCTGTAGCTGGCAATGAAGTCGTATAGTTTTTTGACGCCCTCTTCCCAGCGCGCCACCGTGTGCTTATCCTTCCACGCTGGTCCGTCGAGCACGTGCGGCAGGATTTCGCGAACGGCCAGCTGCGCCTCGTCGAGTTCCATCCCCTGCACAATCTGCTCGGCGACGGCGTGAATGAATATGCCCACGCGCATCGGCTCGGTGGATTCGCTCACCCCTCCGTTGCTGTCCAGGAAGGTGCGCAGCGCGCAGGTGCTCCAGCTCTCCAGCTTGGAGGGGCTCAATCGGATCTTGTCGCCGGCCAGCACGCGCGCGTCCGTGGAGGGTTCCGCCATGCCCCACCAGTCTTCGGGGGCTGCACCGTGCACTCCGGCCTGCGCCATCTTGGCCAGGTTACGTGCTGCCGCACGCCGCTCGTGGCCGGGGCGGTTGGGGTCGGTGACGGCATCGCGCAGCTCCGCCAGCAGCGATTCGATGGCCAGCACGCGCGGCAGCGCGCCCGCCCCGGACCCGGAGACCTTGCTCCCCGCGGCAGCTTCTGCCTCGTCGGTTGTAGCCAATTCCGTGGGCTCCACGCCCATCTCGGCAATGAACCTTGAGGGCACCAGCGCCTCATCGCCGGAGTTCCGCACGCAGGTCACGTGCACACTATCGGTTGCGCGGCTGAGTGCCAGCAGGAAGAGCCTGCGCTCCTCCTCGATGGCATCGTTGATGCGCGCCACCGGCACGCTCGGGTCGATCCCCCGGTCCAGTAGGTCCACAAGCTCCAGCTGGCCGAAAAGCCCGCCGACAGTCGGGCCGGTCGGCCACTCGCCTTCTTGCACTCCGGCGATGGCCACCACCCTCCACTGGCGCCCTGCAGCCGCGTGGGCGGGCAGGATTTCCACGGCCCCGGCGCGAACGCCGCGCTGGTCGCGCCCGCCGGTGGGCACCTTCTGGGCGCGGAGGTTCTCCACGAAGCTCTCCACCTGCGCATGCGGGTTGCGCTCCGCGAAGTCTCCCAGAATATCGAACAGGCTCATCACCGCGTCCAGATCCGCGTCGGCCTGCGCGCCGAGCGATCCACCCTTCAGAGCTTGCGCACGCAAGTGCATGTCCAGCTTGGTGGCCTGCCAGATCTTCCACAGCACCATCTCCGTGCCCTGGCGGTTCTTCCAAGCCTGCCGCCCGGCCTCTAGAACGGCAGATACGCGCTGGATGACCTCCTGCTCGCGGGGTCCGCAGTGGCCAAGAATCCACTGATTGTCCGGATCGTCGGGGTGGTTCAGCAGCTCCGTAACGTAGTCCGCGGCCTGGAAGGGCCTGCCATCCTCGTGAGCTCGCAGCGGCTGCCCGGCCATCTGCGCGGAGCG
The DNA here is from genome assembly GCF_022346045.1 of Corynebacterium sp. ACRQJ. NCBI lineage: Bacteria > Bacillati > Actinomycetota > Actinomycetes > Mycobacteriales > Corynebacteriaceae > Corynebacterium > Corynebacterium sp. ACRQJ. The sequence continues at coordinate 79,791 of NZ_JAKRMT010000008.1, read as the reverse complement.
GATGGCCAGCGCCACCGCGCGGTGTACGCGGCGCACCATCACCGGGTCCGCGCCGCCCACGCTGCCTTCCAGCACACTGTGCATCTCCGCGACAGTGAGGTCCCGGTAGCTCGCCTCTGCGGCCAGCAGCAACATCCGCACCAGGGGTTGTTCCGCTAGCACCACGGAAGTCGGATCCACCTTCACGGGCACGCCGTAGGCCATCAGTGTCCTGCGCACCCGCGCGATACTTCCGGTGCCGCGCACGATCACCGCGATGTCGTCCCACGCGACCTGCTGTTCGATGTGTGCACGCCGCACCACATCCACAATCTTCAGCCGCTCCGCAGTCTCGGTCGGCGTAATCGTCACCTGCACAGTCTCGGCGCCTGTGGAGCCTCCACCTGCCCCTTCCCCCGCACCGGCAGAGCGCAGCTCCACGCGGCTCGGCTGCGCACCCAAGTGCCTACGGAGGGCGTTCACGGACTGGGCCGCAGGTGGCGTCAAACGATAAGAAGCACTCAAAACCACCCGGTGGTCCGGGTCCTGCGAGTAGGAGTCCAGGAAAGCCTCGTCCGCACCGCGGAAGTGGAACACGCACTGGTCCGGATCACCTGCGATGAGGGTCCGGGTCCCCGGCACCATGAAGCTCTCGATCAGCCGGGCAGAGGCTGGGTCCAGATTGTGCGCGTCGTCGACCAGCAGCAGCTTCACCTTCTCCCGTTGCCGCTCGACCAGCTGCTCGTCTTCCGGCTTCTCAAAGGCCGCTAAGGTCGCGTGCAGCAGCTCGGAGGCATTCAGGCTCTCCGAACGGCTCAGACGCTGGACCTGCTGGTACTCCTCCTGGAAATGCCCCGCGGCCTCCCACATCGGCCGGTCGTGTTCGACCCCTAACTGCTGCAACTGCTTAGCCGACAGACCACGCTCGGTGGCACGCAGCAGCAGATCACGCAGCTGCTGGGCAAAGCCCGCGTAGCCCAGCGCGGGGACGACGTTGGCGGGCCAGTACCGGTTGCCGTCCTCCTCGGTGCCCCGCAGAATCTCCCGGATCTGCATGTCGTGTTCCGCACCCGTGATAAGCCGCGGCTGCTTCTGCCCGCGCAGAGTCTGCACGCTGCGGTAGAACGCGAAGGCCCACGAGTGCACCGAACGCACAAACGTGCCGGACGCAGCGTAGTCGCCCTCCCCCGCCATGCGCTGGTACAACGCCGCACGCACGGCCGTCGCCGCCTCCTTCGACGGTGCGAAGAACATTATTTCGGACGCCGATCCCCCCTGCAGCAGGAAGTCCCGCGCCGCAGAGATCAGCAGCGACGTCTTGCCCGTGCCCGGCCCGCCGAGGACCGCGTAGGGCCGGGCGTAATCCACCTGCGTCGACCCTTCGACCAAGGCTCCGGCCAGGCCGTCGAAAACCTCCGTTGGCTGAATCCCATCTGTGGGCTGGCCCAGCCGTACCTTCGGTTTACCGCTGGCTCCGAGGCGTTTTTCGAGATCGTGGTTGGGGTTTATCGGCGGGTTGTTGTGAGTGCTCTTTAGGCTGTCGTGGTCCATGGCTCTAAGTCTGTCATGCGCCTTGGACAACCTCCCGCCGAACACCTTTTTCGTGTTCGATTACGGGCGAGGGCCTCGATTATGGGGCGGCGACTAGTCTTCCCGCTTCGCTACCCAGGCCGCCACAACGTCGGCCACGCGCGCCAGCCCCTCCCACGATTCCGGCTGGGAGTTCGGCAGCATGGCGTGCAAGAACAGCCGGTACATCGCCGCCCGTAGCACCAGCTGCGTGAAGTCGGGCAGGTGCGCCCAGCGATCCAGCAGGGCATCCGGCGCGTTACCCCAGGCCATCGTGTCCACGATCAGCAGTGCGACGCTCCAGGCCGCCGGGTGCCACGCCGGGTAAAGATCCGTGACGATGGGGTCGGCGGTACCGTCGAAGATGGTGCAGCCGGCGATGTCCCCATGCACCAGCTGGTCGTCCTCCACGATCGGTTCGCGCAGCTCGGCCAGGTTTGCGGCCTTCACCAGGGCGGCGGCCGCGTCCTCCCGCGGCACACTCTCGGGCGCCAGCACCGGGGTGACCCATTCCGCCGGATCCTCGGCGAATGCGGCCTGGTCCGCCGCGGCAAACAGGTCGTGTTCGTTCCACTTCTCCCCTGCTACAGGCGGCGCCAGGAACGTCGGCTTCTTTTCGCCACGCAGTGCCTCGTTCAGGCGCAAGGCGGCCGCCACCATCTCGTCGAAGCGCGGCGACTGGTGGCCGGACATGAAAGTGCGCGCCCGCCAACCGGACACGCTAAAGCGCCCGTCGGAGGAAAAGATGGGTCGCGACATGGAGACCCCCGCCGGGCGCACCTTCGACATGATCTTGGCAATCCACGCCGCCCGCGCCGGCTCATCCGCCCGGGAGATCACCGCCCGGTCGCAGCGCCACCCCTGGCTCCACTCCTGTTCCAGCAGCACCGGGTGCGCCGAGGGCACCTGGAAGCTGGCCAGGATGTGCGCCGGTGGCGGGGAGTTGAAATCGCTGTGAGAATCTTCGTTGATCATGTGCTCGCTTATTTGCTGTTCTTGTACCCAAACGGGAACACCCACGGGTTTGCCTTGCAGGTGTTCGGGTTGTCCTTGAAGGCCTTGTCTGGGTTGATCTTATAGATCTCGGCGTTGTTCAGGCTGATGGTTTGTTGCATCATGATCGGCGCCAGTGCGCCATCCTTGGAACACGGCACGTGGGCTTTGTGCCCGATGCCGTGGCCGACCTCGTGGTTAATCATGTACTGCCGGTACGCGCCCAGATCGCCCTCGAACGGGATGGCGCCGCGCACCCAGCGCGCCTCGTTGAGCACCACCCGCCCCTCGCCCGGGAAGTTGCAACTGGTCTCAATGCCATAGCTATCGCCACAGGTCGCAGCGGTGGTCTCCGGCGAGGTCAGCTGAATCCGCATATCCGGCTTCTTCCCCTTCGGCAGCTTCTTTTCGTCCACGTGCTGGAAGGAATACTGCGGATCGCCCACCCACGACTTCGGGTTGGCCAGGGTGGCGTCCACCATCGCGGCAAAAGCGTCGTCACCACCGTAGGCCGAGGATTTCAGCGTCGTCTCGACCTCCACGACGTAGGTGAACTTCTTCTTCCCCTTGCCGAAGGTCTTGCCGGGCTCGCCGGCGGTGCGGAACTTCCCGCTGCCCTTCTTCGTGTACTTGCCGCCCGGGGGCAGGGAACCGAACTTCAGGTCCTCATAGTCGCCGATTTCGCTGCCGTTAGAAGAGCCACCGTCGTCGCTGCTGGTAACCGCGACCTCACCGGTGGCCTGCGTGTCCTCCTCGTCACCCAGACCATGCAGAATGCTGTACATGACCAGCAGGGTCACCAGCACAAATGCGACAGTAATCAGTATTACGCCACGGAAGCTAAACCGCCCGCGCTCGGGCTGCCTCATATCTGCGCCCGACGCTTCCGGCGCGGACTTCCGCGCCGGCGGGATGGGGTGGCGCTCCACGTTACTGCCGCTACTCATACAGCTAGTCGCTGCCTCCTTAGGCTTTGGCCAGGCTTGCCCCGGCCTGCTTAGCTTACGAAACCGACAGAGTTCTTAGCCTCTGCGCCGACCTCTACGTAAGCGATCTGTCCACGTACCAGCACGTAGCGCGCCCCCTTGGCGCCTTCAATGGTCAGCGTCTCATTCTCGCCGGAACGCAGGAAGTTCTCGATCTCTGCCACGTACTCGTCCTGGGACTTGGCTTGCTCGCTCTTCGTGTCGATGGCGATAGCCAGCTCGCGGGCGTTGTGTACGAATCCGACCTTGATCTGCATGGGAAACCCTTCCTTCATGTTCGTTCTATACTCACGTGCAGTATTGTGACCATCATAGCTATCAGGTCGAGCAAGGAAGGCAGGTGCTGCAGGTGCTGATGCCCTCTGCGTCTTCTGGATCCTCTGCCTCCCGCCCAACCTTCAGCTCGCTCGGCGTGGCCGCGGAAATCACGGAGGCTCTGGCCACGGCCAACATTACGCGCGCCTTCGCCATCCAGGAATACACCCTGCCCATCGCGCTGAAGGGCTCCGACGTTATCGGCCAGGCACGCACGGGTATGGGCAAGACTTTGGGTTTCGGCATTCCTGTTCTCGATCGGGTTTTTGATGACGCCACCGTCACCGCCCCGGACGGCACCCCGCGCGCCTTGATCGTAGTGCCTACCCGAGAGTTGTGCCTGCAAGTCACCGACGACCTGACCCTGGCCGCCCGCAACTTGCGTGTGCCGGTGGGGGCCGAGGGGGCGTCCCAAAGAAAGAAGAGCAAGACCCGTGCCCTGCAGGTACAGGCGGTGTACGGCGGCGTGGGCTTCGACGCACAGACGGCGGCCCTGGAGCGCGGCGTGGACGTGGTCGTCGGTACTCCAGGACGGCTGCTGGACCTGGCGAAACAGGGGTATTTGCAGCTGCAGACGGTCGAGATCGTCGTGCTGGACGAGGCGGATGAGATGCTGGATCAGGGATTCCTGGACGATGTGCGCGACATCATCACGCAAACCAGCCCGCAGCGACAGACGATGCTGTTCTCCGCCACCATGCCGGGGCCGATTGCGGCGCTGACTAGGACGTTTATGCGGCACCCGGTGCTAATCCAGGCGGATAGTGCGGCGACGGAGGCAACCCACGAGTCGACGAAACAGGTGGTGTTCCAGTCCCACAAACTCGATAGGCTCTCCGCACTCGCCCGTATTCTGCAATCCCCCGGGAGGGGCCGCAGCATCGTTTTTGCCCGTACGAAGCGGCAGGCAGCGGGCGTGGCCGAGGAGCTTGCCAAGCTGGGCTTCCGCGTGGGCGCAGTACACGGGGACATGCGGCAAAAAGACCGCGAAGAATCCCTGGACGAGTTCCGCCGCAACGAGGTGGACGTGATGGTGGCCACCGACGTGGCGGCGCGCGGTATCGACATCGAGGATGTCACGCACGTGATCAATTACCAGGTGCCGGACGACGAGCGGACCTATGTTCACCGCATCGGCCGTACGGGGCGCGCGGGCAACACGGGCACGGCGGTGAGCCTCATCGGCTGGGACGAGGTCGCGCGGTGGAACGCCATCAGCGACGCCCTGGGGCTGGACTTGCAGGACCCACCACAATGGTTCTCTTCCAGCGCGGAATTTCTGGCTGAGTTCAACCTTCCCGACGATGTTGGCGACCGGGTGGGGGCACCGCGCGGCGTGAAAGGTGCAGCTCTGAAGGTGAAGAAGTCCCGCAGGAGGCCGCGCCCATGAGCCGGCGCATCCCCTCCCCCGAGCGCGCCCGTCGCGGCGACCACATCGTCGCAGCCGCGTTGGCTTGCGGGCTGCTTGCCCTCGGCGGGATCACGTGGCTGGATTCCGACGCCCGCGAGGTGGACCACCGGGTCGCTGATCACCCGATCGAGGCCGAGGACAAGACCCTTGCATCCTCCGACTCCGCCAAGGGCGACCGGCAGATTCCAGAGCATCTGCGCGAGCTGTGGGAAGCGAGGACGGACTCCGCCGGCCTGGTGGTGGATCAGGGTGGGGTCGTTCTAACCTCCGGCAACAAGGCCACGATGGTGCGGGGCGACGACGGCACCGAGGTCTGGCACTATAAGGCACCCCACGACCTGTGCGCCGTGGCGGCGAACTGGGGCAAGGCGAATCTCTTCTTGCAGGGCCCCAAGGGATGCGGACAGGTAGTGGCGCTGGATAGCGGGACCGGCGAATACCGCCACACCCGCGACATGCTGGCCGCCGACCACGTGGAGTTGTTCCAGAGCCGGGACAACATCGGGATGCTCTCCCCCACGCGCACGGAACTGCTGCGCTCGGACGCAGTGCGGCGCGTGGAGGTCGGCGACAAGCTGACGGCAGTCAAGCCGAACAAGCAGGCATACACCGAGTGCACCTTTACCTCCGCACTGACGCGCAGGGATCTGCTAGTTACGGCGCAGACCTGCCCCAATAGCGAGAAGAAGCTGATCCGGCTGCTTAAGACGAACCCGGAAGACTCGGATGCCCCGGAGAAATACCACGAGTACGAGGTCCCAGCGGACAGCGAGCTGGTGGGCGTGGGGCTAGACCGGGCGGTGATCTACGCTCCCGGCAACGGCACCCGTGCGAAGGACGAGAACGATAACGAAGGGTCGCGCTTCCAGGTGCTGGATAAGGAAGGCGACTTCCAGCAGTTCCCCGCCGACCCCGCCCCGCTACTGGATCCGCAGCAGCGGGATGGCACGCTGTTCCGCGCCCAGACCGCGGATTCGGCGCACCTGATGAGCTGGTTTGATGGCACCCGAGTGGTTACCTTCACCCCGTCAACCATGGAGCCTGCGTTCCAAGTTAATGGCGCAATCGGCCCTGCCGCTCCTATGGGCGGGCGGCTGCTGGTTCCCACCGCTAAGGGGATTGCAGTGGTGGACTGGGATAACGGCAAAGTCCTGCGCACGATCCCAGTGGATCGCAAGGGCTACACCGGGCAGGTGACGCTCAAGCTGGCGGGTGAGGTGCTGGTGGAAAAGCGCGGTGAGTCCGTCGTGGCGCTGGGGGATGCTGACGCTGGGTAAAACTGCCCATTAACCGCTTTCCCCTGGCATACCAAATCATTTTCTTGTGATGTTCGTCACAATTTGAGAAAAAGCTCTAGCCAAACTGGCAATAACGTGCCAAAATCATCCAAGTAACCGATAAGAGACCAAAAGGTTAACAACAAACCAACAAGGTCTTAATCGCAAGGCGAGAAGCCGCCGCGACCCCCTCTACACACAGGTCTGCACGCCACTTCGCCACCACCACTTTTGCCTGAATTTACCTAGAGATTCTCTAGGTCAATTCGTCGAGCCCAACTTCGATCACCGGCCAAAGTGCCCACACCGACTGCAAAGAACCGAAACGACGCACCTTCGGACATCCTTTGTCTGAAAAAATAGAAGGGAAACACAATAATGGATTGGCGCCACAAAGCCGTTTGCCGTGAAGAAGACCCAGAGCTGTTCTTCCCCGTTGGAAACTCCGGCCCCGCCCTGGCTCAGATCGCCAAGGCCAAGCTGGTCTGCAACCGCTGCCCCGTCGCTTCCCAGTGCCTGAACTGGGCCATCGAGTCCGGTCAGGATGCCGGCGTGTGGGGTGGCATGGCCGAGGACGAGCGTCGCGCGCTGAAGCGTCGCACCAACCGCGGCCGCACTCGTACCCGCAAGCGCATCACCGTTTAAACCCCAGCTTTTTATTCAGCTATTTTGTCCAGCTACGCGCCCCCGCTAAGCTGAACAGGTTGAAACTGTCCCCTTAAACACCAAGGAGCTGCACAATGAGCAAGCGTGGCCGCAAGCGCAAGGATCGTCGCAAGAAGAAGGCTAACCACGGCAAGCGTCCAAACTCTTAAGCCGTAACTCAAAAAGGCCGGCAGGAGCACCGCAGAAAACGGTGCCCGCCGGCCTTTTGCTTTAGCTCGCTACTCCTCCACCCGGTAGCTAATCACCCGCAACTGCGTGCAGATCCGCGCCCGCAGCTCCACCGGGGCGGGCTGGCTACAACAGCTCCGCAGCAGGTCGCGCACCTGCTGCTCGATGCCTAGCTGCCGCAGGCACTCCGGGCAAGCGTCGGCGTGAGCGCGCAAACGTTCGCGGCTCTCCCAGTCGGCGTCACCATCAGCCACCTCGTACAGGGCATCCAGCAGGTCGTCGCAGTCCGTCTTTCGCGAATTGTCTTTGCACATGTGCTCTTATCCCTTCGCTTCCGTCAGCTTGTTCTGAGCCGTCTTGTTCTGCACCGTCTTGTTTCGTGCCGCCTCCGTCACAATCCCGTGCTCCGCCGCCACGTCCTTCAGCTTGCTGCGCAGCTGCTTGCGCCCGCGGTGCAGCCGCGACATCACGGTGCCGATGGGAGTGTCCATGATCTCGGCAATCTCCTTGTATGCCAGCCCCTCAACATCCGCGTAGTACACGACCATGCGGTAGTCCTCGCCCAGGCTCATCAGGGCATCCTGGATGCGCTTATCCGGGATGTTCTTTAGCGCCTCCACCTCGGCGGATTCGAGCCCCACGGAGTCATGCTTAGCAGTCTCGGCCAGCTGCCAGTCGGTCATCTCGTCAGCACTGGATTCCGTCGGGCGTCGCTGCGCCTTGCGGTAGCTGTTGATGTACGTGTTCGTCAGGATTCGGTACATCCACGCCTTTAGGTTCGTGCCCTCCTTGAAGGAACCAAACGCCTGGTAGGCCTTCATATACGCATCCTGCACCAGATCCTGCGCGTCGGCCGGGTTGCGCGTCATCCGCACCGCCGCACCGTAGAGCTGATCCAGCAGGGGCAGCGCGTCAGCCTCGAATCTTTGCAGCAGCTCGTCTGCAGTATCATCGCTGCGTTTCATTCGCTCACCTCTCACCTTTCTTCCAACGCAATTCTATCGCCGGTTCATTCCCACCAGTTCCGGGAAGTTGTTCGCCACGGTGCCGACCTTCCTGTCCGCCTTCCTGCTGTGTACTTCTGTTCCCTTGTTTGGTGACGCCACCAGCTCCGCCCCTGCGCCCTTCAGCCAAGTTTCTAGCTCGTCGCCCACCAGGATCCTGGGCATGCGGCTGTGCAACCATTCGAGTTCCGGCAGGGCCGCGACGGTAATGATGGTGCCGTAGAGCTTGCCTTCCACGGCCTTGCACAGCCCGGCGGCGTATAGGGGGTGGCCGTCGGTGGCGGTGGTGAACCAGGGTTGCTTCTTGCCATCCTCCCCGACCGTCCACTCGTACCAGCCGTCCATCGGAAAGGCGCATGGCAGGGAGCCGGCAAACAGGGGCTTGGAGAATGCGGTCTCTCCCCGCGCGTTAAACACCGTCTTCGGCGGATAGCCCCAGCGTGCGGGGCCGATCGCGGCCTCGCTTCTAAACTCCCGCACGATGGGCACCTCGGTGGTGGGCGCCACGTTGTAGTTGGCGGGCCACTCCCCGGCCCCGGCGCGGGGTATGCGCGAGGCTCCCAGCCGTCGTTGCAGGTCACCCGAAAGCTCTTCTAAGGAGCTGAACAAAACGTATCGGCCACACATACTCGCCCATTATGCCCACCCCACACTTCTTTTCCAGCGAAAAAGTGAGACAATGTGGGTATGTCTGCAGGTATGTCTGAACAACTCTGGCCGGCTCCGGTCGCCACCGAGCCCGTACAGGCCACCGTGGCTATCCCCGGCTCGAAATCCATCACAAACCGTGCGCTGATCCTCGCCGCGCTGGCGGATGCGCCCTCCACCATCACCGGCGGGCTGGTGAGCCGCGATACGGAGCTGATGATGTCGGCTCTGCGTTCCATGGGAACCCAGATCCTGTTGAAGAACGACCAAATGTACGTCACCCCGGCGGAGAAGCTGCACGGCGGCCAGGTGGATTGCGGACTGGCCGGCACCGTGATGCGCTTCGTCCCGCCGATCGCTGCCCTGGCCACCGGCACGGTTGCCTTCGACGGTGACGTGGAGGCCCGCCGCCGCCCGATGTCCACCACGTTGGACTCCCTGCGTGCCCTCGGCGCCACCGTGAAGACAAGCACCGAGTGCAACCCGGAGGGGCTGCCCTTCTTCGTGGAGGGTTCCGGGGAGATCCAGGGCGGGGAGATCACCATCGATGCCTCCGAGTCCTCCCAGTTCGTCAGCGGCCTGCTGCTGGCCGGTGCCCGCTTCACCGAGGGCGTCACCGTTATCCACGAGGGCAACTCCCTCCCCAGCCAGCCCCACGTAGAGATGACGGTGCAGATGCTGCGCGAGGCCGGGGTGAACGTGGAAACCTCCTTCAACCGGTGGACCGTCCACCCCGGCCCGATCAGCGGCCGCCAGTGGCACGTGGAGCCTGACCTGTCGAACGCCACGCCGTTCATGGCTGCGGGCGTGCTCACCGGCGGCACCGTGCGCATCCAGAACTGGCCCGCCACCACCAACCAGCCGGGCGACCAGTTCCGCCAGATCCTGCTGGACATGGGTGCGGAGGCGGAGCTGGACGTCCACCACGGCGATCTAGTTGTCTCCGGCACCGGCCGCGTCAACGGGATCACCTGGGACATGCACGATATTGGGGAGCTCACCCCCACCGTCGCCGCCCTGGCGGCCCTGGCAGATAGCCCCAGCCACCTCTACGGAATCGCGCACCTGCGCGGGCACGAGACCGACCGTCTGCAGGCGCTGGCGGATAACATCAACGCCCTCGGCGGCAACGTCGAGCAGACCGCCGACGGGCTGATCATCCACCCGGCTGCCCTGGAGGGCGGCCGCTGGGAGTCCTACGCCGATCACCGCATGGCCACCGCCGGAGCGATCCTGGGCCTGCGCGTCGAGGGCATCGAGGTCTCGGACGTGGACACCACCGCCAAGACCCTCCCCGGCTTCCGCCGCCGCTGGGCGCAGCTGCTGGGCCAGGAACGCTAGATGGGGCGGAGGCACAGCAACGCCCACCACTGGGACGAGTCCGATGTCCGCGTCCGCCCCGGCAAGGGTTCCCGCCCGCGGACGAAGGATCGGCCGAGCCATAAGAACGCCAAGCGGGGCATGGTCGTCTCCAAGGACCGCGGCCGCTGGGGCGTGGTGCTGGACGAAGACGGCACCCTCGTCACCTGCATGCGTGCCCGCGAGATGGGGCGCACCAATGTGGTCGTCGGCGACCACGTCAGCGTGGTCGGCGATACCTCCGGCAAGAAGGACACCCTGGCACGCATCGTGCGGCTCGAAGACCGCACGTCCATCCTGCGCCGCACCGCGGACGATACAGACTCTTTCGAGCGGATCGTCGTGGCCAACGCGGACTACCTGTTGATCGTCAGCGCCGTGGCCGATCCGCCGCCGCGCACCGGCTTCGTGGAGCGCGCCCTCATCGCCGCCTTCGTCGGCGGCCTCACCCCGCTGGTCTGCCTCACCAAGTCCGACCTAGCCGACCCCAGCGCGTTCGCTGCCGAGTTCCGTGACCTCGACGTGGAGGTTCTCACCACCGGCGTCAGCGACTCCCTGGACGAACTCACCGAGCACATCACGGGCAAGGTCAGCGCACTCGTCGGCCACTCCGGGGTGGGCAAATCCACCCTGTTTAACCGCCTCATCCCCGACGCGGAACGCGCCACCGGAGAGGTCAGCGGGGTGGGCAAGGGCCGCCACACCTCCACCCAGTCCGTCGCGCTCCAATTGCCCGCGGGCGGCTGGATCATCGACACCCCTGGCATCCGTAGCCTGGGGCTCGCACACGTCAACCCAGATACCGTCGTACAAGTTTTCGAGGACCTCCGCGAGGTCACCGAAGACTGCCCCCGCGGCTGCACCCACATGGGTCCGCCCGCCGACCCGGAGTGCGCCCTAGATACCCTCACCGGCGCGTCCGCCCGGCGCGTCACAGCGATCCGCCGCCTGCTGGAGGCCCTGCGCAGCAACAACGAGTGGGAAATGTAGCTAAGCCGCTACATCAAATCCACCAGGAACGGCAGCTCCTTCGCGTCGTACCAGCTCATCAGGTTGTCTTCGCAGTCCCCCAGCGCGAACTCCGCGTCCTCATCCCCCAGGTCAGCTGCGTCGATGCACTCGATCGCCTTCGCCGTGGCGGCCTCCGCGTCGGCGTCATCAACATGGATCGCCAACAACTGCTGCACCTTCACAACGGCCGGGTCCAGCCGCACCACGGACTCACCGTCGGCCGGCGCCAAAGTAACCGCCGAGTCGTCGATCTCCGCGCTGATCACCACGCGCCGGTGCGGGAAGCGCTCCTCCCCACCCGCGCTCAGCAGGCGCAGCGAGGCCCGCGCGGCGTCCAGGAAGGCCGTGTACGCCAGCTCCTCCTCGTCGCCGCCGGTGTAGAACTCCCGCACCGCCGGCGTTAGCGCAAATCCCACCGCGGAGCGCACCGGGTGCTCCCCCTGCTCCGCGAGTGTGCCCAGCATGTCAAAAGTCGCGGGAATGTACACCAGCATGGTTTAGAACTCCCCCTCCAGCTCGAACACGCCGGTAATCTCCACCACCGCGCGGTCGAACTGCTGGTAGTAAATGCCAATCAGGCCGGCATCCACGGCGCCGCGGATGTTCAGGATGTTGTCGTCCACCAGCACCAGATCCTGCTGCGGCAGGTCCAGGCGGTCGGCGGTAATGCGGAAGATCTCCTCCGAGGGCTTCTCCGCGCCCACCTCGCCAGACAGGACAACGGCATCCACGTAGCCGCCCTCCAGCCACGTACGGATGGGGGCCGCGCCCGCCCCGCCCGGGTCGTTAGAAAGAATCGCCGTGGCAATGCCCTCCGCTCGCGCCGCCGACAGCAGCTTGCGCCACCGCCTGCGGTCTTCCTCGGCGCCGTCCAACACTCCGCAATAATCAACTACTAGTCCACGCATGCCCTACATTCTGCCATCTTTTCGCCCTCCGGCGCCCCGCAGGGCGCGCACTTCGCTATAGTTATGCCCGTATGGCGCCTTCGGGGGAACGCGCCGTACGGCATCAATGGCATGAACAACAGGGGGATTTTCTTTCGTGACCACTTCAACTTCCACGCGCCCACTTCCGGACTTCGTGTTCCTGCGCCCACCCACCCCGGCCGTCGCGGTGCAGGTCACTGAGGAGGAGGTCACCGATTCTTTTCGGGACGCCAACACCCCACCGCCCCAACGCATCGCGCAGATCGTAAAAATGTGGCTGGAGGCTTTGGAGGGGCGCCGTCCGATCGATCATTTGCGCCGCGCGCCCTTCGGCGAGCGGGTGCTAGAGCAACTGCGCGTCCGCCGGCACGTGCGGCCGGAGCCGACGAGCGGGCGGGTGGAGAAGGGGGCGTCAATAATAAGCCTGCACATCCAGCCCAGCGCGGGCGATTGTGTTCGCTTCTGCGCGTCTGTGCAGATGGGCGAGCGAGTGCGGGCAATTGCGGGCAGCATGTCGCAGCACACGCAGAAGCGCCGCGCAGAGCTGCATCAACTGCACAGCTCCGCGCGGCGCGGGGTCAAGGTCTGGGCGATCGATAGCCTCAGCTTGATCTAGTTCTTAACCACCCATGGTGGTCTGCGTGGCGCGGTCCACGGCCACGCCCTCGTTACCGGCCGCCGGGTCCTCGACGTGCACCTGGCCGGCCTGCTTCAGCTGGTTACGCACCAGGAACAGCTGGCGGACGGTCTCTTCCTTGATGCCGTCCTTCATGCGGTTGAACATGTCGCCGCCCTCGCGCTGGTACTCCACCAGGGGATCGCGCTGCGCCATCGCACGCAGGCCGATGCCTTCCTTCAGGTAGTCCATCTCGTAGAGGTGCTCGCGCCACTTCTGATCCACGACGTTCAGCAAAGCCGCGCGCTCCATGCCGCGCATCTGCTCCTCGCCGGCGATCTCCGTGACCTTCTCCTCCAGCTCGTCGTACTCGCGGTTCGCGTCGTCGAGCAGCGCCTCCAGCAGCTGAGAAGAGCTCAGCTCGCCCGGGCGGCCGTAATCGTCGCCTTCCACCAGTTCCTCGTGGGTAAAGGTCGGGCCGTAGAGGGAATCCAGGGCGTTCCACAGGGTATCCAGATCCCAGTCCTCGACATAGCCCTCGGCGGTCGCGCCGTCGACGTATGCCTCGATGGTGTCCTTCAGCATGTTGCGGATCTGCTTTTCCACATCCTCACCCTCGAGGATCTGGCGGCGCTCGCCGTAGATCACCTTGCGCTGCTCGTTCATGACTTCGTCGTACTTGAGCACGTTCTTGCGCATCTCGAAGTTGGCGGACTCCACCTGGGACTGTGCGCCCTTGATGGCGTTGGTGACCATCTTCGAGTCGATAGCCTCGTCGTCCGGGATGTTCAGGCGAGTCATCATCGCCTCCATCGTCTGGCCGACGAAGCGCACCATCAGGTCGTCGCGCATGGACAGGTAGAAGCGGGTCTCGCCCGGGTCGCCCTGACGTGCGGAACGGCCACGCAGCTGGTTGTCGATGCGGCGGGATTCGTGACGCTCCGTGCCCAGCACGTACAGGCCACCGACCTCGCGGACCTTCTCCGCTTCTTCCTTGGACTCCTCTCGGACCTTCTCGATCTCGTCGTCCCAGGCCTCTTCGTATTCCTCCGGGGTCTCTACCGGATCCAGGCCGCGCTCGCGCAGGTTGATGTCGGCGATGATGTCCGGGTTACCGCCCAGCACGATGTCGGTACCACGGCCGGCCATGTTGGTAGCCACGGTGACGGCTCCCAGACGACCTGCCTGGGCGACAATCTCCGCTTCCTTCTCGTGGTACTTCGCGTTCAGCACATTGTGCTTGATGCCGCGGCGCTGCAGCAGCTTGGACAGGTACTCTGAACGCTCCACCGAGGTGGTACCCACCAGCACCGGCTGGCCGGTCTCTACGCGCTCGGCGATGTCCTCGGCCACGGCCTCGAACTTCGCCTCCTGCGTCTTGTAGATCAGGTCGACGTGGTCCTTACGCTTGTTTTCCTTGTTCGTCGGGATCGCGGCGACGTCCAGCTTGTAAGTGGACTTCAGCTCGGCGGCCTCGGTCTCCGCCGTACCGGTCATGCCGGCCAGCTTGTCGTACAGGCGGAAGTAGTTCTGCAGGGTGACGGTGGCCAGCGTCTGGTTCTCGTTCTTGATCTCGACGTGTTCCTTCGCCTCGATCGCCTGGTGGATGCCCTCGTTATAGCGACGGCCGTCCAGGATGCGGCCGGTGAACTCGTCGACGATGACGACCTCGCCGTTGCGGACGATGTAATCCTTGTCGCGGGTGAACAGCTCCTTCGCCTTGATGGAGTTGTTCAGGTAGCTCACCAGCTGCGAGTGCTCCGGAGCGTAGAGGTTTTCGATGCCCAGCTGGTCCTCGACGAACTCCACACCCTCTTCCTTGACGCCCACGGTCTTCTTCCGCTCGTCCACTTCGTAGTGGATGTCACGGGTCAGCTTCGGGGCGATTGCCGCAAAGGCGGTGAACCACTTGCTGGAGCCCTCGACCGGACCAGAGATGATCAGCGGGGTACGGGCCTCGTCGATGAGGATCGAGTCGACCTCATCCACGATGGCGTAGTTGTGGCCGCGCTGCACCAGATCGTTCAGAGAGTGCGCCATGTTATCGCGCAGGTAGTCGAAGCCGAACTCGTTGTTCGTACCGTAAGTGATGTCGGCGTTATAGGCCTCACGTCGCTCAGCGGGATTCTTGCCGCTCAGGATCACATCGGTGCTGAGCCCCAGGAAGCGGTGCACACGGCCCATCCACTCGGCGTCACGCTTTGCCAGGTAGTCGTTCACGGTAACGACGTGCACGCCCTTGCCGGACAGTGCGTTGAGGTATGCGGGGAGCACACAGGTCAGGGTCTTACCCTCACCGGTCTTCATCTCGGAAACATAACCGAAGTGGAGGCCAGCGCCACCCATGATCTGCACCTTGTAGTGCTTCTGGCCGAGCACGCGCCAGGAGGCCTCACGCGCTGTGGCAAAAGCCTCGAGCAGGACGTCGTCCAGGCTCTCGCCGTCTTCCTGAACTCGCTTCTTCAGCTCGTCGGTTTTGGCCTGCAGCTCCTCGTCGGTGAGTTCGGTGTATTCCTCATCGAGGTCCATCACCTGGTCGGCGATTTTCGCGAGACGCTTGACCGCACGGCCTTCGCCCATACGGAGAATTTTCGAAAGTCCTAGCACGCTGATGCTGTCCTTTGCTCGATTTCTAAAACTGGTTAGCTAATTGGTCGGCTTCGGATAATCCTACCCCCAGCCCCAAGGCCGGGGGCAACTACACCCGGCAAGTCCGGGCATAATCCAGACATAAAAAGCCGGCCCCCACGGGTTAGTCGTGGGGCCGGCTGATGGGTTGAAGACGGATTAGAGAAAGGGGTTACTTCTCTGCGTCCTTCTCCGCTGCCTTCTCCTCCAAGGTGATCAGGCCGTAGTCGAAAGCGTGGCGACGGTACACCACGGACGGCTGGCCGGTCTCCTCGTTGATGAACAGGAAGAAGTCGTGACCCACGAGCTCCATCTCGCTCAGCGCCTGGTCAACGCTGATCGGAGCGGCCTTGTGCACCTTCTTGCGCACGATCTGGCCGGGCTTGAACTGATCCTCGTAGGGATCGACGTCGTACGGGCCGACCTCCTCCGGCTTGGTCTCTGCCTTCGGCTGTGCCTCTTCCACCAGGCTGGCAGCTGCCTCGCCCATGGACATCGGAGTGCGGTGGCCGGAACGGGCGATCTTGCGACGTGCCTTCACCTTGCGCAGGGAGCGCTCCATGCGGCCGATTGCGACCTCGAGGGCAGCGTAGAAGGAGTCTTCCTTAGCTTCTGCGCGAGCGATGTGTCCCTTGCCAGTTGCAGTAATCTGCAGGCGATCCTGCTGGTCGCCACGGCGCGGGTTGGGCTCGTGCTGCAGCTCCACGTGGAAGAACGTGAGGGTCGGATCCAGGCGCTCGATCTTTGCGAGCTTGCCCTTGACGCGGTCTGCGAAGTGCTCTGGCACCTCAACGTTGCGTCCAGTGATCTCTACGCCTGCCTCGGGTGCAGCAAGTTCCTCGTTGCCAAAGTCGGACGAGTTTTTGCCGGTCGACATTGCTCAACCTCCAAAATCATTCACCGCCAAAATCGGGCCGGATTACCCATCTTCCAACGGCGATCGTTCCAATTCCTATTCTACCTATCACCGTTGCTGCACTTGTGCATATACCCCTTATTGATGTGATCTACGCACCGGCCAATACCAGCGTCAATCGCGGCCGTACTCCCCGGGCCGCCAGAGCCAGCGCAAACTGCGCTGTTGTGGCGCCGGTAGTGCACACGTCATCCACAATCACAACCTCCCCCACGCCGCGCAATCGCCCGACCGCTGCCGAGTCGAACAGGATGCTGCTGGCCACGTTTTCGCGTCGCTGATGGCGGTTCAGCCCTACCGAGTCCACACTCGCCTCGCTTAGCCACGCCACCGGGTGGACCTCCACTCCGGGATACAGCGCGGCGGCAGCACGGCAAAAGCGGGCAACAATGTCCCCGCCGCGTTTCCGCGCCGCCGATTTGCGGGTGGGAGCGGGCACCAGCACTACTCTCCCCAAACGCGGATCGGGCACCAAGCCCAGGCCACTAACGTGCAGAATTCCGGCGGCAAGAACTCTGCCGGCCACGTCTATGGCCGCCGGCCGTAGTCTCTCCTTGGCGCTGAGGATTAGCATCCGCCTCGCTCCGCCGTACACCCCACTGGCGAAGACGGGCACTACCGACACTCGTGGTTGCCAGCGTTGCCAACGCTGCATCAACTGGAGCCCGCAAGCCTCGCACAGTTGTCCACCGGTCACCGCCCCGCAGCACACACAGTCCGCCCGCCACACCAGCCCTGCGAGCGCACCGAAGTCCCCCTTAATCCCCACGGGCACTCAGCCTAGTCGGCTAGCACCGGGGTTGCCCGCTTTCCCTGCATAGTTGGTACTTCGCGCCAGAAGCGCGACTCCTCGGAGGTGACGTCGAACTGCATCAACGCATTGGCATCCGTAACGTAAATCTTGCTGCCGTCCGTGGCCACCGACACCACCGGGGCGGATAGGTTGCGGCCCGTGATCTGCTGCGAATAGGACCCATCAACCTCGATATCCCACACTGGGGCGTCATTGGCGCGCGTGCCCACCAGGACGGACCCGTCATCAGACCAGTCGGCGCTAACCGCGGTATCCCCCACGGCATGTCCGATCTCCACCGGTGCGCCCAGCCGTTTCGTGCCATCGTCGGTCGTCTCCAACGTCACCACGTAAACCCTTCCGTTCACGATCATCACGGCGCGGGCACCGTCGTGCGATACGCGGAATACACTGATGCGCTTCTCGTCCCCGTCGACCATTCGCATCGTGGAGCTATCCACCTTCTGCTCCCCCACGGCGCCGGTCTCCGGGTTGCGAGTGATCTCCGTAATCCGCTCGCCATCGGCTACCACGTAGGCCGATGTGGCATCCAAGCCCCAGGTCGGGCGCGTCAGCGAATCCGCCCGCACGGAGCTCACGGGCTGGTCCCCCTTCGCCCCGATCATCAACTGGCGCGGTTCATCGCCGCGTCCGGTTACGGCCGCGAAGACTTCGTCCCGCGGGCTGAGGGCCACAGATTCGACATATTGTTGTGCAAGCCAACCGTCCAGCTTCTGCGCTCGCGTCCCGTCCTGCTGGTAGATGTCGCCGCCCGATACGGCCCGCAGCGGCGCCTGCACCTGCACGTTCGGGTCGTATTGCGAAAGGTCCTGCACCAGCCACTTGCCGTGCGTGTCATCGCTCATGGGCGTGCCGTCCGCCGTGAGCTCATAGGGGCCACGGACCTCGGATCCCGCCAGTGTCCACACCACTTGTGCCGCCAGCAGCCGACGCGCATCAGCGGACAGTTCCTGCAGGCCGGTGAAGTGTACGGCGGGGTCTCCCTCGTTGTCGCTGGAGACCTGGGCGGTGGCGTCCTCAGGAATAAGGTTTCGCACCGCCTTCTTTAAACGGTCCTGCGGCCCCGCAACCAGCAACGAGACCAGGGAGGCGGCGGTGGACTGCTGTCCGGTGTAGATCCAACGGCGGTCCGGCACAAGCGCCCGACCGTTGATATCCGGGAAGTAGATGTTCCGCGCGCGGTAGGTGCCCACGAAGTCCTGCCGATCCAGCACCACGACGTTCGGCAGGTTGCTGATGCGCCACTGGCCATCGACATTTTGCATCTCGTAACTGGTCTCGAACGCGGTGTACTGCGGGTCAAACACGCCGCCCACGCCCAGTGTGCCGACGATATTGCCGCGCACGCGGTAGGTGATCTTCGAATCATCGCCCGGGCCTTCGGAGGCGATGTCGATCCGGTCCAGCACCATCGTCGGCGCATCGGACTGCCACCGCCCCTGCATGCCGCTGGTGAGGAACCTTTTTGCCGCCTGGTGGTTGCGCAGCGGGTGGGCGCTGGCGGTGAAGAAATCGCGTAGCAGCAGGTCGGAAGGCTGCCCATCGGTCGGGGTCGGCGCCTCTTGCCCGCTGGGGGCCGGCGCGTAGCTAGAGATCGCCTCGGGGTTCGTATCGTCCGGCAGGGTCGAGCAACCGGCCAGCAGACCCAATCCGGCCACCGCGGACAGTACCTTTTTGACCTTTGTGGTCTTGTTACTCATCATCGCCCCCTTCTTGTTCTTGGGTAGTGACGCCCTCAGCCCCCACCGCCAAAGGCAGCGGCGAAGCATTTACCTTGTGGCCTTGCTCCAGCGGAAGGGTCAACAGGAAGCACGCGCCCACGCCGGGTTCGCCGATGGCCTCGAGGCGACCGCCGTGCAGATTGGCATCCTCCTTGGCGATGGCCAGGCCCAAGCCAGTGCCGCCCGTGCGGCGCTCGCGCGACGGGTCGGAGCGCCAGAAGCGGTTAAAGACCATCTCCTCCTCGCCGGGTTTTAGCCCCACTCCGTGGTCGATGACGGCGACTGCCAGCGCGTCCTTGCCGATGGCCATCTTCACGTCGATCGGATTTCCTTCCGAGTGGTCGACGGCATTGGCCAGGAGGTTGCGCAGGATGCGCTCCACGCGGCGCGAGTCCACGGCGACAATCACGGGGTCTTCCGGCAAGTCCACGTTGAACTCGGTGCCGACCTCCTCTGCGATGGCCCGCACCTGCTGCAGGGCGGAGCGCACCACGCCACGCACGTCAACCTTCTCGGCGGATAGGTTCGCCACGCCCGCGTCGTGTCGAGAAATCTCCAGCAGGTCGCCTAGGAGGGTCTCGAAGCGGTCGAGCTCTTTCGTCATCAGGTGGGCTGCACGGGCGGTCAGAGGATCGAGCTCGTCGGCGTTGTCTTCGATCATGTCCGCCGCCATACGCACCGTCGTAAGCGGGGTGCGCAGCTCGTGGGAAACGTCGGACGTGAACCGGCGCTGCAGCGAGCCGAATTCTTCCAGGTTGCGAATTTGGGTGGAGAGTTTCTCCGCCATGTCGTTGAAGCTGTAGGCGAGCCTGGCGACTTCGTCTTGGCCGTCCACAACCATGCGCTCGTGCAGGTGGCCCGCCGCCAGCTTCTCGGCGATCTTCGAGGCCGCGCGGACCGGGCCGATGATCTGCTGGGAAAACACCCAGCCGATCACCAGCAGCAGGATAATGAGGACGATCCCACCGGCCATCAGCAGGCCGCGCATAAGGTTCAGTGTGGCCTCTTCGGAGGTCAGCGGCACCAGCAGGTAGAGCTCTAGACCAGGGATATCGGAGTATACGGGACTGCCAATAATGAGTGCCTTGTAACTGCCGTTTTCACCGTCGACGCTGGCGTACTGGTAGGCCACCTGACCCTGATGCACAAACTCGCGCAGATTTTCAGGGATATCGATGTGATTGGGAATCCGCGTTTCCGTCTCGCTGGCATTGTTGGCGATAAGCACCGAGTCGTACACCGGGACGCTTGTCTGCTCCACCCCTGCCGAACGGTTGGTGAGCACAGCCCTGGCGGAAGTCAGCCGCACGGACACCGGATTGGAGGAGTCGGTGGCGCTGATCTGCTCTTCCACTGCCGTGCGTGCCCGATCCATGCTGTCCACGGCCTCGGAGAACTTGGTGGCCAGCAGCTGCTGGCTCAGGAAACCGACCAGCAGGAAACCAATGAGCAGGAATGCGAAAGTACTGGAGGCCACCACGCTACCGATGACTCGCAGCTGGATGGACTGTTGCCAGCGCAATCGGATCGAATTAATGAGCCGCAGCCAGGTATCCCGCGGCCGGCGGAAGAAGTCGCGCAGCACAGACCAGAACGTCGCACCCGCGGCCAGCGTCTTCCCCTGCACCTTCTGCGGGAAACCCGGGGCCTTCGGTTGTGCTTGGCGGGCTGGCTTGCGTTTCTTGGCCCTCGCTTGTTCCCTCGCTTGTTCCTGCTCCACGAGAACCTATTCGCCGGTCTTGTAGCCGATCCCGCGGACGGTCTGGATGATCTTCGGGTCGTCCGGGTCCTTCTCCACCTTCGAACGCAGGCGCTGAATGTGGACGTTCACTAGGCGCGTATCGCTGGACTTGCGGTAACCCCACACCTGTTCCAGCAGCTCCTCGCGGGAGAACACCTGGCGCGGGCGGGAGGCCAGCGTGACCAGCAGGTCGAACTCGATCGGGGTCAGCGCGATCTCCCGGCCATCGCGGATCACCTGGTGGCCGGGCACGTCGATCTTCAGGTCTGCCACCTCGATCGTCTCCGCAGGGGCCTCCTCGGGGGTGCGGCGCAGGCGTGCCCGCACTCGCGCCACCAGCTCCTTCGGCTTGAACGGCTTGTGCACGTAGTCGTCGGCGCCGGACTCCAGGCCCAGCACCACGTCCACGGTGTCGGTGCGTGCCGTCAGCATGACGATCGGCACCGTGGAGGTTTCGCGGATCGCCTTGCACACGTCAATGCCGTTCATTCCGGGCAGCATGACGTCCAGCAGGATGAGGTCCGGGTTGTGTTCCTCCGCGGCCTTCACGGCCTCTACGCCGTCGCCCACGACCACGGTGCGAAAGCCCTCGCCCTGCAGAACGATGGTGAGCATTTCCGCGATTGCCGGGTCGTCGTCGACCACCAGAATCTTCGTTTCCACGGTTGTCATCCTCTCATTTCTTCCAGCAGGTCCGCGACCTTAGCCGCGCGGGCCTCGTAATCGTCTCCGGTGCTGTCGACTGTCACCCACGGGCTCAGCCACTGCTGCTCCGCCAGTGCCCGGTAGGCACGGACGGTGCGTTCCTGCAGGCTGCTATCCCGCTCGTAGGCATCCCGTGCCCGCGATTGGTCCTGGGCCTCGCGTGACTCGGCGCGCTGCCCGGCCACCTCCGCCTCGACGTCCACCAGGATCTGCAGGTCGGGTGCCGGGATTCCTAGCTTCTCCTGCTCCAGTTGGTTAACCCACTGGCCGACCTCAGCCACGTCGCCGTTGACGCGCGCGGCGGAGTAAGCCACGTTAGAGGCGGTGTAGCGGTCGATCAGAATCACGTAGCCATCTGCGTCGAAGTCCGCCAGTTCCGCCCCGATCTCGGCGCGGTCGAGGGCGAACAGGGTGGCCATGCCGTGCACGGAATCGATCAGGTCGCCCAGGTTCTCGTGCAGCGCCTCTCGCGCCAGCATCGCTGGGTGGGATTCCTCGTATCGCGGAAACGCGATGCGCGCGACCGGCACCTCGCGCTCCACCAACTCTTTTTCTACGGCCGTGACCAGGGTGTTCTTTCCCGCGCCGTCGACCCCTTCAAAGCTAACGATCATGTCTAGTAACGGTAGTGCTCCGGCTTGAACGGGCCGGCAACGTCCACGCCGATGTACTCAGCCTGTTCCTTGGTCAGCGTCGTCAGCTTTCCGCCGAGCGCCTCGACGTGGATGCGCGCAACCATCTCGTCCAGGATCTTCGGCAGGCGGTAGACGTCGTTGCCGTACTGGTCGGACTTCGTGTACAGCTCGATCTGCGCGATCGTCTGGTCAGCGAAGGAGTTGGACATCACGAACGACGGGTGGCCGGTGGCGTTGCCCAGGTTCAGCAGGCGCCCCTCGCTCAGCACCACGATGGAGACCGGGTCACCGTTGGCACCCGGGAAGGTGAACTCGTCTACCTGCGGCTTGATGGTCACGCGGCTGACGTCCTCGCGGTGCAGCAGGCTGGCCATATCGATCTCGTTGTCGAAGTGGCCGATGTTTCCGAGCACCGCGTGGTTCTTCATCATCTGCATGTGCTCAAACGTGATGATTCCTAGGTTGCCCGTTGCGGTGATGACGATGTCGGCGTCACTAATAAAGTCCTCAACCTGCACGACCTCGAAGCCGTCCATGAGCGCCTGCAGGGCGTTAATCGGGTCTACCTCGGTGACCTTCACGATCGCGCCCTGGCCCGCCAGCGCCTCGGCGCAGCCCTTGCCGACGTCGCCGTAGCCACACAGCAGCACCGACTTGCCGCCGATCAGCATGTCGGTGGCGCGGTTGATGCCGTCGATCAGGGAGTGGCGGGTGCCGTAGCGGTTGTCGAACTTGGACTTCGTCACCGCATCGTTGACGTTCATCGCTGGGAAGGGCAGCAGACCCTGCTCCGCGAAGTGGTACAGGCGGTGCACGCCCGTCGTCGTTTCTTCGGTCACTCCCTTGATGTTTTCTGACGCCCGGCTCCAGAACTTACCGTCCTCCGCCAAGGTCTCACGCAGCATTCCGAGGAAGGCCTTGTACTCGTCCGAATCCTGCTCTTCCGCGTCGGGGACCAGGCCGGCGTTTTCGAACTCCATGCCCTTGATGACGGCCATTGTCGCGTCGCCGCCGTCGTCGAGGATCATGTTGGCCTCCACGCCTTCACCCCAGGTGAAGATCTGCTTCAGGCACCACCAGTACTCGTCCAGGGTCTCACCCTTCCAGG
Organism: Corynebacterium sp. ACRQJ; assembly: GCF_022346045.1. Taxonomy (NCBI): domain Bacteria; kingdom Bacillati; phylum Actinomycetota; class Actinomycetes; order Mycobacteriales; family Corynebacteriaceae; genus Corynebacterium; species Corynebacterium sp. ACRQJ. The sequence continues at coordinate 56,592 of NZ_JAKRMT010000008.1, read as the reverse complement.
CGAACACCGGCACGCCGGCGGGAGCCTCCGGGGTACCGTCGCCAACGACGATGGCTGCAGCGGCCTCGTCCTGAGTGGAGAAGATGTTGCAGGATGCCCAGCGCACCTCTGCACCAAGGGCCACCAGGGTTTCGATGAGCACGGCGGTCTGTACGGTCATGTGGATGGAGCCGGCGATGCGGGCACCCTTCAGGGGCTGCTCTTCTGCGTATTCGCTACGCAGCTGCATCAGCCCGGGCATCTCGTATTCCGCCAGGCGGATCTGGTGGCGGCCGGCCTCTGCCAGCGAGAGATCCTTGACTTTAAACTCCATGGGTGGGGTGACTCCTCGGTAAATGTACAGGTATATAGCTATAGGGCTATTTTTCTTCAGACAGTCTACTAGCTCAGCGCCTCGACGAAGGTTTCCAGCCCCTCGGCTTCCAGGTCTTCCTCGCCCTCGCGCCGCTCCATCTCCCCGTCCAGCAGCTGCAGCGAAACTTCCTGGAGGTTGGTTGGGCATTCGCCGATGTGGGCGCGGATAAAGGGGTGTTCGTCAGCCACCGTTGCCGTGCTGAAGGGCGCGCCGCCCCAGATGGCTGCGACCGTGGCCGCACACAGGCCGATGGAGTAGTCCACCGAACCGGATTGTTCTTCGCGCAGGGCGAGGTTCACGGCGTCCACGAGAGCCCCAGCTACCTCGGGGCCGTCCAGGTCGGCCAATTCGTCCAGGAAGTCCACGTTGTCTTCCTGCGAGAAGATGAATTCGTCCCAGTTGCTCATGGTGCTGCCCTTTCTGTCGCTCAATTACCGACTGTAGCGCGTTTACACGCCCAATAACTGTGGTCAAAGCCGTGTATCCCTGCTAGGCTCTGTTGTGCCTTAACCAAATTGTGACTTTTGCCGAAAAGGAGGTGAGCCAGATGGCCGAAGAAGAACAACGCGGCGCCGAAGAAGAAAAGGGCACCGCCGTCATCTACGAGACCGGTGAGCAACACTCCCCGGTTCCCCGCGCCATCAGCGGCATCGCCATCGTCGGCTTAGTCCTGGCCGGAGTCATCGGCGTCTGGACCTGGCAGTCGGGTTCGGAGGCCACCTCCCCGAAGCGCAATACGACAGAGGAGTCGACTGTCGCCATCAGCACAGGCGCGGCTTCCCAGGATCACGATGTGGTTTCCGACGAGCCGACCTCGCAGCCGGATCCTCCTGCCTACTCCACGCGCGCCCCGCAGTCCGGGAACGGGTCGAACTTCAGCAATGTCGCCCCGCTGGGCCAGGATCCCTACCTGCCACCCAACGCCTGGAACGGCCAGCAGAACAACGGCTCGCAGCCATCCGAGACCATCGTCGCGGAGGGCCTGGAGTCCCCCGGGCAGGCACAGCAGCCACAGGTTCCGACCCAGCCCCCGTCGACCCAGCAGGCTCCACAGGTCTCGTCGGCTCTGCCGGGCGCGTCGCAGGCGGAACAGCCTGGCACAACTAAGCCCAACCCCGTCACCGATACCGGCAAGGCCACGGACGGCAGCGCCGAGATCCCATTCCCGACGGATGGCTTCCCTCTGGAGCCTTCCGACTCGACTAAGACCGCCGAGCCGCAGCGCGGGACTGACGAGTCCGGGGAACCGAAGGAACCTAACAACGGCGAGGCCTCAGACGGCCCCACCGACACCACGGCAGGTCCGAAGCCTAAGCCCCGGGACGGGCGATAAAGGCCTTCCCGCTCACGCGCACCTCCTCGCCTGCGGGCACCCACGCGGCGGAGCCGCTATCCAGGTGCAGCTCCCCGCACTCCGTGGCTCCCCCGACGGCCAACACGATTGCCGGCCCGGCGACCTCTGCATCCCCGTCCACTCTGCGCAGGCTGAATTCCTCCGCCGGGGTGTGATACACCCCATCCGCATCGGCCTGCAGGCGCGGATCCGCGAGCTCCTCCCAGCGCACCACGCTCAGCAGCTCCTCGACGTCGATGTGCTTCGGAGTCAGCCCGCAGCGCAGCACGTTGTCCGAGTTCGCCATGATCTCCACGCCCGTGCCGCGCACATAGGCGTGCAGCTGTCCCGCGTCCAGGTACAGTGCTTCGCCTTCCTGCAGAACCACGCGGTTGAGCAGCAGCGCAAACAGCACGCCCCGGTCGTTCGGGTACTGCTGCTCCAGGCGCAGAACCAGGTCCGCCACCTCGCCCACCCAATCGTCCGCGTTGGCCACGAGCTCCCGGCAGCGCCGCGTGAGGGCGTCAATAATCTCCGGAAGATCCCCCGGCGGCATGTGCAGCGCGCGCTCGACCGCGCCGCGCAGATCGCCTCGCAGGAAATCCAGTTCGGGCAGGGCCAGCCGATCCAGCAGCTCGGCAGTGCGGGCGACCGGCCGGAAGCCCGCTATCGCCTCGAACTCACCTAGGGCGACCAGCAGCTCGGGCTTGTGGTTGTCGTCCTTGTAGTTGCGCTCGAAGGCGTCGCGGGCGATCCCGGCGGCCTCGTCGGCGGCGAATCCCGCCTCGGCCTGTGCCTTCGTCGGATGCACTTGAATGCTCAGTGCGCGCTCGGCGGCCAGCAGCTTCAGCAGAAACGGAAGGGCCTTGCGCCCCTGCCCCAGTTGTCCTTCGGGATCGGCGTTAATCAGGTCCAGCAGCACCCCGGGAGCACCTGGGTGCGCGCCGAACCACAGCTCGGCCTCGGGCTGCTCGGTCGGGGTAGGCCGCCCCTGCAGCTTCGCCAGCGCTTCGTGCGACCCCCACGCGTAGTTCTGGACAGCACCTTCGATGCGGCGCATGTGTGCCTCCTAAGCCCGGATCACGGCGAGAGCTTCGTCGACGATGGCCTGTACTCCCTCGTCGTCGCGCGCCTCGACGTTGAGGCGCAGCAGCGGTTCGGTGTTTGACGCCCGCACGTTCAGCCACGAGCCGTCCTGCAGCTCGATGGTCACGCCGTCCAGCCGGTCGACGGATGCAGTGCGGTCGGCGAAGGCCTCCACCACGGCCTCGGTGCGTCCTGCCTGGTCGGCAACCTCGGAGTTGATCTCCCCGGAGGCGCGGTAGGTCTCATAGGCGCGCTTCAGTTCGGACAGCGGCTTGTCCTGCCCGCCGAGGGTCGCCAGCACGTGCAGGGCGGCCAGCATGCCGGAGTCCGCGTTGAAGAAGTCGCTGAAGTAGTAGTGCGCGGAGTGCTCGCCGCCGAAGACAGCGCCTTCCTTGGCCATCTGCGCCTTGATGAAGGAGTGGCCCACGCGGGTGCGCACCGGCTTGCCGCCCTTGGCCTCCACCAGTTCGCGTACGGACTTGGAGGTGATCAGGTTGTGGATGATCGTCGCGCCCGGCTGCTCGTCCAGGTAGCGCTCGGCGATCATGGCGCAGATGGTGGAGGGGGAAACGGCCTCGCCCAGCTCGTCCACGATGAAGCAGCGGTCCGCGTCGCCGTCGAAGGCGATGCCGAGGTCCGCACCCTTGTCCACGGTGAACTTCTGCAGGTCCACCAGGTTCTTCGGGTCCAGCGGGTTGGCCTCGTGGTTCGGGAAGTTGCCGTCGAGCTCGAAGTAGAGGTCGAAGATCTCCAGCGAGTCCTGCTTCAGCACGGCGGGAACGGTAAGCCCACCCATGCCGTTGCCCGCGTCCACCGCGACCTTCAGGGGGCGGATGTTCAGCGGCACCAGGTTGTTCAGGTAGTCGGCGTAGCCTTCCAGCACGTCCTCGGTGGTGTTGGTGCCGGGCTCGCCGTCGTAGGCGGGGATGCCCTCGACCAGCTCGGAGGAGATGCGGTCCAGGCCGGAATCCTGCCCCACCGGACGTGCGCCGGCGCGGCAGAGCTTGATGCCGTTGTACTTCGCCGGGTTGTGGGAGGCGGTGAACATGGCACCCGGGCATTCCTTCACGCCGCTGGCGTAGTACAGCTCGTCGGTACTGGTGAGCCCCAGGGTGACGGTGTCCAGCCCCTGCGCGTTCACGCCTTCCGCGAAGGCGGCGGCCAGGCTCGGAGAGCTGTCGCGCATATCGTGGCCGATGACGATCGTCTCCGCGCCCTCTTCGCGCATCAGGCGGGCGAAGGAGGCAGCCACGTCGCGCACGAACTCCTCGTTGAGGAATCCGGCGCCCTCGCCGACAACTCCACGGACGTCATAGGCCTTGATGGCCGCTGCTACGTCTTTGGGGGAATGGGTAGCCATGGGGTTTCCTTTCGCTAGTGCTGGTCGCGGACCGCGCGCAGGTGGCGGCGCGGCGTGGACCGGGGCAGGTTCTTCATGGATGGATGGTGCGGCGTGGCTTCGGGGATCTCCGAGCGCCGGTAGAGCCGGGGGGCGGGTTGCGCCTGCTCCTGCTTCTCGTGCTCGGCGGCCTGCTGCACGGCCTCGGCCAGCGCCATCAAGTCTTCTTCGTCAGCTTCGGCGGCCGCGGGTTCGTCGGCAAACTCCAACGTCCAGCCCTGCGGAACGGTGGTGCGGCGGGCGTGGCTTTCGCACAGGTCCCACCGGTGAGGGTTTCCGCTAACGCTCAGCGGCCCCACGATGGCCAGCTGCTCTGCATAGTTGAACTCCAGCGTGGCGACGGCAGGCTTGCCGCAGCCGGGGCGAGAGCATTGTCGGATAAAAGTCACGCGCATTAGTGTAGCCCTTTTACCCTGGCTTTCGAGCGTGCCCTCGTGGCATGTCGCCGCAGCGCGGTTAAGATGTGTTCCTATGAAGCAGGACGCGCGCATGAGGCAGGACCCCCGAGGCAGGGGCATCCGGGGCATCTTGCTGCCGGAGGTGCCGCGGAATAAGTCGCGTTCGGGGCGCTTCGACGATGCGGTTTTGGATGCGTTCGAACCTATTTTGGAGCGTTTTGACGCCGAACTTTCCAGCCTCGACGTCGCCGTCGACGTCGTGCCGCGCATGCGGCTGAGCGCGGGTTACCGGCAGTGGCCGGAGGATGTGGTCGCCGATGGTCAGGTTCCGCTGGGCCGACTGGTCACCGCCGGCGTGGACAACACTGGCGCCCCTACCCGGCCGCGCATCATTATTTTCCGCCGTCCAGTGGAATCCCGCGCGACTTCCGCGCGGGAGCTGCAGGACATCCTGCGGATGATCATTGTGCGCCTTGTGGCCTGCTATCTGAACGTCTCCCCCACTCAGATCGATCCCCGGCTTTAGTTAGCCAATACGCTTCTTCAGGCGGCGACGCTCGCGCTCGGAGAGCCCGCCCCAGATACCGAAGCGCTCGTCGTGCTCCAATGCATATTCCAGGCACTCGTCGCGCACGCCGCAGGCCTGGCAGATGCGCTTGGCCTCGCGGGTGGAGCCACCCTTCTCCGGAAAGAACGCCTCCGGGTCGGTTTGCGCGCACAGCGCCTGCTCTTGCCAGTCCTGCTCTACTGCATCGAAAAGCAGATCGAAGTCCTGCGTCAGATCGAAGAGGTTCTTCTGGCGAGCTTCATTGTCCACGTTCGCCTCCTGCTCTACCGCCGAGGAACCGTCAGCAAAGTGGCCACGAAGGGCGGTGTCTACTGACTTGTCCACGGAGGTCTCCTCATCTGATGTATCTGATGTATCTGATGCCTGACTTTGTTGGTCTACTGAAGATTACACACGGGTAATTACACCGCGTCAAGCTTTGGGAAATTCCCTCAAGCCACTTCATTCACATCAGTCACTAGCGCCCCTACAGCCACAGCCTCCTGAGAAAATAGGCTCTAACGCAACCACAACGTATGCACGGAACGCTACCTAAAACCACAACATATGGACATTTTCCTGAACCTTTAGTTCAGGACACACTAGATGTAGTGAAATTTGTCTAAATTTTTCCTCGGACGGCGAAAAACGCTAGATGTCGGAGGAAAAGCGCACGCCACCGTCCGGCAAACTCACTCCCGGCCACACGCGCAGGCCATCGCGCAGCTCGCAGCGGGCACCGATGACGGCACCCTCACCGATCACGCAGTCCACCAGGTGCGCCCGCGCACCGATGCGCACGCCCGCGGCAATCACGCAGCGCTCCACGGTCGCGCCCGCCTCGATCTGCACGCCATCGAAGACCACGGATTCCTCCACGCGCGCCCCGCCGCCGATCTCCACGCCGCGGCCGATCACGGTGCCGCCCAGCAGCAGTGCCCCGCCGGCGATGGCGCTGGACTCGTCCACCAGGCTCTCCCCGTGGCGTCCATCGAGCAACGGTGAGGGGGCGATGCCGCGCACCAGGTCCGAGGACCCGCGCACGAAGTCCGCCGGCGTACCCATGTCGCGCCAGTAAGACTGGTCCACGTGGCCGAACACGCGGGCTCCGGATTCCAGCAGGGCCGGGAAGATCTCGCGCTCCACGCTCACCGGGCGGCCGGCGGGGATCTTCTCGATCACGGAGCGGTTGAACACGTAGCTGCCGGCGTTGATCTGGTCCGTCGGCGGGTCCTCCGTCTTCTCCAGGAACGCGCTCACGCGGCCTTCGGCGTCCGTCGGCACGCAGCCGAAGGCGCGGGGGTCGGAGACGCGCAGCAGGTGCAGCGTCACGTCGGCCTCCTGCTCCACGTGGGTCTTCAACACGGCATTCAGATCCGTCCCGCCCAGCACGTCGCCGTTGAAAACCATCGCGCGGTCGTAGCGCAGGTGGTCCAGCACGTTGCGGATACCGCCGCCGGTACCCAGCGGCTCCTCCTCCACCACGTACTCGATTTCCAGGCCCAGGTGGCTGCCGTCGCCGAAGTGCTCTTCGAAGACCTCAGCCTTGAACGAGGTGCCGAGCACCACGTGCGTCATCCCGGCGGCCTTGATGCGAGCCAGCAGGTGCTCCAGGAATGGTGCACCGGCCACCGGCAGCATCGGCTTCGGGATGGAGTTAGTCAGGGGGCGCAGTCGGGTGCCCTTGCCTCCGACCAGGATCACTGCGTCGGTCGTGGCTGCGAGATCTACCACTTCTTTGGCCTTTCTGTTCCTTACTGCTTTTTGCTATTGGTTTTCACACACTAGTCACTGTTTTTGCCGCGGCGTTCAACCCACGCCGTGCGCTGCCGCAATTGCAATCTTCTCGCGGATCTTCAGCCCGGCCTTCAGCACCATGCGCACCGGAAGGTAGCGCCGCCCCGGCAGCCGATCCGCCTGGAAGCGGTAGGCGCTGTCGTGGTGGGCCTTTAGCACGACGTCCGGGTGCTTGCCCGCCACGTGCCCCTTGGCGTGCCGGATCTCCGCGCTCGGAACGAAAACATTCAGCCACCCCGCGCGCCCCAGCCGGTCGCCCAGGTCCACGTCTTCCATGTACATGAAGTACCGCTCGTCGAACCCGCCCAGGGCCTCGAAGGCATCCCAGCGCAGCAGCAGGCAGGAGCCACTCAGCCAGCCTGCGGTCCGCTCGCTGTCCATGTCTTCGTCGTCCAGGTAGCGCTTGGTCCAGGGATTGGTCGGCCAGATCTTGCCCAGCAGCGCATGCCCGATGCCGGAGCCGAGTTGCGGCACCGCGCGGGCGGATGGGTAGGCGCTGCCGTCTGCCTCTACGATGCGGGGGCCCAGCGCTCCTGCTCGAGGGTGACGCCGCGCCGCCTCCAATAGTTTCTCGATCGCGTCTTCGCTAAACACGACGTCCGGGTTGGAGATCACCAGGTAGTCCGGGTTGATCTCTCCGGCTTCGCGGGCCGCACGCAGGTGGCGGGCGCCGAGGTTCATGCCGGCCCCGTAGCCGACGTTGCCCCCGCTGTAGAGCAGCTCCGCGCGCCCGGCCTCTGCGGCCGCTTCGGGAGCTCCGTCCGTAGAACCGTTGTCCACCATGACGACCCGCGCGTTAGTTGGCACCGAGTCCAGGAACTTGTTTAGGTACTCCCCCGGTGAATAGGTCACGGTGATAATCGCGATGGGTGCCTCTGTCATGGCCGTTGAGGTTACCCCAGGGCAGCCCGCAAACTATCCCGCCACGCGGGCAGGCCGGTCGCCGGAATCTGCAGGGCACTGTTGCGGGGCCGGCGCGCGGGAGTGGGATACTCGCTGCTCGGAATGGCCTTTACTCGCGCCGGATCGCACCCCAGTGTGGCGAAGATCTCGCGGGCGAAGCCGCACCACGTGGTCAGCGGCCCGGAACCGGTCACGTGGCTGATCGCCGGAGACTGCCGCCCATCCACCATCGCCGCCAGCTCCGCCGCCAGCACGTCGGCGTGGGTGGGCCGGCCGAATTGGTCGTCCACTACCGAGGGATTCACGCCCGCCCGCGCCAAGCGCGCCATGGTGGTGGCGAAGTTGCGCCCAGTCGCGTCGTAAACCCAGCCCGTGCGGACCACGTGCCCGCCGAGGTTCAGCACCCGCCACTCCCCCTCCAGCTTGCTGCGCCCGTAGGCGTTCAACGGGCCGGGCTGGCCGTCGACCGGGTTTTCGCAGCCCACCGGCAGGTCTCCGGAGAACACGTAGTCGGTGGAGACGTGCCACATCGGCACCCCGTGCATCTCGGCCCAGGAGGCTAACCTCCCCGGGGCTACCGCGTTTACCTGATGCACCACACCCGCGTTTTCAGGCTTCTCGGCATCGTCCACGGCTGTGAATGCAGCGAGGTTGACGATGGCTTCAACGTCAGACGGCGGCGTCAATAAGAAAGAATCCACAGATCCCGCAACGGCGAGGTCCGCGTGCGCGCGCCCTACCGGCACAAAGTCGGGGCGGAGGCGCAGCAGGGCACGGCCTACCTGACCGGAGGCTCCGAAAACCAAAACACTCATAAAATCAGTACTACACCAGCGGCATCTTTGCCGCTAAAGTGTGAATAATGACAGAGCAGACAGGGCATCAGAGAAGCCGCCATTCACGGCGTATCCAGGCAGCCCCCGGTGGCGTAGAAGCCAAGCAGATCGGCCCCGGCTGGTCGCGCGGGGTGCTGGCTGCGGTCTCGGCACTCGCGCTGGTCGTGATGGGTATCGGCTACATGGCGGTCGGCAACCTGAACGGTGGGCTGGCCCAGGCGGACAACCTGAACCTCGGCAACCAGCCGGACGGGGCGACCGACATTCTGCTGGTGGGCGTGGATTCCCGTACGGATGCGAAGGGCAACCCGCTGTCCCAGAAGGAAATCGACATGCTCCGTGCGGGCGAGGAAGAAGCCACGAACACGGACACGATGATCCTCATCCGCATCCCGAACGATGGCTCCTCGGCGACGGCGGTGTCGCTGCCCCGCGACACGTACGTCAGCACCCCTGACAACGGCAACATGAAGCTCAACGGCGTGTACGGCACCGCCAAGTTCGAGAAGTCGCAGGAGCTGGCGAAGGACAGCGACTACAGCGAGTCCGACATCGACCAGAAGTCCACCGAAGCCGGTCGCCAGGCGCTTATCAGCTCGGTGGCGGACCTCACTGGCATCAACGTCGACCACTACGCCGAGGTCGGCCTGCTGGGCTTCGTGCTGCTCACCGACGCCGTTGGTGGCGTGGACGTGTGCCTGAAGAACAAGGTCGACGAGCCGCTGTCCGGCGCGAAGTTCAAGAAGGGCCGCCAGACCCTCAACGGCCAGGACGCACTGAGCTTCGTCCGCCAGCGCCACGAGCTGCCGCGCGGCGACCTGGACCGCATCACCCGCCAGCAGGCCTACATGGCCAGCCTGGCCAACAAGGTGCTTTCCTCCAAGACGCTGACGGACCCGGGCAGCATGTCCAAACTCAACGACGCGGTGCAGCGCTCCGTGGTGCTGGACAGCGGCTGGGACGTCATGGGCTTGGCCACGCAGATGCAGAACATGGCCGGCGGCGACGTGAGCTTCCAGACCATCCCCGTGACCAGCATCGACGGCACGGGCGACTACGGCGAATCCGTCGTGACGGTGGATAACGACCAGGTTCACGAGTTCTTCAAGGACCTGCTGGGCGACAAACCGGGCGAGGAGAGCACTTCCTCCGACAAGCCCGCCGACATCACCGACTACAAGGCCAAGGACTACAAGGTCAACGTCTTCAACGCCTCCGAGGCGCCCGGTCTCGCCGCCAGGGTGTCGGACCTGGCTAAGGACTACGGCTACAAGCCGGGCAAGGTCGGCAACCACGCCGAGACCGGCATTTCGGAGTCCCAGGTCAACGCCAAGAACCCCGACGATCCGGCGGCCCGCGCCCTGGCGAAGCAGTTGGGCGGGCTGACGGTGGTGGAGGATTCCTCCCTGGACGAGCACGAGCTCTCCGTCACCCTGTCCGGCACCTACGCCGGCCCGGGCGTCCTGGAGCAGTCGGCCCCGCTGACCAAGCCGGATGACCCGAACGTCGGCACGCTCACCGAGGGCATCAAGGACCTCGACGGCGACGGCATCCCGGACGAGGACGCCTCCGCAGCCCAGACCGGCACTGACACTACTGGCTCTGGTTCCGACTCTGACAAGCCCGCCACCGTCGGCACGCCGGGTACCGGCCAGGGCACCGACCGAAAGGATCCGATCGACGCCGGCGGCGACGGTCCGATGTGTGTGAACTAATGGATATTATCGCCCCGCTCGTAGCCCAGGATCCGGCCAGCCCGCGCCTGACCACCTACACCCCCGCCGGCCGCATGGAGCTGTCCGCCCAAACCCTGCACAACTGGCAATCGAAGGCCGCCCACCTGCTGGATTCGCTCGCCCCGGCCTCGGTCGGGATCGCCTGCGCCCCGGATTGGCAGCCGCTCATGATCGTTCTGGGTTGCTGGCGGACTGGTGTTTCTATTGTTGACGCCGACTCTTGCGACGTGCTTTTTACCGATGACTTAGCTCTGGCGGAGGCCCACTCGGGTGAGGTTTTCGTGCTCTCCGACGATCCTTTCGGCCGCGGCGTGGAGGAGTCCGGCGGCGAGCTGCCCTTCGGAGTGAACGACTTCTCCCCCGAGCTGCGCGTGCAGCCGGATGACTACCCCGGCCCGGCTGCCGCCCCCGCCCCGGAAGGCCCGCGGGTGCTGGTGCCCGCGTGGACCGATACCCAGTCGATGCTGGATACACTAAAGCCGCTGCGCGACGGCGGCTCGGTGGTGATGGCCACCGAGCCTACGGCCGAGATCGCAGCGGCGGAAAACGCGACTATTTAACGTCCTTGCGCTGGTGGACAAAGAAGGCCCAGGCCACCAGCACCACCGTCCAGGCGCAGACGATGGCCACGCTGACGGGGGTTTCGTGCGCGCCGATAGAGACGCTGCCGCCCAGGATCATCCAGATGTTGTTGAACGGCAGGTAGGGCGCGATGTTGTCGGCGATCCATTGGCTGAGCTGCTGGGAGATCAGCTCCACCGCGGTCGCCCACACCAGTGGCAGCGCCACCGCACCGGCCGTAGAGGGAATCAACACGCCGATCGCCGAGGCCATCAGGCTGATCAGCCCGGCGAACAGGATCGTGTAGCCCAGCAGCGGCAGCTGGTCGGTGTTGATCTCCTGCGGCAGGGTCGCCATCATCGCCACAGAGACTCCCACCGCCACGGCCATGGTCACCATCGCCAGGGCTGCGTTGACGAACATCTGCGCGAACAGCTGCTGCCAGCGGGCGGGGATCACCAGGAAGGACTGCGCGTGCAGGTTGTGCCCGCGCGTGCCGCTGACCCGCACGGCCGACAGCGACAGGATCAGCAGGTACGCCGGCATGAGACCCACGCCCAGCTCCGTCAGGCCCACCTCCGGCTCGTTCATCCCGTATTCGGACCGGTAGTAGCTCAGGGTCAGCGCGTTGGCGCCGATGTAGAACAGCAGGACGAAGCCCAGCATGATCCAGGTGCCCCACATGACGCGCGAGCGCGTCCATTCACTGCGGATGATTCCTAGCATTACTGACCCCTCCTGTCTTGAGTCCTGTACTCCACTGCCTGCCCGGTCGCGTCCAGGAACTTCTGCTCCAGGCCCGCGCGCTGCGGGGTCATCTCCAGCACCACCGCGCCAGTATCGCGCACCAGTTCGCCGAGGCGCCGGTCCAGGTCGGGAGCCTCGGAGGCGAACTCCAGGGATCCGTCGGGGCGCCGTGTGAGGTTGATGCCATCCAAGCGCGAGGTGGCGTCCACAAAAGAATCGGGATCGGCCACGCGCATCCGGATGGTGGGCTGGGCGCCCGTGCGAAGGAACTCGTCCATCGTGTACTCGCCGATGAGGGAGCCCTTGCCGATGACGACCAGGCGGTCGGCGGTGAGTTCCATCTCGTGCAGCAGGTGGGAGCTGACCAGCACGGCGCGGCCTTCGGAGGCGCTGCGGCGGATGAGCTCGCGCATCCAGTGCACGCCCTCCGGGTCGAGGCCGTTGACCGGCTCGTCGAGGATTAGGTGCTTCGGGTCGCCCAACAGTGCCACGGCCAGGCCCAGGCGCTGCTTCATGCCGAGGGAGAACTTCTTGATCTTGCGCTTCTGCACCCCGGCCAGGCCCACCAGCTCCAGGCACTCGTCAGCGCGGGACTGCGAGATCCCGGCCGCCTGCGCGATGGAGCGGATGTGCGCCCGGGCGGAGTGGCCGGGCATGTACCAGGTGGGTTCCAGCAGCGCGCCGGCGATGTGCGGGCGCTGGGCGCGGTAGGCGCTTAGGGGCTGGCCGTCGAAGGTGACCTCGCCCTTGCCTATCGTGTCCAGCCCCAGGATGCAGCGCATCGTTGAGGATTTGCCGGAACCGTTGGGCCCCAAGAAGCCTGTGACCTGCCCGTCGGGGACAGAAAAAGTGAGTCCATGGAGAACCTCCGTGGACCCATACTTTTTGGTTAATTCTTTTACTGCGATCATGATGCCAGTGTAACTGAAACTTATTTCACGTCTCGGGTCTTGTTGCTGTACAGCCCCAGCACCAGCAGTGCGACCATCCAGGCGATCATCACCGCGAAGCCGAAGCCGGGGCTGACCATGTCGGTGTGGTCCTGGGCGTAGATCCAGGTCTGCATGTCCTGCACGCGGCTGCCCGGAGACAGGTGGTACAGGGTCTTCAGGAAGGGGATGCTGTCGCCAGCGCTGTACAGCAGCCCCTCGACCACCAGCATCCACACCAGCGGCAGCGCGATGGCACCCACTCGATTGCGCAGCAGCGCGGCGATGCCGACGGCCATCACGGCGAAGGCGGGGGCGCCCACCGCGTATCCCCACAGCAGCAGCTGATCTTCGCCGGTGAAGTGCCCAGCCGGGAATACATTGAACACCGCCCAGCTGAGCGCCACGCCGAGGATGTAGTTCAGCTCCACGAACACCGCCGCCACCAGCGCGCGGGCCAGCAGCCAGGAACTCCGGTGCTTCTGAGTAAGGAAAGCGTGGGCCGTCATGTGGTTGCTGATGTCGCCGCCGGTCGTCGAGGCGCCGAAAATAATGGCGATCATTAGGAAGATCATCCCGCCGAATAGGAGGTCGGGCCAGCCGCCGTCCAATCGCGGGGAGTCATCGAAAAGCATGTACAGCGTCGTCGGGCCGTAGATCGAACCCGTGAACAGGATCACGTAGATCCAGGTGCTGCGGAGGCTCAGCAGCTTCGTAGTTTCGGAGGAGATTGCTTTGAGCATGGTTGTTCTCTTTTCTGTGTGAGGAGGGCTAGTTGCTGCGGTATTCCTGCTGGCCTGCGGTCGCGGCGAGGAAGCGCTGCTCCAGGTTGTCTGCGGTGGTTGCGAGCTTGGTCACCGCGAACTTTTCCTCCAGCGCCGTTGCCGCGATCGCCGCGCGCACCTCGTGTTCTGGAATATCGTTGACGCCCACACGCAGCGTCCGCTCCCTATCCAGTTCGACCTGGAAGCCGCGGCTGCGCAGGCTGTCTGCCAGCAGAACCGCTTCCTTGCACTCGACCTCCACGTGGGCGCCGCCGGCGAGGAACTCTTCTAGGGTTTGCTCGCCGATGAGCTTGCCCTGGCCGATCAGTACCAGTCGGTCGGCGGTTTGCTGCATCTCGCTGAGCAGGTGGGAGCTAACCAACAGGCCGCGGCCGTCGTCGGCGAGTTGACGGATGATGCGGCGCATCCAGGACACACCCTCCGGGTCGAGGCCGTTGACCGGCTCGTCGAGGATCAGGTGCTGCGGGTTGCCAAGGAGGGCGGCGGCCAGGCCGAGGCGCTGCTTCATGCCCAGGGAGTAGCCGCCGACCTTCTTCTTGCCCGCGCTGGTGAGGCCCACCATGTCGAGGCATTCGTCCACGCGCTTGTCGGAGATGCCCGCACCCTTCGCGATGACGCGCAGGTGGTTGCGACCGCTGCGGGCAGGGGTGAACCAGGCGGCGTCCAGGACCGCGCCGGCGATGCTGGACTTGTTATCCAGGCCTGCGAAATCGCCAGCGTACCCCTTGCCGCTGAAGGTCACCTTGCCGGCGCTCGGCTTGTCGAGGCCGAGCATGCAGCGCATGGTGGTGGACTTGCCCGCGCCGTTGGGCCCGAGAAAGCCGGTCACCTGCCCGTCCGGGACAGTGAATGAAAGGTCGTTGACTACTGTTTTCTTGCCGTACCTCTTGGTGAGGTTTTCCACGATGATCATGGTTCCCATGCTGCCGCCCGGGGTGGTGTTCCCACATCGGACGAGGGGTTGATCTTGCGTGTCCTACCTCAGTATGACGGCCCGCCCTCCTGCTCTTCGATCGCCTGGTGATACTCGGCCAGCGCCTTGGTTTTGCGGACGTTGCGCTGGGCGAAGGTCTCCCGCCCCAGCGGCCCCTCGGCCTCGGTGATCACACTGTGCCCGTCGCCGTGGGAGGTCCAGACCTCGTGCCCGTCGGGGTGCAGGGCGACGTCCCAGCTGCCGGCGGTCTTGAGGTTGTGATGCTTCGAGCAGAGTAAGTGCAGGTTCGCCGTGGACGTCGGTCCGCTGCCGTATCGCCTTACGTGGTCGTATTGGCACTTGTAGGCGGGAACCTCGCAGCCCGGGAAGCGGCAGTGCAGGTCGCGCCCAGCGACGGCTGCCTTGATGCCCTCCGTCGGCGCATAGCCCTCGCACTCCGCGTAGCCCGGCGCAGACAGGTGCGTCACCCGCTGCAGCCAGGTCTTGGAAGCGGAGCGATTCAGCCAGTGGTCCTCCCCCAGCACCGCACCGTCGTTCGCCGGGTCGTGGTACAGGTTCAGAGTCACCGAAACCTCGGCCTTGTCGGTGATCAGCCGCAGCATCGCCTCCGGCTGCGAGCACTCGTACTTTTTGGCGGTGGCGCGCACGATCTTGTCGATCTCAATGCCCTCCATCCGCGGAACCCGCAGCGTGAAGGTGGTGTACTCCGGGTCGCGGCAATCCACATTGAAGCTTGGCTCGGCCGCGGGTGCCTCATCCTTAGGTACGACGTTCCGATCGACCTCCCGCAAAATCTTCGAGATGCGGTTGTGGATAGTCCGCGGTGAGAACACGTGCTGGTCGGGACGTGAAGGCGTCAATTCGCAAAGAACCTTTTCCTCGACGGCCGAGCGATCGTCCGGCGCCACGGCGAAAAGATCCTGCGCCACCCGCAGCAAGTGGCGGGCGGTGTAACACCCCTGGTCAAACAGCTCGACGAGGCGCGGAAAGTCGCGCAACACGAAAGCGGCCTCGGCCCAGGCCTCCGCGACCCCGGCGGAAACACCCAGACGCACGGCGAGGCGGGTGCAAAAATCGGGCACCAGATCCTCCCCGTCCGGGGCGCATGCCATTATCAGTTGGAATTGTTGTTGATTGAGCTGCCGCGCCGCGACGGTCAGCGGGTCCTGCGAACTGGCTATTCGAAACGATGGTGGTGAGGTAGTCATGGAGTTCCCCTAATCCAGCGGCGAGGTTGTGGTGCCCCGCCAAACTTCCTACCCAAAGAATAGAACACACCATCAAACCAAGTCAATACCCCCGGCGAAACTTTTTTCCTTTTTATTGACGCCACCAGCCCTAACGGCGAAAACACCCGTAAAGCTAAGGTAGAGGTTTTAGAAAGTCTGTTCGAGTAAATCCTCGGAATTGACGAGGCGATACTTGAAGGCAAACAGCACCGCATGCACCCGATCGCGCGACTGGGTTTTCGTGAGCACCCGGCCAACGTGCGTCTTGACGGTAGGCAGCGAAATGTAAAGCTTGTCCGCGATCTCCTGGTTACTAAGGCCCAGCGCAATGAGCTGCAGGATCTCCAGCTCGCGCGGGGTCAGCGGATCGGGAAGGTCCAGCTCCACGGGCTCGCGACGCTGTGGAGTCTGCTCCATGCGGATGCTACGCAGCAGGCGCGCGGTGGCCTTCGGGCTAATAACGGCAGCCGAATCGCCAACAGTGCGGACGGCGGAGATGAGGTCCTCGGGGTCAGTGTCCTTGAGCAGAAAGCCGCTGGCCCCGGCCTCCACTGCACCGAGGACGTAGTTGTCGTTATCGAAGGTAGTCAGCACGATCACGCGCGCACCGGAATCACCGGAAACCACCTGGCGGGTAGCCTCGATGCCATCCATGCGGGGCATCTGCACATCCATAAGGATGATGTCCACGGGCTGCGACTCTGCCAGCTCGCAGGCCTCCTGCCCGTCGGCGGCTTGCCACCGGACGGTGATATCGTCCTGCGAATCCAACACCAGGCCAAACCCTGCCCGTACCAGCTGCTGATCGTCGGCCAAACCTACGCTAATCACTTAATCCTCCTTCGCATAAGGCACCGTCGCGGTCACGTTCCACCCACCGGGGTACAACGCCGAGGCTCCCCACTTAGCCTCGCCACCGTGGATCGCCACGCGCTGGCGGATGCCAGTCAGGCCGCGGCCAGAGCCTTCGATCCGGTCATCACCCGGCGCGTTATCCACGCTAATGGTCACCTGGGCGGGCTCCCACTCCAGCCGCACCTGGGCCGGCACAGAACCAGCGTGCTTCAGCACGTTAGTCAGGGATTCCTGCACGATGCGGTACACACTGAGATCGCGGACCTCGTCCAACTGGCGCGGCTCGCCCGTGACGTGCAGCTCCACCTGCACCCCACTGCGCTTTGCATCCGCCACCAGGTCGGGCACGCCAGCCACCCCAGGGGTGACGGTGGTAGAACGCGGCGAGGGGGCGTCATCGTGAAGGACAGAGAGCAGCTCCCGCATCTGGGTCAAGGCCGAGCGACCGCGCGCGGCGATCGTGTCGAGGGCCTCGATGGCCTTGTCAGGATCCTTGCGACCTGCGTAGCGACCGCCGTCCGCCTGCGCGATGACGACAGTGAGGGAATGCGCAACGATGTCGTGCAGCTCCCGGGCGATGCGGTTGCGCTCGCTGACGGTGGCGAGCTCGGCGCGGGCGGCCAGCGCCTCCACTGCCTGGTCACGGCGCAACGAAAAGCGGCCAGCCAGCCACATCAGGGCGATGGTCACGGCGGTGAGCAGGGCGATTACTCCCCAGAACGTCCAGAACTCAGCGGTCCGAAAATCCTCACCGCCCCATGCAAAATCACCGTCTCTTCCCTTGCGCGCGTTGTAAATGGTCCCCCACGCCATCGCGTAGAAAGAGCCAAGCAACAGTAAAGTCAGCCACAGCTTGCGGCGCAGCATCAGCTTCGCGGAGATGAAATAAGCCTCATAGGCCACCACCAAGTAGCCAAGTGGCCACACTAGCAGCGCAGACGTCGCATAGGCATACATGCCAACTGCAGTGACTGCCACACCCCATTCAGGGCGAAAGCGTTGGAGGAGCAAGCCGATGAACCCCAAAACTAGACCTGTGCTGGCAACAACAACCTGCCAGGGGGCGATGTTCATGGCGGTGCCAAATGTGCTTCCGGCACCGAGAAAGAAGAACACCATGACCACAACAGCTACAAGCACCCACCAGGAGGCATCCCGCCACCACACCGGACGAGGAACTGCTTCATAAGACATGTATGAAGAGTCTAGTTACAGGCGCACCCTATCGCCGTAAACGAGCAGGCCATTAACGAAACGGGTGAGAAACGGCGGCGAGAAGTGGCTGGTTGCCTCCAGCAGCTTCGTCTTCCAACCGACCGGGAAATGCACCTTCGTGGGGCTGCGGCGCGGCGCGGTCACGGCCCTTACTACTTCTGCGGCCACGTCTTGTGGGGTTGTGGACGCCCCTAGCCGCCGCATGCCCGCCGTTTCCACATCGGCGATGAGCGCGGTCCGGGAGTACAGGGGCAAGACGGTGCGGACGCGAATGTTGTGCTTATCCCACTCGAAATCCAGCGCCTCGGAGATGCCGCGGACGGCGAACTTGGTGGCGGAGTAGGTGGCCATATCCGGGGTGCCGTAGATGGAGGAGGCGCTGCAGACGTTGACGACCACGCCGTCGCCGGCCGCCTTGAGGTGCTCGAAGGCCGCGCGGCAGCCGTAGATCACGCCCTTGACGTTGACGTCGACGAGGGCGGAATCCTGCTGGAAGCTCCCGCGGTCGATGAAGTCGCCGCCGTAGAGCACGCCCGCGTTGTTGATGAGTGCATTGATTCCCCCGGTGCGGGCGGCGAAGTCGGTAACAGTGGCGGACCACTGGTCGGGGTCGGCGACGTCGAGGGTGCCGGGGATGATGTTCGGATGTTTACCCCAGTCGCGGACCTTGTCTCCGTCGAGGTCGTAGGCGCCGACGGTCCAGCCGGCCTCGGCGAAGGACTCAGCGATTGCGCGGCCGAAGCCTTGGGCTGCGCCGGTAACGAGTATTGATTTCATACTCCTAACTATTACAGTAGCCAGAGTACAGGAGGTAAATTATGGCCTATTTAATCATCGACCAATCCGGGAACCCATTAAGTCGCCCGAATGATGGAGATGTTGTATCCAATCCAGACACAGGGCAGGTCCTTACCGTCAGCTTCCTGAGAATAATCACGCCCGACGGGGACTATGAAGTTGATTTTCTTCCCGGAATTGTCGACCTCTACCAAGGAAGCAAGGATAGATCATCCTATTCCACAAATATTCAAGAGATAAGCGTCGAGAAAGGAACTCGACTTCACAAAATTGGCAGTATCGACCATATAGATGATGTAACCCTGACGCATTTAGGGGATAAATACCGAGTTCAGGCCGCGAAACTAGACGACACGAAACCAGATAGTTTAATCCTCTGCGAAGATGGGTTTATAAGAACTTTGCAAGATAGTTTTTCTGCTACCGACAGGCCTCAAGGAGTATTCCCCGTTCTCCACAAAGTAGATGAGTAGGCAGCCCCGCCGAGCACTACCCAGTTAGAACGCTTCACCCCATCAGCTTCTGCTGCAGAGCACGATCCTTCTCCAGCACCGCGTCGCGCATGTTCTCCTGGTATTCGACCATCTTGTCCATCAGAGCCTCGTCAGCCACCGCGAGGGTGCGCACGGCCAACAGGCCCGCGTTCTTCGCGCCGTCGATGGAGACGGTAGCAGTTGGCACGCCGCCGGGCATCTGCACGATGGAGAGCAGGGAATCCAGGCCATCAAGGTTGCCCAGGGCACGCGGAATTCCGATCACCGGCAGCGGGGTGGCCGCGGCGACCATGCCGGGCAGGTGGGCGGCACCGCCGGCGCAGGCGATGATCACCTTCACGCCGCGAGTATGGGCGGTGCGGGCGTAGTCGAGCATGCGCTCCGGGGTGCGGTGCGCGGAGACCACGCCGACCTCGAAGGGGATGCCGAACTCGGCCAGCACCTCGGCTGCCGGCTCGACGGTGGGCCAGTCGGAATCGGATCCCATCACCAGGCCGACCAGCGGGGTGCGTACGTTCTCAGTCATCGGTTAGTCCTCCCATTCGGCGGTTTCCAGGAACTTCGCGGCCAGGCGCGCCTGCTCGCGCGTGCGCGTCGGATTCTCCCCCAGCATATTGACGTGGCCGATCTTGCGGCGCGGGCGCCAATCCTTGCCGTACATGTGAATCTTTGCGTTCGGGAAGCGACGCCACACCGCGTCCATGCGCTCGTGCATCGGCATCGCCGGATCCTCGGCCGCTCCCAGCACGTTTGCCATGACCACCACCGGCGCCGTCGGCTCGGTGGAGCCCAGCGGGCGATCCAGTACGGCGCGGACGTGCTGCTCGAACTGGCTGGTGATGCAACCATCCTGGGTCCAGTGGCCGGTGTTGTGCGGGCGCATCGCCAGCTCGTTGACGATGATCTCCGGCTGGCCGTTCTCGTCGGTGGTCTCGAACAGCTCCACCGCCAGCACGCCTGTGACGCCCAGCTCGGTGGCGACGTCACGGGACAGCTGCTCGGCGGCAGCCAGGATCTCAGGCGTGGAGTTCGGGGCAGGTGCCACGGCCTCCACGCAGATTCCGTCCTCCTGCAGGGATTCCACTGCCGGCCACGCCTGCACCTCGCCGGACGGGGTGCGGGCCACCATGGCGGACAGCTCGCGCACCAGCGCGACCTTCTTCTCCGCCATCAGGGGGATCTCCTTGTCCAGCAGCTTCTCCACCAGCTCGCGGGCCTCGTCCACCGTGGCGGGGAACCACACGCCCTTGCCGTCGTAGCCACCGCGGCGGGCCTTTAGGCACACCTGGCCGCCCACGGCCTCGAAGAACCCGGCGATGTCCTCGGCGGACTCGATGGCGGCAAACGCCGGCACCGGGGCGCCCAGCTCGCGCAGCTTCTTGCGCATCACCAGCTTGTCCTGCGCGTGGATCAGCGCCGACGGCTGCGGCTGCACGTTCACACCCTCGTCGATGAGGGCATCCAGGAAGCGATTGGGCACGTGCTCGTGGTCGAAGGTCACCGCGTCGGAGTCGCGGGAGACCTCGCGGACGTGCTCCTCCAGCGCGTAATCCCCCAGCACCACGTCGGCGGTCACCTGCGCGGCCGAGGAATCCGGCGCCCCGGCCAGCACGCGGCAGCTAAGGCCCAGCTCGATCGCCGCCTGTTGTGTCATCCGCGCCAGCTGCCCGTCACCGATGATCGTCACCAGCGGCGCGCCCGGCGCGTGCGCGGTCTCGCGGGCTAGTGACCAGTCGGCTGTGTTTTTCCCGTTGTTCTCACTCACGCCTTCTAACTATAGTTCCCCGGCCCGACACGCCTAAGCTGGCTTCTCAGCAGCCTCTCGAACTTGCGGGTATAGGGAACCGAATGCAGCACCAACGGCACCCGGGCGCCCGCCACGTACACCGCCACGTTCCCCCGGTGGGAGCGGCAATCCACCACGTTGGCCAGCGGGATCTGCCCGATCCGGCTGCGCAGGTGGCCGGTCGCGGTGATCAGCCGCCTGTCGGTCAGCAGCATGCGGGAGCGCGCGCGGAAGATCAGGTGGCGCACGCAGCGCCTCCAGCAGACCCACAGCCACGCAACCAGCAGGCCCCGGCGGAGCCAGAGGAAGGCTTCCACGGTAGGGGCGTCCAAAGCATTGGTGGCCAAGTACTGATCCAGAGCGCCGATGCCCATCCAGAACAAGCCCGTCCACAGCATCAGGCGCAGCACCGGGAAGAACATGGAGCGGCGCGCGGGGCTCAGCTCCGCTAAGACCTGCTCGCCGGGGTCGAAGGTGATTTTGCTCATGCGTAGCGCCCTCCGTAGTCGCCCGTGCCGTCGGCGCGCAGGTGCACGATCTCCCCGGCGCGGATCACGCGCGTGCCCTCGCTGGTGCGGACCAGCAGCTCGCCGTCGTCGTCGATGTCGGTGGCCGCGCCCTCCACGACCTCGTCGCCGGGCAGGAAAGCGCGCACGGAGGTGCCGATGGTCGCGGAAGCCTGGCGGTAGCGCGGCAGTACGGTCTGGGCCGCCCCTCCTAGTCGACGCCACCTCTCCAGATTCGTCGCCAACTCCGCGAACACGGCCACCGCGACGTCCTCGCGGCTTGGGCAGGGCAGTCCCAAGCGGGCGCATTCCAGGTCGATGGAGCTGGCGTGGGCGACGGGCAGCTCGTCGGTCTGCAGGTCGTAATTGATGCCGAAGCCCAGGATGATCGCCGGGTGCGGATCCAGGTGCACGGCCTCCACCAGGATGCCCACCAGCTTGCGGCCGTCCAGCACACAGTCGTTGGGCCACTTCAGCTGGATGGGGATGTCCGCGGAGGCGCGGATGCCCTCCACGATCGACAGGCCCGTGAGCAGCGGCAGCAGGCTGATACGGTCAACCGGCACCTCCGGCAGGCGCACCAGCACGGAGCAGATCAGCTGGCTGCGGGCCGGGGCCTCGAAGGAGCGGCCCTTGCGGCCGCGCCCGGCGGTCTGTTCCTCGGCCATGAGTAGGGACATGTCGGGCAAGTCCTCCCCGCAGCGCACGCGGTCGGCCAAATCGGTGCTGGTGGAGCCGGTGGTTTCCAGCACTTCGACGTGGCGGTAGCCCAGCGGGGCCAGGCGCTCGGCCAGGCGGCGGGGGTCTAGCGGCGTGCGCATGGGAGTACTGTCCTTTCTCTTCACATGCCTTCCCTCAGACACTCTAGCCCCACCAATCACGGCGCTGAAGTTTTTACACCGTATTATGGCGACCATGAGCTCTACCACCGACACATCGACAACCGCCGGGAAGATCGCCGACCTCCGCGATCGACTGGCGGAGACCCACAAGCCGCAGGGGGACGAAATCCCGCGCGCTCGTCGCCGCGTGGACGCACTGCTGGATGCCGGTAGCTTCGTGGAGACCGACGCGCTGGCCCGCCACCGTTCTACCGCCTTTAAGGCCGACAAGTTCCGCCCCGCCACCGACGGCATCGTCGCCGGCTACGGCACCATCGACGGCCGCCCGGTGTGCGTTTTCTCGCAGGACGCCACCCTCTTCGACGGCCAGATCGGCGAGACCGCGGGCGAGAAGATCCTGAAGGTCATGGAGCTGGCCGTGAAGTCCGGCACCCCGCTGATCGGCATCTACGAGGGCGCCGGCGCCCGCCCGAACGAGGGCATCGCGGCCCTGGAGTTCTTCTCTCGCATCCACAACCTGCAGACGAAGCTGTCCGGCGTGGTTCCGCAGATCGCCCTGGTCGCCGGCCCCACCAGTGGCGCGCTGGTGCACTCGGTGGTTCTGTCCGACGTCGTCGTTGCGGTCAAGGGTGCCGGCGAACTGGTAGATGACGCCACAGACGGCACCGCCCACATCGTCGCCGAGGACGACGCCTCCGCACTGGGACTCGTCGCGGACATCCTGGGCTACCTTCCCAGCAACAACCGGGCACTCCCCCTGCCCGGGGAGGAGGCGGACGCCGAGGCGGAAACAGACGAGCTGGACAGCCTGATCCCCGACTCGGACGCGCAGGCCTACGACATGCACAAGGTGCTGGACCGCGTGGTGGACGCGGGCTCTGTACTGGAACTCCAGAAGCTCCATGCGCCGAACCTGATCACGGCACTGGTGCGCGTGGGCGGCCGGAGTGTGGGCGTCATCGCGAACCAGCCCGAACAACAAGCAGGGGCGATCGACGACGCGGCGGCTGAGAAGGCAGCGCGCTTCATCCGCTTCTGCGACGCCTTCAACATCCCACTGGTGACCTTCGTGGACTCGGCGGGCTACGCACCGGACGTGCTGTTCCGCCGCACCGCGAAGCTGATCGGAGTGACGGCAGCGGCGAGCGTCGGCAAGATCGCCGTGGTCACCCGCAAGGCCTTCGGCGACGCCTACCTTTCCCTGGGTGCGAAGCGCCTGGGCACCGACCTGGTGTACGCATGGCCGACCGCGCAGATCGCGCAGGACGACAGCTACCAGGCGGAGCCTTACTCCGCCGCGGAGCGAGGCCTGGTGGACGCGGTGATCCCGCCGCGCGAGACCCGCGCACGCATCGTCGACGGCCTGCGCCTGGTGGAGCGCAAGGCCGAGGACGGCTACCCGCGCAAGCACGACAACCTGCCGTTCTAGGAGGAAGCGCGTGACTGACTTTCAAGTGATCAAGGGCAACCCGAACGAGGTAGAGACCCGGGCGCTGCAACTCATCATCGACGACCTAGCCAAGGAGGCCGAGGCGCTGCGCAACGCGAAGCCGGATACGCGCGGGCACTACGGCCGCGAGCTGCGTCACAACAGCCCGGGTGCGTTCCGCAACCCGCGGATGCCGCGGGGCTAGGGCATGCAGCTGACATTGGCCAGCACCTCGCCGGCGCGCGAGAAGGTGCTGAACGCCGCCGGGGTGTTCCCGCGCAAGGTCTCCCCCGGCGTGGACGAGGAGGCCGCCGTCGCGGAGCTGGTGAACCCCACCCCGGCGCAGTACGTGCAGCACCTGGCCACTGCGAAGGCGCGGGCGGTAGACGGCGAACTGGTGCTGGGCGGCGACAGCATGCTGCTGATCGACGGCGAGCTGCAGGGCAAGCCGCACACGCGCGAGGAGACGGTGCGGCGGTGGCGCCAGCAGCGCGGGAAGCGCGCAGAGCTAGTCACCGGGCATGCGCTTTTTGACGCCACCACGGGCCAGATCTACGAGGAAGCCGTGGCCACGCAGATCCAGTTCGCCGATGTCTCCGATCGGGCGATCGAGGCGTACGCCGCCACCGGCGAGCCGCTGAAATGTGCCGGCGCCTTCACCCTGGAAGCGCTCGGCGGCTGGTTCATCGAGAGCATCGACGGGCACCCGTCGGCCGTGATTGGCCTATCGCTCCCCGCCCTGCGGCGGGGGCTGGCCCACTTCGGCTACGACTTCTGCGACCTCTGGGGCTAGTTAGTCAGCCTTAACGGAGCGCTGCTCCGGGCCGACGTAGCTGGAGAGGGGGCGGATCAGGGCGTTGTCCTCATTTTGCTCCACGATGTGGGCGGTCCAGCCGACAACGCGGGCCATGACGAAGATCGGGGTGAAGAACGGGATGTCGATGCCCAGCATGTAGTAGGTCGGGCCCGCCGGGAAATCCAGGTTCGGCTGGATGCCGGTGCGCTGGTCCATGGCCTTCTGCATGTTGTCGTACATCTCCACCCAGCGCTGGCCGTCGTGGTTGGCGGCGGTGCGGCGCATGGCGGCCTCCATGGTGGGCACGCGCGAATCGCCCTTCTTGTACACGCGGTGGCCGAAGCCCATGATCTTGTTCTTCGCGTCGCACTGGTCCAGCACCCACTGCTCGGCGGCTGCCGGGTCCTCGACGGCCAGGAAGTTGTGCATCACGGCCTCGTTCGCGCCACCGTGCAGCGGTCCCTTGAGGGCGCCGATAGAGCCGGTGACGGCGGAGTAGACGTCGCTCATGGTGGAGCTGATCACGCGGCCGGTGAAGGTGGAGGCGTTGAAGCCGTGCTCCGCGTACAGGGTGAGGGACTGGTCAAAGGCCTCGACATCGTCGCGGTTGTTGGCGGGGCTGCCCTCCTCGTCGCCGAAGCACATGTACAGGAAGTTCTCGGCGATATCGCGGTCGCGGGACGGCGGGATGTAATCCAGGTTCTTGCGGCGGCGCAGGTCGTAGGCGATGATCGTCGGCAGCTTGGCCAGCAGCGTCAGACCGGTGCGGCGCACCGCGTCGGGGCTGCGATCGTCCGCGTTGAGGTCCTCCGTGCCGAACACACTGACCGCCGTGCGCAGCACGTCCATGGGGTGGGCGGTCTTGGGCAGGGAGTTGATGAGGTCCAGCATGCTGCGGTCGATGGGGCGCAGGGCGCGCTCGCGCTGGCGGAACTGCTCCAGCTCGCGGAAGTCCGGCAATTCGCCGTTCCAGAGCAGGTAGGCCACGTCCTCGAAGGTGCAGTGCTCGGCCAGCTCCTGAACGGGGTAGCCCCGGTAGGTCAGGGAGTTGGTCTCCGGGTTCACCTTCGAGACACCGGACGTGTCCACCACCACGCCGTTGAGGCCCTTGTTGATGTTCTTGTCGGTGCCGGTGACGTTGGAGGTCTTGCTGGACTGGGCGCGGGGCGTGGTGAAGTTGGTGCGTCCGCGGTCGAAGGGTGCGTTGGAAACCTTGATCGGCTTAGTCATGGTGAGTGGTCCTTTCGGGTTAGAAGATGCCGCCGGGGATCTGTGGTGCGCGTGCCAGCACGTCGTCGCTGACCACGAGGTTCAGCTGGTCGAGCTCACCTGGGGCCAGGTCCGCGGTGGCCTCGGCGACGGCGAGGAAGCGATCCTGCTCCGCCTCGTCCACCACGCCCTCGGCCAGGGTGCGGAACTTGTTGATGTAGTCGGCGCGGCCGAAGGGGCGGGCGCCCAGCGGGTGGGCGTCGGCCACGGCCAGCTCGTCGACGATCTCGGTGCCGTCGCGCAGGGTGACTACTGCCTTGCAGCCGAAGGCCTTCTCGGCCGGGTCGGTGGAGTGGTAGCGGCGGGTCCACTCCGGATCCTCCACGGTGGAGATCTTGTGCCACAGCTCCACGGTCTCCGGGCGCTGGGCGCGCTCGGGGGCGTAGGAGCGCTCGTGGTGCCACTCGCCGTCCTCCAGGGCGACGGCGAAGATGTACATCACAGAGTGGTCCAGCGTCTCGCGCGAGGCGTGAGGGTCGAACTTCTGCGGATCGTTCGAGCCGGTGCCGATCACATAGTGGGTGTGGTGGCTGGTGTGCAGCACGATGCTTTCCACCTGGCTGAGGTCCCCGATCTTGTCCCGCATGCGGCGGGCCAGGTCGATCGGCGCCTGGGACTGGTACTCCGCGGAGTGCTCCTTGGTGTAGGTATCCAGGATCGCCCGCTTGGGCTCTCCCGCCTCCGGCAGGGGTACGACGTAGTGGGCGTCCGGGCCGTCCAGCAGCCAGGCGATCACGCCGTCCTCGCCCTCCCAGATCGGGGCCGGGGCGCCCTCGCCGCGCATGGCGCGGTCCACGGCCTCCACCGCCATCTTCCCGGCGAAAGCGGGGGCATGGGCCTTCCAGGAGCTGATGAGCCCCTTGCGAGACTGGCGCGTGGCCGTGGTGGTGTGCAGCGCCTGGCCGACAGCCTGGTAGATCACCTGCGGATCCAAGCGCAGCAGCGTGCCGATACCCGCGGCCGCGGACGGCCCCAGGTGTGCGACGTGGTCGATCTTGTGCTTGTGCAGGGAGATTCCCTTGACCAAGTCCACCTGGATCTCGTAGCCGGTGGCGATGCCGCGGATCAGGTCGCGCCCGCCCAGCCCGCGCGCCTGCGCTACGGCCAGGATCGGCGGGATGTTGTCACCTGGGTGGGAGTACTCGGCGGCCAGGAAAGTGTCGTGAAAATCCAGCTCGCGCACCGCTACGCCGTTGGCCCAGGCGGCCCATTCGGGGGAGACGGTGGCGTCAGTACCAAAAACGGCGCTGGGCCCGGTGTGGCACAACGCCTGGGTGCGCGCCGAAGTTACTGGGCGGCGCAGGATGGAAGCGGCAGCGACGGCCGCGTTGTCGATAATGCGGTTGACCACCATGTCCGCGGTGTCTTGCGGCACCTCGACCGGGTCGGCGGCGACCTGCGCGACCTTCCATGCGAGGTGTTCTTCCTGCGGAAAGTCGTCGGCAGAGGGGTGGACGCGAACGTCGTGGTTAATCATCGCGGGGGTTAGATCCTTTCGGGAATTGAGGCTGTGATGCGCCTCACTCTAACGCCCCGCGACGGGTTATGTAGTTAAACAAATATTTTTTGACGCCAAAACGTCAGTGTTGCGCTGACGCGCTTAAGCGTGCTTTGCCTCCACGCGCTTGATGGCCTCCTCGGCAACCAGCTGCTGGATCCCCATGTCCAGCTCGGAGGTGAAGCCCACGCAGGAGCAGTTGATCTCGCCCAGGACGTAGGTGTCCTCGCCGGTCTCGTCGTCATCGGCCAGCATGAAGTCGGCAGTCCAGATCAGCGGGATGTTGTCGCCACCCAGCTTCTCGGCGATGACCGGGCGGGCCGCGGCGAACATGTCCACCAGGTCCTGCCACTCCTCCGGCTTCTGGTAGGTGTACTTCGCACCGGAGAACAGGGTTGCGGAGAACGCATCGCCGCCCTCGGCCGGCTTCTTGTGAACCACGAACACCGGGTGCGGACCGACCAGCAGAATGCGGATCTCGCCCTCGACGATGCGCGGCATGAAGCGCATGTCCACCAGCATGCCGTTGTCGCCGACGATGTACTGGTCACAGAAGTCCATGAACTCGCCCAGCTCGCGGACCTCCGTGTGGTTGTCTACAGCCTCGGTGCACTTCAGCTTGGTGTCCATAGGCAGGGCGGAACCCGGCTCGATGGACTCGGCCAGCTGCTTGTCCTCCAGCTGCACGCGCCAGATGCCGGAGCCGGTGGAGCCGCGGTTCTGCTTCAGCACGCGCTCACCGTAGGACAGGGAGGTAGGGAAGGTCTTGTGGAAGGAATCGACATCGTAGTAAGCCGTGGTATCGTCCGGCACCAGGTCGGTGTCGTTCAACTTCACCAGCGCATCCTTTGCGCCATATGCCATCATCTCAGCCGGGGTGGACATACCAACCAGGCCAGCTTGCTCCGTCAGCTTGGTCAGCATGTCGAAGTAACCCTTTTCGCCGCCGGGAATGTGGCCCGGGTTAACGCGGGAAATGTAGGCATCGTAGGTCGCAGCAACCTCGTCGTAAATCTCGTCGGCTTTCTCCGGGTCGAAGTAGACAACTTCGGCCCCCCAACCCTTCTCGCGGATAGCCTCAACGATCGGCATGGTGTCGCGGCGGTGGCCGTCCTCACCCTTGTCGTTTCCGCCCTGAACCTCAAAGACAACAATGTTCTTGTGCACGGTTTCCCCTAGCTCTAGAAGTAAAAATGCAGTGCGTATGGCCGTGTTTAGCCAACAACATAATTCTACGATCACTTGGCCCGCACGGCAGTGGAAGATAAGTGTGATCTAAAGCGCTAGACTTTCATTCGATCGAAAGGCAGGTAATTCATGGGAATCGAGTTCGACCCCAGCCCTCAGCTGAAGCAATATGCCCACCCAAACAAGCTGGTCACGAACGCGTGGCTAGGAGCGAAGCTAGGCACCCCCGGCCTGAAGGTCGTAGAAGTAGACGCGGATTCACTGCTCTACGATATTGGTCACATTCCCACCGCAGTGCGCTTGAAGTGGTACGAAGATCTTTCCGACCCGGTGTGGCGTGACCTTATTGGATCCCGGGAATTCGAAAAGCTCATGGACCGTCTGGGCATCAGCCGGGACGACACCGTGGTCTTCTACGGCGACCACGCCAACCTGTGGGCTATCTATGCGCTATGGGTCTTCGAGCTCTTCGGCCACCCCGACGTGCGCATCCTGGACGGCGGACGCGACGCTTGGATGCAGGAGGAACGGGAAATTTCCTACGCCGTGGATGAGGTTCCCCACCCGCCCGGCTACGCCGTGGCTTCCCGTCGCAACGATCACACAAACCGCATCTTCGTCGACGAGCTACGCACGAAATTCGAAGGCTCCCAAGTAATCGACCTGCGAAACGCAGAAGAGTACACCGGCGAAGTGACGCTGCCGGGCTACCCCATTCGCCGCAATGGCCACGTACCGGGAGCAGTAAACCTGCGTGCGGATTCCTCGCTACTGGCGAACTCACGTTTCTGCTCGGTTAAGGACATCGAAGCCAATCACGCTGAACTCGACCGCAGCCGCCCCACCGTTGTCTATTGCAATAACGGCGCCCGGGCAGCTCTCGAATGGTTCGTTTTGCGTTTCCTCTTGGGATGGGACGATGTGCGCGTTTACGATGGCTCGTGGATCGAATGGGGAAATATGATGCGCGTGCCCATCGAACGCAGCTAAGCGCGCAGTGTAGCCTCATTAACTAGCCTTTAATTATTTACCCGAAAGGATTGCCCGTGACTTCCAGCACCGCCGCTCCCTTGACGAAGGTACTGATCGCCAACCGCGGTGAAATTGCAGTGCGCGTCATCCGGGCTGCGCGCGACGAAGGCATCGCTACCGTCGCCGTGTACGCGGACCCGGATGCAGAGGCACCCTTCGTACGCATGGCCGACGAAGCGCTGGCTCTCGGCGGCCAGACCTCGGCGGAGACCTACCTGGACATCGAGAAGATCATCGGTGCTGCGCGCAAGTCCGGCGCCGACGCGATCCACCCGGGCTACGGCTTCCTGTCGGAGAACGCGGACTTCGCCCAGGCGGTCGTGGATGCGGGGCTGAACTGGATCGGCCCGCCGCCGGAGGCCATTCGCAAACTCGGCGATAAGGTCACTGCGCGAAACATTGCTCTTAGTGTTGACGCCCCTATGACTCCGGGCACTAAGGAACCTGTCGCGGATGCTGCAGAGGTCACCGCCTTTGCAGAGCGCCACGGACTTCCGATCGCCATCAAGGCCGCCTTCGGCGGTGGTGGGCGCGGCATGAAGGTCGCCTACACGATGGACGAGATCCCAGATCTCTTTGAGTCCGCAACCCGCGAGGCAATCACCGCCTTCGGCCGTGGCGAGTGCTTCGTGGAGCGCTACCTGGACCGCGCCCGCCACGTGGAGGCGCAGGTCGTGGCCGATAAGCACGGCAACGTTGTGGTCGCCTCCACCCGCGATTGCTCCGCCCAGCGGCGCTTCCAGAAGCTCATCGAGGAGGCCCCCGCGCCGTTCTTGAGCGAAGAGCAGAACGAGCGCATCTATTCCTCCGCCAAGGCCATCTGCCGGGAGGCCGGCTACTACGGCGCGGGCACGGTGGAGTACCTGGTGGGCTCCGACGGGCTGATCAGCTTCCTGGAGGTCAACACCCGCCTGCAGGTGGAGCACCCCGTCACCGAGCAGGTCACCGGCTGGGACCTGGTGCGCGAGCAGTTCCGCATCGCTCGCGGCGAGGAGCTATCTCGCACCGAGGATCCGGAAATTGTCGGCCACTCCATCGAGTTCCGCATCAACGGCGAGGACCCGACGAACAACTTCATGCCGGCCCCGGGCCGCATCCAGACCTACCGCGAGCCCGCCGGCCCCGGCGTGCGCATGGACTCCGGCATCGAAACCGGCGCGGTGGTCGGCGGACAGTTCGACTCCATGCTGGCCAAGCTCATCGTCACCGGCACCAACCGCACCGAGGCGATCCAACGTTCCCTCCGGGCGCTGGAAGAGTACGAGGTCGAGGGCATCCCGACCGTGATCCCCTTCCACCAGGCCGCACTGACCGACCCGGCCTTCGTCGCCGAAGACGGCAACTACCGCGTGTACACCCGGTGGATCGAAGAGGAATGGGACAACCAGCTGCCCGCCTACGAGGAGCCGCTCGCGCCCGCCGCCGAGGGCGAGCTGCCGAAGGAGAAGCTGGTCGTGGAGGTCGACGGGCGCCGCGTAGAGGTGCTGGTGCCGGGCGAGATCCTGGCGGGCCGCGGCTCGGTGAGCCGCGCGAAGAAGCGCCGCGCGAATGCCGCGGACATCGCCATCACCGGCGACACGGTGGCCGCCCCGATGCAGGGCACCGTGATCAAGGTGGAGGTCGCGGAAGGCGACGAAGTGGCCGAGGGCGACGTGCTGCTGGTGCTCGAGGCAATGAAGATGGAGAACGCCGTCAAGGCGCACAAGTCCGGTGTGGTGCAGTCCTTGAGCGTCGGAGGCGGCGATGGCGTCACCAAGAATCAGGCACTTATGGAGCTGAAGGACGACAGCTCCGCTGAGAACGAATAGACAAGACAGGAAACGCACCCCCATGACTGAAACTACCGCTGAGCAGGCTAACAGCTTCGAAAGGAAGACGCCGAAGGGCATGATCTTCCTCGGCCTTGGACTGCTGATCGTCGCCGTAATCACCGCTATCGTTTCGCTGGTGGGTGTGAAGGACTTCGGCAAGGGCTACGACGTACAGGCCGGCAAGGAGTACTACCTACTGGCCGATGAGGACGCCCTGACCGCGAAGGAGTGCACCCTGGTCGATAAGGAGGGCAAGCAGCTCGTCGACCGTATCGAGGCCGCGGATCTAAAGTTCAGCCAGGATGACCTGGAGATCTCCGACGTGTCCCTGCCCTTGACGAAGAACAAGGGCGTGTACACCTCGATCAAGTTCACCGAGGACATCGAGGGCGCCAAGTACACCTGCGACCAGGGCAACATCTACATCTCCAAGTACTCCTCCGGCACCCTGCAGGCACTGCGGTGGGTGACGATGCTGTGCGGCGCTGCGGGCGTAGCGATTCTGATTCTGGCGGCGTTTGCGAACCAGCGTAAGCGGGCCGCTGATGATGCAGATAGCGCAGCGGACACAGAGGACGCAGAGGACACAGAGGACACAGAAGACTGAGTGGTAGAAAACCTTACGAACCAGCTGACCGGGACCTTGGCTAAGTGGAAAAGCTCCAAGCGGGGCTACGTATTGGCGCTCGACCAGGGGACCACGTCTACCCGCTGCATCATTTTTGACGCGCACGGCAAGATCATCAGCTCCAGCCACATGGAGCACCAGCAGATCTTCCCGCGCCCCGGTTGGGTGGAACACGACCCGGAGGAGATCCGGCGCAACACCCGGCGCGTGATGGCGGACGCGGCGGCCTCCCGCGACATCCCGGTGGAAGAGTTCGCAGCGGTGGGCATCACCAACCAGCGCGAAACCACCGTCGTGTGGGACCGCGCCACCGGCAAGCCCATCTACAACGCCATCGTGTGGCAGGACACACGCACCGACAAGATCGTGAGCTCCTTGAGCGAGGAGCAGAAGACCATGATCTTCGAGCGCACCGGCCTGAACGCCTCCACCTACTTCGCCGGGCCGAAGATCCAGTGGATCCTGGACAACGTCGATGGCGCCCGCGAGAAGGCGGAGCGCGGGGAGTTGGCCTTCGGCACCATCGATTCGTGGCTGATCTGGGAGCTCACCCGCCGCTCGCACAAGAAGTCCAAGGCGGGGCGCAGCGACCATGCCCGGCACGTTACGGACGTCACCAATGCCTCGCGCACCATGCTGATGGATCTGCGAACCCAGACGTGGGATCCGGAGCTGTGCGAGCTGTTCGGCGTGCCGGAATCCATGCTGCCGGAGATCGTCAGCTCCTCCGAGGTCGTCGGGAAGGTCCGCCGCAGCGGGCCGGTGCAAGGCGTGCCGATCGCTGGCATCCTGGGCGACCAGCAGGCCGCAGCCTTCGGCCAGGTGTGCTTTAACCAGGGCGAGGCGAAGAACACCTACGGCACTGGCAACTTCCTGCTGATGAACACCGGCACCGAGCCGCAGTGGTCCGAGCACGGGCTGATCACCACCGTCGCCTACCGGCTTGGCAACCAGCCCGCCGTGTACGCGCTGGAGGGCTCCATCGCCGTCACCGGCTCCCTGGTGCAGTGGCTGCGCGACAACCTGGGGTTCTTCGACACCGCCGACGACATCGAGCCGCTGGCTCGCAGCGTGGACGATAACGGCGGTTGCTACATCGTGCCGGCCTTCAGCGGGCTGCTGGCGCCGCACTGGCGCCCCGAGGACCGCGGCATCATCGCGGGGCTGACCCGCTACGTGACGAAGGCGCATATTGCCCGCGCCGCGCTGGAGGCCACGGCCTTCCAGACCCGCGAGGTCGTTGAGGCCATGAACGCGGACTCGCAGGTGGATCTGAAGAACCTGCGCGTCGACGGTGGCATGGTGGTCAACTCGCTGCTGATGCAGTTCCAGGCCGACCAGCTGGAGGTGCCAGTGACGGTGCCGGAGGTCTCGGAGACCACCGCCCTCGGAGCGGCCTACGCCGCCGGCCTGGCCGTGGGCTTCTACCGAGACCTCGACGAGCTGGTTTCCCTCTGGCAGGAGGAAAAGACCTACTTCCCCAAGGGCGACCCGGAGGAGCGCAAGATCGCCTACGACAAGTGGAAGCGCGCCGTGGAGCGGACGTTCAACTGGACCGAGGATTAGGCACCGAGTGCTACCTTTAGAGGTATGAACGAACCGTCCCGCCGTGAAATCCGCATCTCCGATGTCGACCGTAGCGACGCTATCAGCGCGCTCGGTGAGCACTTCGCCGACGGTCGACTCACCATGTCCGAGTACGAGGAGCGCGTGCAGCAGGCCACCACGTCCCGCTCCGAGCGCGAGCTCGCGCAGTTATTCACCGACCTCCCACCGCTGGAGGCTTCGCGCGAGCTCGTTCCCTACTACTCCGCCCACGAGGTCGATCGCCAATACCGCAGCGGCAGGAACGTGCGTCTGGGCTTGCTGCTCAGCACCGTGATCGGCAGCAGCGCCCTGGCCATGCTCTTCAATGGCGTGTGGGCGAACTCCGCCATCCTGCTGCTACTAATCCCGCTGGTTTTCGTGCTGCTTTACGTCATGAAGGTCGGCCCGAGAGCCTGGTACGAGCCCAGCCCGGAGCAGTTGGAGCGCCAGCGCTTCCGGGAGCTGAAGATGCAGCAGCGCGCCCAGCAGGCGCAGTGGAAATTCGAGCGCAAGCAGCGCACCCACCAGCTGACCAGCAGCGCGATGAAGTTCGCGCAGAAGCGCCTTAACGGAACTGGTCAATAACCCCGGCGAACAGGCGGATGCCGATACCGAGGGCGCGCTCGTCGAAAACGATGTCCGGCTGGTGCAGGTCGGGCCTCTCCCCCTTGCCGGTCCACGCGCCCAGGCGCGCCATGGAGCCCGGCACGTGCTCCAGGTACCAGCTGAAGTCCTCGCCGCCGGTGGATTGCGGGGCCTCCTTCAGCGCGTTCGGATCTACGTCCTTGACGGCCTGCGCGAGTGCGGCGGTGGAAACATCGTCGTTCATCACCGGCGGCACGCCCTTGGTGTAGCGCAGCTCGAGCTCTGCTCCGGTGGGTGCCACCAGGTGCTCTAGGAGTTCTCGCAAGGTTTCTTCGCCACGACGCCACACTCCAACCTCCGCGGTGCGGAACGTACCGAGCAGGCGGACCTCCTGCGGAATTGCGTTGAACGTGGAGCCACCGTTGATCGCGCCGAAGGTCAGCACCGTGCCGGTGCGCGGATCCACGGTGCGGGACAGCAGGCCCGGCAGCTGCGAGGCGATGAGGCCTGCGGTGTACACCAGATCCGCCGCCAGGTGCGGACGGGAGGTGTGGCCGCCGTGGCCGCGCAGGATGATCTCCACCACGTCGCTGGCGGAGGTGATCGCACCGGTGCGCACACCGATCTCGCCGGTGCGCAGCTTCGGCTCGCAGTGGACGGCAAAGATGCGGGATACGCCGTTCAGCGCCCCGGCTTCAATGACGTCCACCGCGCCGCCGTCCATGACTTCCTCGGCGGGCTGGAAGATAAAGCGAACCTGGACTCCCAGGGCATCCTCCCCGTGGGCGTCAACAAAGTCGGCGAGGGCGACGGCCAGCCCCAGCACGATCGTGGTGTGGATGTCGTGACCGCAGGCGTGCATGACCCCCGGCACCTCGGAGGCGTAATCGAGGCCTGTGACCTCCTGCAACGGCAGCGCGTCGATGTCACCGCGGAAGGCGATGCGGGGCGCGCCGACGGGGCCAATGTCGGCGATCAGGCCCGTGGAGGGCAGAGCCACGGGCTGCAGCCCGGCGCGCTCGAGCTCGGCGGCCAGGAAGCGGGTGGTCTCCGTCTCCATGTGCGACAGCTCGGGGTTGCGGTGCAGGTGACGGCGCCAGTCGATGACCCGCTGTGCGTTGTCCCGCGTCCAGTTCTGCACAAACTGGGCGACGGAATGGGTGCTGCTTTCCTGCGCGCGTTCCTGTGTGCCGTCTTGCACTTGAATACTCACGTCCCTCTCACTTTTACTGACCTGTCTAGTCTAGCGCCTGCGGTATTCTTGGTTGGCATGACTGCTTCCCCAAATCCCTATGAACTGGCCGCAGAGGCTGCGGCGGCGCTGAAGGAGCGCACGGGCCTCGATTCCTATGACTGTGCCGTGGTC
Source organism: Corynebacterium sp. ACRQJ (assembly GCF_022346045.1). Classification (NCBI taxonomy): domain Bacteria; kingdom Bacillati; phylum Actinomycetota; class Actinomycetes; order Mycobacteriales; family Corynebacteriaceae; genus Corynebacterium; species Corynebacterium sp. ACRQJ. The sequence continues at coordinate 21,332 of NZ_JAKRMT010000008.1, read as the reverse complement.
CTCGGCTCCGGGTGGCGCCCCGCCGCCGACGTGCTGTGCGAATGCGCGGAAGACCTGCAGGAATTCCCGATGTCGGAGCTGCCGGGTTTCCTGGCGCCGACCGCGCAGGGGCACGGCGGCACGGTCCGCAGCGCGCAGATCGGTGGACGTAACGTGCTAGTGCTGCTGGGCCGCACCCACGCCTACGAGGGCCACGAGCTGTGGCGCACCGCCCATGCGGTTCGCACCGCAGCGGCCGCGGGCGTGCAGACGATCGTGCTGACCAACGCCGCAGGTGGCCTGACCGAGGGCATGACCGTGGGCGAGCCGGTGCTGATCGCCGATCACATTAACTTCACCGCCAAGACACCCCTGACGGGCGCGAACTTTGTGAACCTGGTGGATGCCTACAGCCCCGAGCTGCGCGCCAAGGTGCAGAAGCTGCGCCCCGGCATGCGCGAGGCCGTGTACGCGATGATGCCCGGCCCGCAGTACGAAACCCCGGCAGAGATCCACATGCTGCGCACCCTGGGCGCGGGCCTGGTGGGCATGTCCACGGTCTACGAGACGATCGCCGCGCGCGAGGCGGACGTGGACGTGCTGGGGATCTCGCTGGTCACGAACCTGGCGGCGGGGGTTACCGGCGAGGCTCTGAACCACGAGGAGGTTCTGCAGGCGGGCAAGGAAGCCGCCAACGACATGGGCAAGCTGCTCGGCGAGCTGGTGAACAACCTATGAGCCAGTTGAAGTTCGGCACCGCCGGCCTGCGCGCCAAGATCGGCCCCGGGCCAAACGAGATGAACGTCGGCACCGCCACCCGCGCCACAGCCGGTGTGGCTGCGTGGCTCAAGGAGCGAAAGCGCCCCTTACGCGCCGACGGAGTTTTTCGTGCGGCTGTGGGCTATGACGCCCGCTACGCCTCCCACGCCCTAGCCCGCGCGACGGCGGAAACCTTCGCCGGCGCAGGCTTCGACGTGACCCTCATCGCGGAGCCCTCCCCCACCCCAGTGTTGGCGTGGCTGGTGCGCTCCCGGCGCATGGACGTGGGCGTGCAAATCACCGCCTCGCACAACCCGGCACAGGACAACGGCTACAAGCTGTACCTGGACGGCGGAGCACAGCTCGTCTCCCCCGCCGACCGGCAGATCGAGGAGCACATTGCCGCCCAGCCGACTGATGCGGCAGAGATCCCACGCTCCGAGGCGAAGTCGGTGGATCTGTCCGTGGTCTCCGGCTACGTCACCGAGCTGAGCACCCTGGTAGCCACCGGCCGCCAGGCGGAGCTGGCGCCGCGGCGAAAGCTGAAGATCCTCTACACCCCCATGCACGGCGTGGGCGGCAACGCCCTGGAATGGGCCTTGCGCGAGAACGGCTTCGGCAACGTGCACGCGGTGGCCTCGCAGCGCTGGCCGGACCCGACCTTCCCGACGGTGGACTTCCCCAATCCGGAGGAGCCGGGTGCCACCGACGCGCTGCTGGAGGAAGCCCGCGCCATCGACGCGGACCTGCTGATCGCGCTGGATCCGGATGCGGACCGCTGCATGCTGGGCCTGAAGCGCGCGGATGGCGAATACCACATGCTGCGCGGGGATGAGGCTGGCCCCTTGCTGGCGCGCCGGGTGCTGGCGGGCGTGGGGGCGTCCACAAAGAAAAAGCCTGTAGTGGCGACAACGGTGGTCAGTTCGCAGCTGCTGGGGCGCATGGCGCGCGCCGAGGGCTGGGACTACGTGGAGACGCTGACTGGCTTTAAGAACCTGGCGCACGCTGCCGACGGTCGGCCGGGTGAGCTGGCCTTTGCCTACGAGGAGGCGATCGGCACCGCGCCCGCGCCGCACATCGTGGCGGATAAGGATGGCATTGCGACGGCGCTGATCGCGGCGGCGTGGGCGGCCGAGACGGATCTGGCTGCCGAGCTGGACGACATCGAGGCCACCTATGGGGTGTTCAGGACCGCGCAGGTCAGCGCACGTTTCGACAGTGCGGAGCAAGCGCAGGAGCTGATCGCGCGCTGGGCGGACAACCCACCGGCAGAGCTCGCGGGTGCGGCCATGCAGGCCGGGCCGATCGAGGATTCCGCGGGCAACCGCACCGACGGCGTGCGGCTGGTGGGCACTTCCGGGGACATGGGGCTGCGCGTGGTCGCCCGCGCGTCCGGCACCGAGCCGAAGGCGAAGTTCTACCTGGAGGTCAGCGCGGTGCCAGGGGCGGATGCGCAGGCCGTGGAGGCGCTGCTGGAGCGCCTAAAGGTCGATGTTTCGGGGGCCGTATAGGCGGTCGCCGGCATCGCCCAGGCCGGGGACGATGTACGCATCCTCGTTCAGGCTGGGGTCGATGGTGGCGGTGAAGAGCCGGCGCACGCTCACGTTAGCCTCCACCAGCGCATCCACGCCCGGCTGGGCGGAGACCATGCACACGCAGGTGATGTCGTTGGCGCCGCGATCCTCCAGCAGGCGGATGGCGTGCAGCAGCGAGCCGCCGGTAGCCAGCATCGGGTCGACCAGGAACACCGGCTGGTCGCTGAGGTCGTCCGGCAGCGCCTCCAAGTAGGGCACGGGCTCGTGGGTGGTTTCGTCGCGGGCCATGCCGATGAAGCCGACTTGTGCGTCGGGGATCATGGACAGCGCCGGATCGATCATGCCCAGGCCCGCACGGATGACGGGCACGATGATCGGGGGCTTTTCCAGCCGCGTGCCCGTGGTGGTGGCCACGGGGGTTTCGAGCTCGAAGTGCTCTACCACCAGATCCGCCGAGGCCTCGTAGATCAGCATGGCCCCCAGGTCGGACAAAGCGGCGCGGAACTGTGCGTTGTCGCTGTTCTTGTCGCGCATGATGCTGAGTCGGGAGGCGACGAGCGGATGATTAACCACCTGAATTTCCATGGTTCCCCACTCTAGTTGATCCGCAAGTGAACCTTTTGCGCCGAGGCGGAGTCTAAAGAAGCTGCAGAGTGTTTTTGGGGAGGGTTTCATGCTTTCAGGGGATGCGTTAGCGGCCGATTCGGAACTGGTGGGGCGGCTAAAGGGGCGCACGCAGGATGTGAGTACCGCGCTGCAGGGAAAGGTCGCGCCACTGCACGGCGCCGTGGGTATGGTGGCGCCGCCGGCGCTCAAGGATTTTCTTCGGGTGCTGTCGACGGCGCGGGACGCCCACGATGGGTTGTTGCGGGATGCGGAAAGTTACTTTAATGACGCCACGTTTGCGCTCGGGAGCGTGCATCGCGGACTAGACGGGCACGAGGGCGAGTACTCCCATGCCTTCAGCGGGTTGAGGGAGGTCTGAGGTGCTGGACATAGCGAGCCTCGTGGCCCCACTGGCCGCGGCGATCCCCTCGCCCTTTAGTCCCGGCCTCAGCGCCAGCGTCTCTGGGGTAAGGGGCCTGCAGGATCTGGGGAATCTGGCGGCCTCCGCCCTGCAGGGACGGGCGGGCGATAACGTCCACGGTTCCCTGGACTCGGTGGCCAAGGTCGTTTCCCAGGCCTTAGGTGCAGGCGGCGCACTGGACAAGTTGGCGGGGCAGGCCGCCCAGGCCGTAGAGCGGGCAATCGGGGATTTGAGCGTCATCTTCGACGACTGCGTGCGGGAAGTCGGCCAGGCGGTGGCCACCAGCGGCATGGCCGGCCCGCTGGGCTTGGTTAATGGCCTCGGCGCGGCGATGCCGGTGGTGTTGCGACACGTCGGGCGGGCGGAAGATCGCATGCACACTCTAGAGGAGGAGCTGCGCGGGTTGACCCTGGACGTGCACGAGGTGAAGAAGGAACAGATCCCCGAGCGGTTGCCTGCCAGGAATCCGGACACGGCAGAGGTTGCGGCGCCGGCGTCACAAGATAGCAACAGCGCGCCGGGCGCACCGACGGACCAGGCACACAAGGCGGTAGCCGCGGCGAAGACGGCCCTGGGCACCCCGTATCAGTGGGGCGGGACGGTGCCGGGCAAGGGGCTGGATTGCAGCGGCCTGGTGCAGTGGGCCTACCAGCAGGCCGGGGTGGATCTGCCGCGCACGGCGAGCACGCAGGCGGTCGGGCCGCAGATTCCGCGCGCGGAAGTGCAGGCGGGAGACCTGGCCGTGTGGGACGGGCACGTGGCGATGATCGTCGACGGCGGGAACATGATCGAAGCCGGCGATCCAGTGCAGATCAGCCCCATCAGGCAAGACAATATCGGAATGCCGTTCAAGGGCTTCTACCGGCCGACGGCGGCGTAGGCGAATCGGCATCGGCAAACAGAGGAGAAAAACATGCCACTCATCAACGGACGATCCCACGGCAGCGGGTTGGCGCGCATCGTGAGCACTCCCCCGCCGCGCGAGTATCTGGCCGCGCAGTTCCTGGGCGAAATGCCGGAAACCGTGCCCGCGGTGCTCACGGCGGAGCTGCGCAACCGGCGGGCTGACCAGACGCAGGACTAAACACCGACGTAGCCAGACCGACCTAGTAGAATGCCAGCCATGGCAGCAGAAAATGGCTTGAGGACATTCGGCAACGGCATCGTCGCCGTGGAGTTAGAGATCACCAGCGGCACCTGGTACACCCTGTGGGCCCCGAACTGGCTGGTCAAGGGTGAGCGCTGGCAGGGCTTCCTGGGCGATGACGACGATCTTTTCGTCTTCGACTCCCCCGCCAAGCTCCTGGCTTTCCTCGAGGACGGCGGGCGCAACGAGCTGGCCGAGCACCCCAAGTGGGCGCAGTTCAAGTCCGACTTGGTCACAAATGTAGTGCCCACCCGCACCGGCAAGATCAGCCTGGTCGAGGTGCCCCGCAAGCTGGCTCAGCGCCCGGGCTATGAATCCACTTCCGCGGTCGCCCGCGGTTTCGATCTGCTGCGCTCCATAGGCAATGTCCTAGGTCTGAAGAGCGTGAACAACTGGTTCCACTCCTACTCCATCCTAGATAACGTGCGCCGCGGGCCGGACCACTACCAGTCGCAGAACGGCCTGGAAGAATGGTCGGGCGTTGGCCGCACCGTGCTGGATCGGTGGAAGGGCATGCTCGATGACGTCGAAGTGCACCTGACTGAGCCTGAGGTCGACGAAGAAAAGGTGAAGGACGCACAGAAGCGCATCGACGAGGCTCAGGAGGCCCGCGAGAAGCGCCAGAAGGAGAAGGAGGCCGAGGCGGCGGCTGCGGCCAAGGCCACCGAGGGCAAGGACGTCGATCCCTACGACAAGACCATCTGGGCAGACGCCGGCATCGATCCGATCCGCATCAGCCTGAACGGCCAGTACGTCTACACTCTGCGCTGCTACGTCGGCGACAAGCCGCGCTTCCTCGGCCGCCACGGGGAGATCAACACCTTCCCGAACTCTCGTGCCCTCGTGCGCTGGATTATTGACGCCCACGATCACGACCTCGAAGAGCTGGATACTTGGGGCGACCTGGTCAGCGCCGCCAACGCCGGTGAGCTGGAGGTCACGGTGCACGACTCGAACCAGTACTCCTTCGCTGGGCTGCACGACGACATTTCGGAATCCCTCGACGCCGTGGATACCGACCAGCTGGGGCGCGCCTACGAGCTGCTGGCGGACGCCGCGGACTGGGCGGGCGACGACGGCGTGAACAAGATCCTGCTGAGCTACCCGAAGCTGCAGAACTACCTGGCTTACATGCTGGGCTCCCCGTCGGACGCACAGCCATCCGCCCCCTTCGATGAGGAGGCGAAGGGCTGGAAGGCACTGGAGGAAGGCCTGATTAAGCGCTTCACCCGCTTCTAGAAATTAGATGGCTGGCCCTGGCCAGCCCCACTGCCCCTGCTGGCTGGGCTGGCCCCAGGTCACTTTCGCCTGGTGGTTGCTTTTAATCAGCGCAAATAGTCCCAGAGCGACGATCGCCAGCGAAATGGCAATTGCAAAATAAACGCCGATTTCTGCACTCCCTTGGAAGACCTCCTCGAAAACCAGGCCTTCTTCCCGCAGTCGAGCACCCTCTTCCCTCTCCATGGCCTTCAATGCTCGCTGGATCTTCATGATCGACCAGATCGCCCAGCCTAGACCCACCAGGCCCGCGCCGATGAACATGGAAGAGGCCACACGCGGCTTCACCGCCTGCCACAACATGACGGCACCCACAATCAGTAGCGACAGGGCTGCGACATTGGCTGGTACGCCGACTCCGGCACTGCTGAACTTCGAATCAACAACGTCAGCACCTTCCGGAGCACCTGTGACGACAACCCTGCCCCAGCCGTTCACATTTAGCCTCATAATCCCTTCATCGTGATTAAACCTCAGCTCCGTCCATCCGAGAAAGCTCGCAGTGAACATAAGCAAGGCTAAAGCTGTGGCGCCGCCGGAGACGAGCAGCATCCATGTGCCGGGACGGGAGCCATACGACGGGTTTGGTTGCGGACGGTAGCCGTATCCAAACTGAGGGTTTCCACCCATCGCGCCGTAGGGATTGGGATTGTTCATGGATCAATCACTTCCGGTCATTCACGGGCAGCTACTAACAAAAGAGCTCGTCTGGGCTTACCATGACGAGCTCTCTTGCGATGTAGAAAGGTTCTTACTGCCCCGGCTGGTTAAACGGGTTCTGGTTACCTGGCTGGCCGAACTGACCCTGCTGATTCGGCTGGTTCTGTGGCTGGCCAAACTGCGGCTGTTGGGCCGGCTGGTTCTGTGGCTGGCCGAACTGGCCCTGCGGGTTACCCGGCTGGCCGAACTGGTTCGGCTGGTTGTTACCCGGAACGTTCAGCAGCGGGCCGAACTTCACAATCGCCAGCACGCCGAGCGCGATGATCGCCAGGGCGATGATGATTGCCAGGAAGACCGCGAACTTCGGGCCGCCGTCCAAGGTGATGCCAGATGCGAACCCATAATTACTGCTGGCGGACTGAGCTTCCTCCAGTTTGTCCTTTGCCTCTTTGTAGGGACCATTGAAATCAACGATTGTCCAGATGGCCCAGATCAGATGCACCGCGCCACCGGCGATACCCAGGTAGACGGCCACACGCGGCTGGATCTTCAGCCACAACATAACCGCCGCGGCGATCAGCAAGCCCAAGGTCAAGAGCATGAAGAGCACGCCCAGGCCGGTGTTACCGAAATCCTCGGCGAAATCCTTCTTATCGGCATTGTCACTCACCGAGAGCATGCCCCAGCCGTTCACGCCAGCGGTGTACTCATCTCCACTAATTTTGGTCGTAAGACCGACCCACTTGAAGAAGCTGAAGAACAGCACCAGCAGCGCTGCGATGCCCGCCACGCCTGCAGCCAGCTGGTTCCACGCCAGCGACTGCAGGCCCTGCTTCATTGCCTGACCGGCCTGCCCCGGCTGACCCGGCTGGTTCGGCTGGCCAGGCTGACCCGGCTGGCCAAACTGGTTCTGCTGTTGCGGCTGCGGCTGGTTCGGCTGCTGCGAGTACGGATTCTGGCCACCGGGGTTCGGTCCCGGCTGGCCATAAGGGTTCTGGTTGCTCATGGCGAATGCTCTCAATCTTTTCTGCGAATAATTCCTATCTAGGATTCGCCTAATTATTACAGCTTGCTACTGATTAAGCGACCGGAATGGCATTATCGATCAACAACGAAGAATTGGTCGAACGTCACGTTGCTGGCCACCTCGCCGTGTTCGTAGACCTTTAGGTCCTTCTGATTGATCTCGATGCGAGTTCCGCCCCCGACGGGCACGCTGTAGCTGCCGCGGCTCGGGTCTGCGTAGGACATGTCCACGTCCTTCTCGATCGAGTGGCCACCGACATAGCTTCGGTAGTAATAGTCACCGTGCTCCCCGACCTTGCACACCACTACGTAATCGCCGTCGCCATAGGCCGCGTACAGCCACTGGTCGTCAGCATTGCAGTGCGCGGGGCTGCCCTCCCAGCCATAGCTGCTCAACCTATATTCTGGGCTGGAAGATCCACTGCCTCGCGGCTCCTCCGGGGTTGGCTCGTCCTCCGGGGTTGGCTCCGCTTCGCTAGTCTTTTCACGCTCGGTGGTCGTGGCGGGGCTCTCGCTGCTCTTTTTGGACGCCACCGTCTCCGCCGCTACCGGCGATTCCTCACCGTCGCCGCTGTCTTTCCCCATAACTGCCGTGGCCGTCAGCACGCCCGCGACCAGCAGCGCCACCACGGAGATTGCAACGATGGAATACACCCACGGAGAGGTCTTATTCTGCTGCGGAGCCTGCTGCGCAGGATAGTTGGGGTTCCAGTTATTCCAGTTGTTATTACTCATGTGATGTTCCGACCCTAGCGGTCGAGAATATTCATGTTCAGCAGCTTCGGGCCGCTATTGCCCACGCCGAAGAACAATAGGCCCTTCAACTTGCCATTGTTGTCCTCCACGGAGACGAGGTAGAAGTCCTCGTAGCGGTCAACGCTCTCCTCGGTCAAGACAAACCGGGCGAAATCGTTGCTCTTGGTGACTTCTCTGGGCTGGAGAGCCAGGGCGTCAAACTCCTTATTCATGCCCTCGTATCCGCCGTCGTCCAGGTCGAAGTAATCCGAGGCATCGGACATGAATTCCTTGCCGACGTGATCGTCCATCCACATCTGGGTCTCGCCCTTCTTACGCAGATCCAGGAACTCCTGGGAAAGGTTCTTCACCTCTCGCTCGTCTCCGAAGAACCAGCTCACACCCTTGTAGGCCCCAAACAACACCAGGACTGCGAGAAGGGGGACAATAGCCGCCACGGTCAGCGCCAGCTTCGAGGAACGGGCGAACTCGCGCTTCAGCTTGGACGGCTGCTTGGGCTGCTGCGGCTGTTGCTGTGGTTGCTGCGGCTGACCGGGCTGCGGGAACTGTTGGAACTGCTGGGGCTGTGCCTGCCCCTGCGCCGGCACCTGCATCTCACCCAGGTCACGCAGCGCGGCAATGTCGATCTCGGGGGCATTCGGATCGTCCAGGCGGGCATCGTACATGCCGCGCTTCGTCGGATCCGCAATCACCTGGCGCGCCACCTGCAGCTCGTCTTCCCCGCCCGGGTTGGAAGCATTACCCGTGCTCAGGCGCTTATCGATGTCCTCTGCGATGTCCTGAGTGCTTGCGCTCCGGTCGATCCCAAGCGACTCGTACAGGTTGTAGTGCGCCACGGCTTCGGTCAGCTCCCATCCTTAAAATGTCGTTATACAGGCATTTAGCTTAACTTAAATCCCGCAGCTCGTGGTTGAGAGAATCCAATTCGCCCCCGCCGGCCATCTCCAGTGTCAACTGCTCCAGAGTGACCTCGGAATAATCCGCGTCCAGGGTCTGCTCGCCCATGTTCAGCAGCACAAAGTGGCTGCCCACCAGATACGCATGGTGGGGATTGTGGGTAATAAGCACCACGCCTACCCCACCTTCGGCGGCGGACTTGATGAAGCGCAGCACCATGCCGGATTGTTTGACGCCCAGCGCTGCGGTTGGCTCGTCCAGAATGATCACTCGCGCGCCGAAATACACAGCCCGCGCAATGGCCACGACCTGCCTCTGGCCACCGGACAGGTTGGCGATGGGCACCTCGACATCGTCCAGGTGCACTCCCATCTTCTCCAGCTCCTCGGACGCGATGCGGCGCATCTCGTCGGCGCGCAGCAAGCCGAAACGCCCAGTGAGCTCTTGGCCCAAGAAGAAGTTCCGCCACACGGACATCTGTCCGACCACGGCCAAATCCTGGTAGACGGTGGCGATGCCCTTATCCAGGGCATCCTTCGGGCCGTTGAAGTTGACTTCCTCGCCGTCGACCAGAACCTCGCCACTGGTGTGCTTGTGGCGGCCGGCAAGGATCTTGATGAGGGTGGACTTGCCCGCACCATTGTCGCCCAGGATGCAGGTCACCTTGCCGGGGTAGATATCCAGGTCAATGTCCTTCAGCACGTGGACATCGCCATAGTCCTTGTCCACATTGCGGAGGCTGATAATCGGGGTGGCGTCATTAGAAGAAGACATTTAGCTGCGACCTCCCGAAGTGAACTTGGAGACAGAGTTGTTGGTGAGCACCGCAAACAGCAGCATGGCCCCGAGGAAGAACTTGAACCAATCCGGGTTCCAACCTGCGTAGACGATGCCCTGGTTCGTCATGCCAAAGATCAGCGCGCCGATGGCCGTACCGATGGCGGTGCCGCGCCCACCCGTGAGGGCACAGCCGCCGATGACCGCGGCGATGATGTAGAGGAACTCGTTGCCCACACCCTGGCCAGCCTGGATGGAATCGAAGGCGAAGAGATTGTGCATGCCCACGAACCATGCGGCGAAGCCAACGAACATAAACAGGATCACCTTCACTCGGCGTACCGGCACGCCGGTGGCACGAGCGGCCTCGGCATCGCCGCCGACGGCGAAGATCCAGTTACCGAAGCGCGTCTTGAACAGCAGCACGCTGGCCAGAGCCACAAAGAGGAGCCACCAGAAGACGATAGTCTTGACCTCCACGCCGAAGATGTTGATCGAGGAGGCGAAGACGGCCTTGGCGGATTCGAAGCCCTCCATGTCGGCAATCGACGGGGTGGCGACCTGGCCGGTGACCAGCTTCGTAACGGCCAGGTTGATGCCCTGCAGCATCAGGAACGCGGCCAGGGTGATGAGGAACGACGGGATGCCCGTGCGCATCACCATCATTCCGTTGAAGGCGCCGATGGCCAGGGCGATCAGCAGGGAGAGGAATACGCCCACCCAGGAGTTCAGCCAGAAGTTGTAGTTCAGCATTGTGGCGGCCAGTGCGGCGGTGGTGACGGCCACGCCGGAGGATAGGTCGAACTCATCGCCGATCATCAGCAGGCCGACGGCCAGGGAGATGATGCCCATAGTGGAGCTGGCGTACAGCACCGTAGAGAACGCATCGAGGGAGCGGAACGACGGGGCGACGATCATGAACAGTGTGAAGATCAGGACCGCGCCGAGCACCGAGGTGAACTCGGGACGCTTAAGGATACTCATCGCTTTCATCGCAGCCCTTCCTTGGCCGCGTCCGCGATGGTGTCCACGTTGGACTTATCCACGAACGACGGACCGGTCAGCACCGGCTGGCCGCCACCCACGGTGGAGCCGTTGCGCTTGGCCAACCAGAGCGCGTCGATGGCCATGTAGCCCTGCAAGTAAGGCTGCTGGTCCACGGCCCACTCGATGGTGCCATTCTTGATTGCGGCGACGAGCTCCGCGTTGGTGTCGAAGGTGGAGATCTTCGCCTTGGAACCGGCCTGCTCCTTGGCCTGCACGGCCGTCAGCGCGACGGGGGCGACCAGACCCATGACCCAGTCGATGTCCTTCTGCTGCGCCAGCTTGGCCTGCACTGTGGACTGCACGCTGGTCAGATCCATGCCGTTGACGTAGAGGTTCTCCACAGAACCGCCGCCGAGGCCCTTCTTGATGCCCGCGCACCGGGACTCCTGGCTGGGGTTGCCCTGCTCGTGAATGACGCACAGCACCTTCTTGGCGCCGTCCTTCGACAGGCGCTCGCCGGCGCGCTCGCCGGCGACGGACTCGTCCTGGCCGAAGAAGGCGCTGACGTCGTACTTCTTGTAGTGCTCCATGCCGGAGTTCAAGCCGACCACGGGAATGTCCGCCTTCGCCGCGCGCTTCGCCGCCGGCCCCAGAGCCTCCGGGGTGGGCATGGTCAGGGCCAGGCCGTCGACGTTGGAATCGATGGCATTCTGCACCAGGTTCGCCTGGTCAGGTGCCTGCGGGGAGGAGCTGTAGCGGAGCTCCAGGTTGTTCTTCTTGGCAGCATCCTCCGCGCCTGCGCGGACGAGATCCCAGAAGGTATCGCCCGGCGCGCCGTGGCTCACCATCGCCACGGTGTAGCGCGGAGTATCCACTCCCCCGCCGCCGTCGCCGGACGCACCGCCGCGCGGTCGGCCACCGGTCTCCGAGCACGCGGCAAGCGCCGCGCCCGTGCAGATAATCACCAGCATCGCCACCGCGCGGCGGAGGTTGAACTTAATTCCCCAAGAATTCGCCATGCAGAGCATTTTGCCAGTTCACAGGGGCAAAACCCAACCCTAAGCGGGACAACTTAAAGCATTCAGATGCGTCTAGCTGGAGGTTTGGTCGCCTGCTTCGCCATCGCTTTCCTCATCGTCCAGGCTGAGGCCCAGCTCCTCCAGCTCGGCCTTGAGGTTCTCCATAGAAAGCTCAATATCCTGCTGGCCTGCGCCCGCTGCAACACCCGCGCCGTGCGGCTGGCCGTGGCCGTGCAGGCGCTGCATGCCGTTGGAAAACTCGGTGCCCTCCGCGTCGCCTGCGTCCAGGGCATCGTCCGGCAAGTTATTGCCAACCTCGGCGTAGGCCGGATAGATCACGTTGCGCTCGAGGTCCTCGCGCAGCCCCTCGTCGCAGTACGCCACCTGCAGTGCGTTGCTCGTAAGCTCCAGCAGCTGCCACAGCTCCAGGTCGCAGTGCTCGGCCAGCAGCTCGAACTCGCGGGACATCGTGGTGCCGGAAACCAGGCGGTTATCCGTGTTCACGGTGCAGAAGAAGCCCATCTCGTACAGCAGGCCAAACGGATGTTCCGCCACGTCGTCGCAGATACCCGTCTGCGTATTAGAGGTCGGGCAGATCTCCAGGGCGATGCGCTGGTCGCGCATGAAGCGGGCGACCGGACCCAGCTCGATGCCGCTCATGGTGGCATTAAAGTCCTCGTACACACGCACGCCGTGGCCGATACGTCGGGCGCCCTGCGCTAGGGCGTCACGAAGAGAGTCCACACCGGCGGCCTCACCAGCGTGAATGGTGAAAGGAACGAGGTTCTTACGCAACAGGTCGAACGCGGCGGCGTGCTTTGACGGCGGGAAGCCATCCTCGGCGCCGGCGATGTCGAAGCCCACCACGTACCCCTCGCCCGGGGTGTGCTCGCCATAGTTGTCCACCGTGAGCTGGGCGATCTCCTCGGAACGATCCGCGTGGCGCATGGCGCACAGGATCAGGCGCACGTGGATGCGACCGCCGCGCTCGGCGACCAGGCGCTCGCCCTCCTTCACGCCCTGCACCGTGGCCTCAACGACCTGTTGCAGGGAAAGGCCATCGGCCTGGTGCTGCTCGGGGGCGTAGCGCAGCTCGGCGTAGCAAACGTTATCGGCGGCCAGGTCCTCGACGGCCTCGCGGGTGATGCGCACCAGCCCCTCGGCGGTCTGCATGACGGCGGTGGTGTGATCGAAGGTGGTGAGGTAGGTCGGCAGGTCGCCGGAGTTCGCCGCCTCGTAGAACCACTTCTCCAGCTCTACTGGGTCGGTGGTGGGCAGCTCGTAGCCGATCTTCTCGGCAAGCTCGACCAGGGTGGCGGGACGGACGCCACCGTCGAGGTGGTCGTGGAGCTCTACTTTGGGAAGGGACGCGATGATGTCAGAGTCAATCATGTCTAAAGATCCTAGCTGCATTCGCGTCCCACGCTCGCAGCTGGCCGCTAGCGCTTGAAGATCTTGGTGACCAATCCGCCAACGACCACGCCCGCGGCTGCGCCGATGCCAAGCAGACCGGCACGGTTGGCGTCGGCACTACCCGCACGCACCTCCTGGCGCACGCGAATAACGGCGGCCGGCGGTGCATCCGGGCGCAGGTTAGCCAAGGATTCCGGCGTGGTCGCAGCCCACGCGGAGCAGTACAGCAGGATGCGCCAGATGAAGTACATCAGCACCATCACACCGATCACCGGACCGAAGGCCGCGCCGGCGGGGTTGGATAGCGCGTTGGAGAAGAAGATGGTGGCGAACTGCTTGAAGATCTCAAACAGGATCGCGCCGATAACAGCGGCCTTCACCGCGGACTTGCGAGGCACCTTGGTGCGCGGCAGGTAGAGGATCATCCAGAAGAACACGCAGAAGTTAGCGATCAGCGCCACCAGCAGGGCCACGCCGAAGGTGATGTAGCGGATGCCCGGCACGTCTGCCAGCCCGACTGCATCCAGCAGCTGGGTGGTCAGGCCGGAGTTGCCGATGGTGGTGATGGCGAAGGCAGCGATCAGGGAGACCAGCAGGCCGACCAGGCCAATCAGGTCCTTTACCTTGCCGGAGACGAAACCGGAAGGCGTACCGTCGACCTTCCACATCGCGGAAACACCCAGGCGCAGGTGGGCGATCCAGCCCAGTCCGGTCCACAGGGCCAACAGAAGACCGATGGAGAATACGGACTTCCTCTGTTCGATGGACTGCTCGATGATGGTCTGCAGCACATCTCCCATGCTGCCGTCGCCCATGTTGGCGACCCTGTCCATGACGTCGTTCAGCAGCCTCTCGTTGCCCGCCAGGATCATGGCCAGCACGGCCAAGGTCAGCATCATCAGGGGGAAGATCGTCATCACCGAGAAGTAGGTGATGCCGGCGGCGAACTGGTTACCGCCCTGCTCGGAGTACCGATCCTGCATCCGCAGCACGTGATCCAGCCACGGCCACTTGTCGCGGTACTTATCCAGCGGGCCTGGATCGTCCTTGCGGGATCGCTCCACGCCATAGTTATCCAGCTTGCTCTTATCAGGATCGGTGGTCGCCAAAGGGACGGCCCTTCCTTCCGGTCGTCTCGTCTTGAAAGTTCTTCACATTAGTAAAGCACGGCGGGGGCTGCCGTGCTTTGCTGTTTCGCGTTGCTTGTTCCGCGTTATTGCTTCGCTACTGCCTTACTTCCGCCAGGAAGCCCACGCGCTCGTAGACCTGCTCGATGGTCTTCGCCGCGATCTCGCGGGCGCGGTCCGCACCATTTGCGAGGATGCGGTTCAGCTCGGCGGGGTCGGCCATGTACTCGTCGTAGCGCTGGCGCAGCGGGGTGCAAAACGCCTCCAGCACTTCGGCTGTGTCCTTCTTCAGGTCGCCGTAGCCAGAGCCGGCCTTCTGGTAGCCCTCCACCAGTTCGTCGATGCTCTTATCCCCCAGCGCGGACTGGATGACCAGCAGGTTCGATACGCCCGGCTTGTTTTCCTTGTCGTAACGGATTTCGCCGTCATTATCGGTCACTGCCGAGCGGATGCGCTTGGCGGAGACCTTCGGGTCGTCCAGCAGGTTAATCAGGCCCTTGGGGTTGTCCGTGGACTTCGACATCTTGGCCGTCGGGTTCTGCAAGTCGTAGATCTTGGCCGCGCCCTCGGGGATGAAGTCCTCGGGCACCACGAAGGTCTTCTTGTAGCGGGAGTTGAAGCGCTCCGCCAGGTTGCGGGTGAGCTCCAGGTGCTGGCGCTGGTCTTCGCCGACCGGCACCAGGTGCGGGCGGTACAGCAGAATGTCCGCGGCCATGAGCATCGGGTAAGCGTACAGGCCGGAGGTGGTGTTGTCGCCGCCCTGCTTGGCGGACTTGTCCTTAAACTGCGTCATGCGGCGCGCCTCGCCGTCACCGGTGATGCACATCAGCACCCACGCCAGCTGTGCATGCTCCGGCACGTGGGACTGCACGTACAGGGTGGAGCGCTCCGGATCGATGCCCAGCGCCAGCAGCTGTGCCACGCCCGCGAGGGTGCGCTTGCGCAGATCCTTGGGGCTGTAGCCGGGCACGGTGATGGCGTGCTGGTCGGGGATGAAGTAAAAGGTCTCGTAGTCTTCCTGCAACTGGATAAACTGCTTGACTGCTCCCAAGTAGTTGCCCAGGTGATAGGAATCGCTGGTCGGCTGCAGGCCGGAGACGACGCGCTGTTTCTTCGCAGGTTGGTTCATGTTATGTAACCTTACTCGTCGCTGTTGCGGGGTTCTTCGGGTGGGTTTTGTGACGCCTGCTCGTCCCCGTATTCGTACTCTCCCCGATCGACCAGTTCGAACCGGTTTTTCCTTTTGCGCTTCTTTTGCCCGGACTTGTCCTTCGGGGCTTTCGGGGCGCCCACGCTGCGCCGGCGCATCTCACGGCGCTGCACTCCCGCCTTGTTGAGTGCCCACATGGTCAACCGCCCGGCGGGGTCGCGGACGTATTCGCGCTCCTGGTATTCGAAAACTGGCAGGGAAATGCGGTAGAAGATCGCCAGCAGGCGCAGTCCGAAGGCGAAGATCAGACAAATGACGATGACCAGCTGGCTGCCGATGGTCTCGTCCATGTTGAAGTGCAGCATGCCCATGTACATCACCGCCACGAGGATGGCGATGGAGGCGTAGAGTTCCTCGCTGAACACCAGTGGCACCCGGTCGCACAAAACATCGCGCAGCACGCCGCCGAACACGCCCGTCACCACAGAGGAGACCACGACGATTAGGGGGTGGTAGCCCAGCTCCAGCGCCACCTGGGCACCCAGCAGGGCGAAGGTGGAAAGGCCCACCGCGTCGAGCACCAGGAAGATGGTGCGGAAGTAGTCCATCAAGAAGCTGGCCAGCACCGTCACCAGCGCGGCGCCCAGCACGATAGCCAGGAAGATCGGCTCGTCCACCCAGCGCAGCGGGTAATGGCCGAACAGTAAGTCTCGTACCGTGCCGCCGCCGAAGGCGGTCACGGAGGCGATGAGCATGACGCCGAACATGTCCATCCGCTGACGTCCCGCAGCCAAGGCCGCCGTCATTGATTCGGCGGTAAGCCCCAGGACGTAGAGGACGGTCAGCATGCGTACTCCACCAGCACCGGCGAGTGGTCGGACCAGCGTTGGTCGTAGGCCGCGGCCTTATCCACCCAGACATTGTTGGCGGTCAGCGCGCGTTCCAGCATGCCGCGGGTGGCCACCTGTAGGTCAATGCGCCAGCCCGCGTCTGTATCGAAGGCCTGGCCGCGATAGGTCCACCAGGAGTAAGGCCCGGCCTGGTCGGGCAGCACCCGGCGCATCACGTCGAAGTAGTGTGGCTCCTCCACCGCGCCGGCGGCCAGGCGGGCGTTGGCAAGATCCCCCGGCGTGTAGTCCACTGCCCCGAAGAAGTCCCCGGCCACGCCTGCGGGGTTACCGTTGCGGCCGGAATCTTCGGCGTCTGCGACCTGGGTGGCATCGTCCGGGAAGGTGCCTAATAGGGAATCCATGAATGCCCGCTCGTCGGGCAGGAAGCCGGACTTCTTGCGGTTGGTCTTCCAATTCTTCAGGTCCTCGCGGCGGTGGCAGATGTTCCAGTCTCCACCGACTACCAGCTCGGGGTGTCCGGCCTGCTCGGCCTGTGCCGCCCGGTTCTGCAGGTACTCACCGAAGGAATCCAGGAAGCGGTACTTCTCGTCCTGCTTCTCCGTCCCCGCCGAGCCGC
This sequence comes from Corynebacterium sp. ACRQJ, assembly GCF_022346045.1. Lineage (NCBI taxonomy): Bacteria > Bacillati > Actinomycetota > Actinomycetes > Mycobacteriales > Corynebacteriaceae > Corynebacterium > Corynebacterium sp. ACRQJ. Next base: position 4,328 of record NZ_JAKRMT010000008.1, on the reverse strand, counting down.
TGGGCAGGTACAGGGAGGCCACGCGCACCGGCAGATCCCCGGCGTCCACCGTGGCCTCGATGTAGCGGCCGGAGTCGGCAAACTCCTCGCTTCCTGGACCGTCACCGAAGCCGATCTGCACGTCCCGCAGGGGCAAACGCGACAGGATCGCCACCCCGGCCCGCCCCTTGGCGGCCGCCGGAGCTTGAGCCAGGTGCCACTCGTCCAGAACGGGCTCCAGGGCAGCGCGCGTCTGCTTCTCGTCCGCGCGCACCTCCTGCATCAGCACCACGTCCGCTGGCGTGGCCTCCAGCCACGGCAGGATCCCCCGGTTGTCCTCGTGGCGCACTTTCGCTGCCGCCCGAATTCCATTGACGTTAACCGTCGCAATAGTCAGTGACTTCATGAGTCCCTACCCTACTAACCCTGCCGACTCACCCTTACTTTTCCTTAGAGCTTTAGAACCTACGCCCGGGCGGCTGCGAGCTGACGGCGTCGTAAATAATAGGCAGGAATCCACAGCAGAGCGCCACAGGCGGCCATCGCCGCACCAGCGAGCGCAGGGGTGGAATAACCATAACCAGCGGCGATGACGGCACCGCCGACCGCCGCTCCCGCCGCATTAGCCATGTTCAACGCAGAGTGGTTCAGCGCCGCGGCGAGGGTCTGCGCCTCGCCCGCAACGTCCATCAGGCGGGTCTGCAGGTTCGGTACCAGGGTGGAGCCCAACAGGCCGATCACGCCGAAGTTGATGATGCCCGCCACCGCATTGTGGGACAGGAAGTAAAAGGCGGAAAGGACGACGATCAGGGACAGCAAGGTGCTGAGGATCGCGTACTCCAAGTTCCGGTCGGCCAGCACACCGCCGATATACGTGCCGATGACCATGCCGATGCCGTAGACCATCAGCGGAATCCAGATGAGGTTGGCATTGAAGCCCGCGTTCTCCGTCAGGGTCCAGGAGATATAGGTGTAAACCGCGAACATGCCACCGAAGCCGACGGTGCCGATGGCGAGGGTCATGAGAACCTGCGAGTTCACCAATGCGCCGAGCTCCGTCAGCGGCTTGGTGCGCGGCATCAACGTCATGTGCGGCACCGTGAACCACAGGGCGACGAAGGTGACCACGCCGATGGCCGCGACCATCGCGAAGGCCGCGTTCCACCCGAAGGTGGAGCCCAGCCACTGCGCAATCGGCACACCGATGACGGTGGCAACGGAAAGCCCCATGCCCGTCAGCGCCACCGCCTTACCGCGCTTGCCGTTTGGCGCCATGGACGCGGCGATCAGCGCCGTGACGGAGAAGTACGCGCCGTGTGGGAAGCCCGCGATGAAGCGGGAGAGCATCAGGATCCCATAGGAGTGCGCGAAGACACTCAGGCCGTTGCCGACCACGAAGGCGCCCATCAGCAGCAGCGCCAGGCGCCGGCGCGGGATCGAACCCGTGAGCGTGGTGATCAGCGGGGCGCCGACGACCACGCCCAGCGCGTAGGCGGAAATCACGTGGCCGGCCTGGTCCTCCGAGATGGCGAAGTCCTCCGCGATGAGGTTCAGCAAACCCATCGCCACGAACTCCGTGGTGCCGATGCCGAAACCGCCCAGAGCCATCGCCACCATGGCGATGTAACGGTGGCGGGTGGAGATCTCCGTCTGGCGCGGAACCGGGCGGCGGGAGGGCAACTTTGTAAGTTTCGTTTCGCTCACGGGCATCGCTCGCTTTCATTAGTTGTAGAGACGGGTAAAAGGGCAGGTTGATAGGCGGGTTGACGGGGCTGCGGGAAGTGCGGCGGGTGGGTCGCAAAAGCGCGGCGGGTAGGCGTCAATAAAAATTTTTAAGCTTTAAAACCGAACAGGCCACGCGGTGGGCAATAACCCCGTACCATTCACAGGTTTGATATTTGCCGTATTCTTGGATCGTAAACCACTAAAAGACCAACTGACTAACTAGAGGCTGGGAGACGAACGCCACATGGCAAAGATCATCTACACCCGCACCGACGAAGCCCCACTCTTGGCGACGTATTCTTTGAAGCCGATTGTGGAGGCTTTTGCTTCGACCTCTGGAGTGGATGTGGAGACCCGCGATATTTCGCTGGCCGCCCGCATCCTGGCCGCGTTCTCCGACGTGCTGCCCGAGGAGCAGAAGGTTGACGACGCTCTGGCTGAGCTCGGCGAGCTGGCCAAGACCCCGGATGCGAACATCATCAAGCTGCCGAACATCTCTGCGTCCATCCCGCAGCTGCAGGCAGCCATCGCGGAGCTGCAGAAGGCGGGCTACGACCTGCCGGATTACCCGTCCGAGCCGAAGACCGACGAGGAGCGCGACGCGCAGGCCCGCTACGACTCCGTGAAGGGCTCCGCCGTTAACCCGGTGCTGCGCGAGGGCAACTCCGACCGACGCGCGCCGAAGGCCGTGAAGAACTTCGCCCGCAAGCACCCGCACTCCATGGGCAAGTGGTCGCCGGATTCCAAGACGAACGTCGCGACAATGGAGGCCAACGACTTCCGCCACAACGAGCAGTCGGTCATTATGGACGGCGATGACACGCTGCGCATCCAGCTGGTCAAGCCGAACGGTGAGACGCAGGTGCTGAAGGAAGAGCTGCCGGTGCTGGACAAGGAGATTGTTGACGCCACGGTGATGCGCGCCGAGGCTCTCAGCACTTTCTTCCGGGCTCAGGTGGCTCGCGCGAAGGCGGAGGGCGTGCTGTTCTCCGTACACCTGAAGGCCACGATGATGAAGGTCTCCGACCCGATCATGTTCGGCCACGCAGTGCGCGCATACTTCCACGACGTGTTCGAGCAGTACGGCGACCAGCTGCTGCCGGCAGGCCTGAACGGCGAGAACGGCCTGGGCGCCATCCTGGACGCACTGGATGCGGGCAAGGTAGACAACGCAGCCGAGATCCGCGAAGCCTTCGACAAGGCTCTGGCCGACGGCCCGGATCTGGCGATGGTGAACTCCGACAAGGGCATCACCAACCTGCACGTGCCCTCCGACGTGATTGTGGATGCTTCCATGCCGGCGATGATCCGCACCTCCGGCCAGATGTGGAACAAGAACGACGAGACCGAGGATGCGCTGGCAGTTCTGCCGGATTCCTCCTACGCGGGCATCTACCAGGTCGTTATCGACGACTGCCGCAAGAATGGCGCCTTCGACCCGACCACGATGGGCACTGTGCCGAACGTGGGCCTGATGGCGCAGAAGGCCGAGGAGTACGGCTCCCACGACAAGACCTTCCGCATTGAGGCCGAGGGTCGCGTGCAGGTGCTGAATGGTGCCGGCGACGTGCTGATGGAGCACGAGGTAGCTGCAGGTGACATCTGGCGTGCTTGCCAGGCCAAGGACATCCCGCTGCAGGACTGGGTAAAGCTGGCCGTGAAGCGCGCCGCCGCTACCGGCGCCCCGGCTGTGTTCTGGCTGGATCCGGAGCGCGCACACGACAGGAACGTGCAGAAGCAGGTGGAGACCTACCTGAAGGATCACGACACTGAGGGTCTGGATATCCGCATTCTTCCGCCGGAGGAGGCAATGCAGCTGTCCATCGACCGCATCCGCGCTGGCGAGGATACGATTTCCGTCACCGGCAACGTGCTGCGCGACTACCTGACGGACCTGTTCCCGATCATGGAGCTGGGCACTTCCGCGAAGATGCTTTCCGTGGTTCCGCTGATCGCCGGCGGTGGCCTGTTCGAGACCGGTGCGGGTGGTTCCGCGCCGAAGCACGTGGCCCAGCTGGTGGAGGAGAACCACCTGCGTTGGGATTCCCTGGGTGAGTTCCTGGCGCTGGCGGAGTCTCTGCGCAAGCTGCAGGAGACGGACGATAACCCGCGCACCCCGATCCTGGGCGATGCTCTGGATGCTGCCACCGAGTCCGTGCTGAACGAGTCGAAGTCCCCGTCCCGCAAGGTCGGCGAGATCGACAACCGCGGCTCCCACTTCTACCTGGCGAAGTTCTGGGCTCGCGAGCTGGCTGACCAGACTCGCGATGCTGAGCTGGCGGAGATCTTTAAGCCTGTTGCTGACGCCCTCGAGGCCAACGAGGAGAAGATCTCCCAGGAGCTGCTGGATATTCAGGGTCACGAGGTGGACCTGGGCGGTTACTACTGGCCGAACGATGAGAAGACGAACGCTGTGATGCGCCCGTCCTCGACGTTCAATGAGATCATCGACGGCCTGAACACCAACAAGTAGCCGCCGGGCTGGGTCCCGGCCCGCGATAGCCCCGGCGCTGGTACTTTGCTGCTGGCGCTGGGGTTTTCTTGTGCCTGAGTCCGCCCCACACCCGACTCCGCCTCCACCTCACCCATCCCCGCCATTCCCACCAGCCCCATCCCCGCCATTC
>NZ_JAKRMT010000007.1:0-102392 GCF_022346045.1 Corynebacterium sp. ACRQJ | reverse complement strand
CACCTACGCCGCAAGCGCCATGTCGTAGAACTAGACGATGCGATTGCCGCGGCCTTCCGCCAGCGGGACTATTACCGCCATCGGAATCACCCCGGCGAGTGTGAACCACAGCGGCAGCTTCGTGTTGGACATTCCCCGCAGCCAACCATTGCCCGCCATGGTGCACAGCGCCGGGATGATCGACGCGCACGTCACCCGCATCCACTTCGTGGCCTCGGAGACGACGGTGGCGTCACTAGAAAAGAAGCCCATGATCGCCGGGGCGAAGGCGAAAACAACGCCGGCCAACAGCGCGCCCACGGCCAGGGCAACCCACGTCGCCTGCACGCCCTCGTAGATCGCGTCGGAACGGCGGCCGGCACCGTAGTGCCGCGCGGCGCGGGCGGTCGTGCCATAGGACAGGAACGTCAGCTGGGTAGTAACGGTACCCAACACCGTCGCGCCCGCAGCCAGCGCGGCCAGATCAGCCGCACCCAGGCGGCCAACGACCGCAGTATCCAGCAACAGGTACAACGGCGTGGCCGCCAATACAACGAGAGCCGGCCAGGCCAGCCCCAAGATAGTGCGGGCATCGGCCTGGCCGGTAGAAGCGGGAGCAGTCACTACGACTTGTACGGATCCTCGTCGCCCGCCGGGCGGGCGCCCGCGGACTGCGCACGCAGAGCCTCGTCCTGGGCCTTCGCGCGAGCCAGCAGCTCCTCGAAGTGCGCGGAAGCCTCCGGAACTGTGTCCAAGCTGAAGCTCAAGGTCGGGGTGAAGCGCACGCTCAGCTGATCGCCGACGATCTTGCGCAACTGTCCCGTTGCCTTAGCCAGCGCTGCCTCCGCCGCATCCGTATCCGGCTCTGCGTCCACGGTCTTACCGCGCACGGTGTAGAACACCGTCGCGTCGTGGAGGTCGCCGGTTACGCGCGCGTCCGTGATCGTCACGAACTCCAGGCGCGGATCCTTGATCTGCCGCTCGATGGCCGTGGCAACAATCTGCTGAATGCGCTTGGCCATGCGCGCGGCACGCGCGTGATCAACCATTAACTTCTCCTTTACAAGACCTTGGACACTAGACAGTTTAGGTGCGCGACTTTTTAGGTGCGCGGCACCTCGACCAGCTCGAATACCTCGATGATGTCGTCGACCTGGATGTCAGGGTACGACAGCACCATACCGCACTCGTAACCTGCGGAGACCTCGGTGACGTCGTCCTTCTCGCGGCGCAGCGACTCGATAGTCGCCTTCTCCGCCACGACGTTGCCGTCGCGCACCAGGCGTGCCTGGGCGTTGCGGCGGACCTTGCCGGTCTCCACCATGCAACCTGCAATGAGGCCGACGGAGGAAGCCTTGAAGATCTGGCGGATCTCCGCGGTACCGATCTCCTTCTCCTCGTAGATCGGCTTCAGCATGCCCTTCAGCGCTGCCTCTACCTCCTCGATCGCCTTGTAGATGATCGAGTAGTAGCGGATATCCACGCCCTCGGCGTTGGCCACCTCGGTGGCCTTGCCTTCTGCGCGGACGTTGAAGCCGATGATCACTGCGTCGGAGGCCGCTGCAAGGTTGACGTTGGTCTCCGTCACAGCACCAACACCGCGGTCGATGATGTTCAGGTCCACCTCGTCGTCGACCTCGATCTTCAGCAGCGCGTCCTCCAGGGCCTCGACCGTACCGGCGTTGTCGCCCTTCAGGATCAGGTTCAGGGTGTTGGTTTCCTTCAACACCGCATCCAGATCCTCCAGGGAGACGCGCTTGCGGCTGCGTGCTGCCAGCGCGTTACGACGGCGGGCGTCGCGGCGGTCCGCGATCTGGCGGGCGGTGCGGTCCTCGTCGACAACCAGCAGGTTATCGCCAGCACCGGACACGCTGGTCAGACCCAGAACCTGGACCGGGCGGGACGGGCCGGCTTCCTTGACGTCGTTGCCGTGCTCGTCGATCATGCGGCGCACGCGGCCGTAGGCGTCACCAACGACGATGGAGTCACCAACGCGCAGGGTACCGCGCTGGACGATGATCGTCGCGACCGGACCGCGACCGCGGTCGAGGTGTGCCTCAATGGCGACACCCTGTGCGTCCATATCCGGGTTAGCGCGCAGATCCAGCGATGCATCGGCCGTCAGCAGGACGGATTCCAGCAGCTGGTCGATGTTGGTTCCCTGCTTTGCAGAGATGTCCACGAACATCGTCTCGCCACCGTACTCCTCCGGGATGAGACCGTACTCGGTCAGCTGGCCACGGATCTTGTCCGGCTGGGCGCCTTCCTTATCGATCTTGTTCACCGCGACCACGACCGGAATGTCGGCGGCCTTGGCGTGGTTGATCGCCTCCACGGTCTGCGGCATCACGCCGTCGTCCGCGGCGACCACCAGGATCGCAATATCGGTGGACTTCGCACCACGGGCACGCATGGCGGTGAACGCCTCGTGACCCGGGGTATCCAGGAAGGTAACCAGGCGGTCGTCGCCCTCCATGTTCACGGAGACCTGGTAAGCACCGATGTGCTGGGTGATGCCGCCGGCCTCGCCGGAACCGACGTTGGCCTTACGAATCGTATCCAGCAGGCGGGTCTTACCGTGGTCGACGTGACCCATGACGGTAACCACCGGCGGGCGCTGGGCCAGGTCTTCGTCCTCGCCCTCGTCCTCACCAAACTGCAGGTCGAAGGATTCCAGCAGCTCGCGGTCCTCGTCCTCGGGGGAGACGACCTCGACCTTGTAATCCATTTCCTCGCCGAGCAGCATCAGGGTTTCGTCGGAGACCGACTGAGTAGCGGTCACCATCTCGCCCAGGTTGAACAGTGCCTGAACCAGTGCTGCCGCATCCGCCTGGATCTTCTCTGCGAAGTCCATCAGGGAGGCACCACGAGCGAGGCGAATCTTCGCGCCCTTGCCGTTAGGCAGCTTCACGCCGCCAACGACGCTCGGCGCCTGCATTGCCTCGTACTCGTTGCGCTTCTGACGCTTCGACTTGCGCCCCTTACGCGGTGCGCCACCCGGACGGCCGAATGCACCTGCGGTGCCGCCACGACGCCCACCGCGTCCACCGCGCGGGCCTCCCAGGCCACCTGGACCGCCGGGGCCACCGTGACGTCCACCGCGACCACGGCCACCGCCGAAGTTGTCGGACTTCGACGGCATCTGGGCCGGGTTCGGGTGGCTCGGCATCATTGCCGGCGACGGACGGCGGCCGCCGCCCTGCTTAGCGCCTGGCTTCGGACCCGACTTCTTGGCCCCACCCGGGCGGTTACCCGGACGCGGCATGTCGCCTGGGCCTGCCTGCCCACCGCGCGGACGCGGTGCGGGGCGCTCGGCCGGAGTGCTGGAGGAAAACGGGTTGTTGGCCACACGCGGGGCGCGACCGCCCGGCTTCGGCCCTGGCTTGGCACCTGGCTTCGGGCCCGGCTTTGCACCACCGGGCTTCGGACCCGGCTTGGGCCCCGGCTTGGCACCGCCCGGCTTCGGGCCCGGCTTGGCACCGGGCTTCGGAGCTGGCTTCTCGCCAGGCTTCACGGAGGAGGTGGGCTTGGTGCCAGCGCCCGCAACCGGGTTGGTGTTCTTCACTGGCTGCGGACCCGGCTTGGGTCCGGGCTTCGGCCCCGGCTTCGCGGCGGCCTTCGGAGCTGCCTTGGCGGCAGGCTTCGGCCCCGGCGTTGCTGCGGGCTTCGGGGTAGCTGCACCTTCCTTGGCAGACTCTTCGCCCACCCCGTAGTGCTTCTTCATCTTCTTCACGACGGGCGGCTGCACCGTCGAAGAAGCGGTCTTAACGAACTCGCCTTGTTCCTTCAGGGTGGCGAGCAACTCCTTGCTCGTCACTCCGAGTTCCTTGGCCAACTCGTGTACGCGTAGCTTTCCGGCCACTACTCTCCTTCATGTTTGCGGAGCCGTAGTGCGCTCTAGCGTGCAGGTGCGCCTGCAGCCGGGCTACTTACGACTCCCGTACTTGTAGATACTCATCGCTGATGCTGCTTCATCGCGTGCTCATCAGGGTTGATTGTTCTTCATGTCGACGTAACTTCCTCGTCTTTACTTGTCACTGTCACTGGCAGTGTGACGATGTATTCACGTACAGGGTCTGCATCCACGTTGGCGGATACCCTCAACGCACGGCCAAAGGCCCTGCGTTTCACGGCGATTTCCCATGCCTCCACTGTGGGGGTGATCCATGCGCCTCGCCCGGGAAGTTTCCGACCCGGATCGGGGACAACCTGGAGTTCACCCTTGGCTCCTTCCGCGCTTTTCCGCACAACGCAACGCAACAGCTGATCTATTCCCATCACCTGCTTCGTTGCAATACACGTCCTCACCGGAAGGTGCTTGCTTGTGGGACACTCATGGAATACCACCAGTCCAGTGTATCGCGCCGGCCCCCGAAACAGTTAACTGGGCGTGTCCTCCGCTGCGGCGTCCGTCTCCGAACGGATGTCGATCTTCCACCCTGTCAGGCGTGCGGCCAGACGGGCATTCTGCCCCTCGCGGCCAATGGCGAGGCTCAGCTGATAGTCCGGCACGACGGCGCGGGCGATCTGCATCTCCGGGTCGGTCACCTTCACACTGACGACCTTCGAGGGCGACAGCGCATTGCCGACGAAAGTAGCCGGGTCCTCGGAGTAGTCGATAATGTCGATCTTCTCCCCGCCCAGCTCCTGCATGATGTTGGACACTCGCTGGCCGCGCGGACCGATGCAGGCGCCCTTGGCGTTCAGCCCCTTGACGGTCGAGCGCACGGCGATCTTGGTGCGGTGCCCCGCCTCGCGGGCCACGGAGACGATCTCGACGGAACCGTCGGCAACCTCCGGAACCTCCAGGGCGAACAGTCCCTTAACTAGCTCCGGGTGCGTGCGGGAAAGGTTGATCTGCACCATGCGGTTGGCGTTGTTGATCACGTCCGTAACGAAGGCCTTCACACGCATACCGTGCTCCAGCTCCTCGCCGGGGATGTGCTCGGCGGGCAGGATCTGCCCGTCCTGGCCGTTCGCCTCGGTGCCCAGGTGCACGATGGTCACACCGCGCTCGTTGGCGCGGGCATCGGCGGAAACCACGCCGGAAACCACGCGGTAGCGCAGCTCGGCGTACTCGTCGTAGCGGTTCTGCACGCGAGCGAAGTTGATGCGGAAGCGAATGGCTTCACGCACAGCCAGCGCGCCGTCGCGACCAAAATTTTTCGGAGTGTCGTCGATGCGCCCGGTGACGTTCCCCTCTTCGTCCTTTTCCACCTGGTAGATGGTCACCTCGCCACTAATCGGGTCGATGTCCACATCGACCGGACCGGTGAAGTGGCTTTTCGCCCGGTACGCCTCCCGCAGCCCCCGCTTAACCCCTTCCAGCAGGTCGTCGAAATCCACCGACTCCTGCTTTTCGACTGCACGCAGCGCGGCCATATCAATATTCACTTGTTACTCCTAGTCTTCCGCCGGACTATCCTGCTGATCTTCTGCACGGGGCAACCCGTAGGCGTCAATAGCCAATCCGACAAGATCGACCTCGGCGGCGGGTGCCTGTGAGAATTCCACTTCTACCACCGCACCAGCTACATCTGCGAATCGCACGCGGCGCACGCTGGGCTGTTTCTTATCTGGTGTGATCAAAACGACATCGTCGCCGTCTACCTGCGCGATGCGCTCCACCCCGTCGGCCAGCCGCACGAGGCGCCCGATGTTGCGCACCCAGTGGCGTTGCTCCAGAAGAGGGAAATCGACGCCAGGCGTCGTCAACTCCAGGGTGTATCCGGCCCCAAAGCTCATCTCCCCCGCCGCCTCGGCGTCATCCAAGTGCTTCGATACCTCGCGGCTCAGTTCTTCCAACTGGTCCAGATCCGGGCGCTCGGCGCGGGGGTCGGCGGTATCCACTGCGATCCGAATGGCGGACTTCGCTCCAGCCTTCGTGATCTTGATGTCCTCGATCACCAGTCCGAACTCTTTTACCAATCCGCGCAGCGAGTCTTCGAGCTGCTCCTTGTTTGGAAATGCCATGACCATGCAGTCTAGCAGCAGCTGGCTTCTAGTAGACTCCTAGTCTTGATGAATATGACCAGCTCTCGCCCTCTCCTCACCCGTCGCCGCTTCCTGGGAGCCAGCACGCTTCTAGGCGCCGGATTGGCGATCTCCGCCTGCGAGTTCGGCGAGGAGCCACAAGCAAACGAGCAGCTCATCGACCTCGCCACGGCGCTGCGCAGTGCTCAGAAAAATTTTCAGGCCAAGCGGGCGAAGAAGTGGTCCGGATTCCTCGGCATGCAGTACGACCTGGTCACGGAGGAAGCCCTGCGCCAATGCGGCACTGATAGCGAGGGCAACGCGCCCCAGGGCTGCCAAGAAAAAATTTCCGAGACCAAGAACGCACCCAGGAAAGCTGTTTCCCTGGAAAAGGCCTACGATCGCGCCCTCACAAGCGAGCTGGGCGCACAGGCCTCCCTCATCGCCGGGCTATTCGCCGCCTACAAGGCCGCCGGCGACAACGAGCGTCCTAACCACCCCACCGAGGTCAGCACTGAGGTCGTCGAGGGCTTTTCTAACCCGGATGTCGATGTGGCAGCGGAGTTTCGTTCCTTGCTGACGCTAACTTACGGCGCGATCTACGCCTCGGGCGTCGCGCTGGCCAAGAGCCCAGAGGACAAGACCCGTTCGCAGATCCAATCCTTGGCCGATCAGCTGCGCGTGCTACGCGACCTCACGGATGACGTCCTGGAAGAGCTGGGCGCGGAGATCCCCGCCCCCGAACCCGGATACACGCAGGGCGAGGCCGATGGGAAGTCGGATGCTGTGGAGTACTTCCACCCCACCGTGCTGCCCATTAGCACCCAGCTTCGCCGTATCACGGAGCTGGCCGTCAACGAGAAGGCAGTCGCCTACGCCGCCGACTGGCTAAAGACCACCGCCTGCGGCGAAGCTGCCCTCGAGCGGCTCCAGGGCAAGGACCCTAAGGACGTGCCTCTCCGCGGAGAGCCCGCTTAGCCTCCGGCAGCGCGTCGGTGTAGTCGACCTCGTAGGTCTCTCCGGTCAGGCGGTTGCGCAATTCCACCTTGCCGTCGGCGAAGCCACGACCAACCACGACCACCAGGGGCATGCCCAGGAGCTCGGAATCCTTGAACTTCACGCCCGGGGAAACCTTCGGACGGTCGTCGAAGAGAACTTCCAGGCCATCGTTGGACAGGGTTTCCACCAGTTCCACGGCGGCCTCGCCTGCGGCGGCGTCCTTGTTGGCGATCACCACGTGCACGTCGAAGGGCGCGACGGACGCCGGCCAGCGCAGTCCGGAATCGTCTAGCATCTGCTCGGCGATCACACCCACCAGGCGGGACACGCCCACGCCGTAGGAGCCCATCGTCGGCACGGAACGCTTACCGGATTCGTCCAGAATCTTCACGTCGAAGGCCTCGGTGTACTTGCGACCCAGCTGGAAGATGTGGCCAATCTCGATGCCACGAGCCAGCGTCAGGGTGCCCTTGCCGTCCGGGGACGGGTCGCCCTCGAGCACCTCGGCGGTCTCCACGAAGCCGTCCGGGGTGAAGTCGCGCCCTGCGACCAGGCCCACGACGTGGCGGTTCTTAGCGTCCGCACCGGCGATCCAAGAGGTTCCCTCCACCACACGCGGGTCGGCCAGCAGGCGAACACCGTTTGCAGCCAGCCCCTTCGGCCCCACGTACCCCTTGACCAGGAAGGGGTGCTTCTTGAAGTCCGCCTCTTCGGCCAGCTCCACCTGCGCGGGCTCCATGGCCGCCTCGAGGCGCTTCATGTCTACCTCGCGGTTGCCCGGCACCAGCACGCCGGCCAGGGACTCGCCGCGTGGCTTGCCCTCTTCGTCCAGCGTCGGGTCGTTGACCTTGATCACGATGCACTTCAGCGTGTCCGCAGCCTCCACGGCACGGCCGTCGATGGTGATGCCTTCGTCGTTGGCCCAGTCCACCAACGCCTCGATGGTCTCGCTGTCCGGGGTCTCGTACTCCTTGGCCTCCGGCTGGCCCTCGATCGGCTGAGCCGGCGGGACCTGCGTCACTACCGCCTCGACGTTCGCGGCGTAGTCGCTCTCGGTGGAGCGCACGAAGGTGTCCTCGCCGGTGTCGGCCACAGCCAGGAACTCCTCGGATGCCGAGCCGCCCATAGCGCCAGAGGTCGCAGAGCAGATCGCGTACTTGATGCCCAGGCGGTCGAAGATGTTCTGGTAGGCCTTGCGGTGCAGCTGGTAGGACTCCTCCAGCCCCTCATCGTCCATGTTGAAGGAGTAGGAATCCTTCATGATGAACTCGCGGCCGCGCAGGATGCCGGCGCGCGGGCGTTCCTCGTCGCGGTACTTCGTCTGCACCTGGTACAGGATCACGGGGAAGTCCTTGTAGGAGTTGTACTCGGACTTCACGACCGAGGTGAACATCTCCTCGTGCGTCGGCCCCAGCAGGTAGTCCGCGTTCTTGCGATCCTTCAGGCGGAACAGCGCATCACCGTACTCGACCCAGCGGCCGGTCGTCTCGTAGGGCTCACGCGGCAGCAGCGCGGGGAAGGAAATCTCCTGCGCGCCGATGGCGTTCATCTCCTCGCGTACGACCTCTTCGACGTTGCGAAGCACCCGCAGGCCGAGCGGCAGCCACGAGTACACGCCGGGGGCAACGCGGCGGATGTATCCCGCGCGTACCAGCAGCTTGTGGCTGGGCACCTCTGCGTCTGCGGGGTCGTCACGCAGGGTGCGCAAGAATAGTTGTGACATCCGAGTAATCATGAGTCATGACTTTACCTTTTCGCCCTTTGACTTGTGTCGTTTGGTAGGGGTTTTAGCTAGTCTGTGGGAATGCTGATCGTGCTTCCTCCGTCCGAAACCAAGGCTCCCGGTGGCTCGCTGCCCGCCGGGGAGCCGTTACACTTCCCGGAACTCGACCCCATCCGCGAGGAGCTCACCCGCGATCTGGTCGCTCTGTGCACCGAAGATCCGGAGGCCGCCATGCAGGTCCTGGGCCTTTCCGAGAAACTGCGCGGCGAGGTCGAGGCCAATCAGGTGCTGCGCACCGCCCCGACGATGCCGGCCCTGCGCCGTTACACGGGCGTGCTCTACGATGCGCTCGATGTGTCTTCTCTTTCTGACGCCACCACGCCCCACCTAGCCATCGGCTCAGCACTGTATGGCCTGGTCATGGGCGGGGATCCGATCCCCCACTACCGGCTTTCGGGTAGTACTAAGCTCACCCCCGGCACCACCATGAAGAAGCGCTGGGGTTCTGCTATCACCGAGGCGCTGCAGCGCGCTGAGCAAGAACACGGCCTGGTGGTGGACTTACGTTCCGGGGCCTACCAGCAGCTTGGCAAGCTGAAGACTGCGGTGACTGTGCGGGTGGAATCCGTGCAACCCGATGGCAGCCGCAAGGTCGTCAGCCACTTCAACAAGCACTACAAGGGCCTGCTCGCTCGCGCGCTGGCTCAGGATCCCAGCGGCACCACCGCCACGGAGGTTGCCGACATCGCCCGCGCCGCCGGCTTCACCGTGGAGCAAGACTCCACGGAGCTCACCCTCGTCGTCTAGAGGCCCGCGACCTCGCCGATCACGTACACCGCCGGCGAGCCGACCTCGTTGGCTTCGAAAGTTTCGGCCAGCGTACCCAGTGTGCAGCGGAACCCACGCTGCTGGTCGGTGGTGCCCTCCTGGATCACGGCGGCCGGCGTGTCGGCCGCCAATCCCCCGGCCTGCAGCTCCGCGGCAATCGCGGCCACGTTCCGCACGCCCATGATCACGCACAGCGTGGCCCCCGAGGCCGCCAGCGCACGCCAGTCCACCAAGCTGCTCGGGTTATCCGGCGCCACGTGGCCGGATACGACGGTGAAGGCGTGCACCACGCCCCGCTGAGTCACGGGCACGCCGATGGCCGCAGGCACGCTCACGGCACTGGTCACGCCCGGGATAACCTCGCAGGGCACACCCGCCGCAGCGCACGCCTGCACCTCCTCGAAGCCGCGCCCGAACACGAACGGGTCCCCGCCCTTGAGCCGGGCAACGGTCTTGCCCGCCCGTGCGTGCTCCACCAGCAGCTCGTTGGTCTTTTCCTGGCTGACCTGCCGGGAGTACGGCAGCTTCGCCACGTCGATGACCTCCTTGGCCTCCACGTCGCACAGCTTGTCCAGCTCGCTGGTGGGGCCCAGGTGATCGGTCAGGATCACGTCGGCTGCCTGCAGCGCGCGCATCCCGCGCACTGTAATCAGGTCCCATGCCCCAGGCCCGCCGCCGATCAGCACCACTTTCCCTGTGTCACTCATGGCAATTCAGCCTACCCCTACAATGGGCAACACCATGAATACGTTTGCCGAGCAATTCCCGGAACTCGCCCTCCCCTGCACCGGGGAGGTATTCCCCGACCCGCAGATCCTCGTGCTCAACGAGCCCCTCGCCGCCGAGCTGGGCCTGGATCCGCAGTGGCTCCGCAGCCCCGAGGGCATGGCCTTCCTCACCGGCCAGAACGGCGGCCATGCACTCGGCTACGCCGGCCACCAGTTCGGGCAGTTCAACCCGCGCATGGGCGATGGCCGCGCCCTCCTACTGTCTGAGCACACGGATCCCCAGGGCAAAGTCTGGGACATCCACGCCAAGGGCACCGGCCGCACCCCCTTCTCCCGCGGAGGCGACGGCCACTATCCCCTCGATGCCGCCCTCAAGGAGTATGCCTTCGCCGAGTCCCTCCACGCCCTGGGCGTCCCTACCGCCCGCTCGCTGGCTGTCCTCTCCACCGGCCACACCGTGCGGCGCAACCGCCTCCACCCGGGCGCGGTCGGGGTGCGCGTCGCCAGCTCCCACATCCGCATCGGCACCTTCCAATACGCCGCGCTCATGGGCCCGCAGGTCACCGAACGCCTCGTCGACTACATCCTCGCTCGCCACTTCCCCCAAGGCACGTCGCCGCTCGATCTTTTTGACGCCACCGTTTCCCGCCAAGCCGAACTCGTCGCCAGCTGGATGCGCTTCGGCTTTATCCACGGGGTGATGAACACCGACAACATCGCAATTTCCGGGGAGACCATCGACTTCGGCCCGTGCGCGTTCATGGATTACTTCGCCACCGACACGGTGTACAGCTCGATCGATACCCGTGGCCGCTACGCATACGCCCAGCAGCCCGCCGTCATGATGTGGAACCTCGCGCGCCTGGCTGAGGCGCTCGTGCCGCTGGTAGATGAGGGCGTCAAAAATCTTACAGAGCGCTTGCAGCGCTTCCAGCCGCAGTACGCCGCGGCGTGGGACGAGCAGATGGCGGCCGCTCTCGGAGCCCCGGACTGCGCCGAACAGTTGCTTGACCTGCTGCAGGTAGCGGCTCCCGACTACGGTGCTCTCCTGGCCAACCTGAACCCGGGCGAGATCCCCCAGGGTCTAGAGAACACTCCGGGTGCCGCCGAGTGGACCGAACATTGGACGGCCCAGGACCCCCACCCGCGCAATCCCATCTACCTGCCCCGCAACCACGGCATGCAGGCCGCGCTAGAGCAGGCCGAGGCGGGTGACCTCAGCCGCTACCTACTGGCGCTCGAGGCGCTACGTAGCCCCTTCGAATGGAACGACAAATACGAAAAACTCGGCCTCCATGCGGCGGTGCCGCGCGGGGAAGCCGAGTTCACGACCTACTGCGGTACTTAGACCAGCTTTAGGGCCTTCTGGGAACGATCCCACTGCTCGTTGAACAGGTTGGCATCCTTAGCCAGGCGAGTGCCGTAGGAAGGAATCATTTCCTTCAGCTTCGGAGCCCAGTCGGCGATGCGGTTGCCGAAGCAGCGCTCCAGAACCTCGAGCATTGCGGACGGTGCAATGGACGCACCCGGGGAAGCACCCATCAGGCCGGCGATGGTGCCGTCGTTGGAGTTAATCAGCGCGGTGCCGAACTCCAGGGAGCCGAACTTCGGCGCGCCGATCGGCTTGATGACCTGCACGCGCTGGCCGGCGGTGACCAGCTCCCAATCCTCGGCACGTGCCTCCGGCATGTACTCGCGCAGGGATTCCACGCGGGCTGCCTGGTCCTTCAGCACCTCCTCGATCAGGTACTTGGTCAGGCCCATCTCCTGCACGCCCACGCCCAGGTAGGACGGGAGGTTGCCCACGCGCAGGGACTTAAACAGATCCAGGTAGCTGCCCTTCTTCAGGAACTTCGGAGTCCAGCCGGCGTACGGACCGAACAGCAGGCCCTTCTTGCCGTCGATCACACGGGTGTCCAGGTGCGGAACGGACATCGGCGGAGCGCCAACGGAAGCCTTACCGTAGACCTTGGCCTGGTGCTGCTCCACCAGCTCCGGGTTGGTGCAGCGCAGCCACTGGCCGGAAACCGGGAAGCCGCCGTAGCCCTTGATCTCCGGGATGCCGGACTTCTGCAGCAGCGGCAGAGCCATGCCGCCGGCACCGACGAAGACGAAGTTCGCGGTGATAACGGAGGTGTCACCGGTGTGCAGGTTCTTGGTGGTGATCTTCCACTTGGAACCGTCGCGGTTGATGTTCTTGACCTCGTTGCCGTAGCGAACCTCGACACCCTGAGCGGTGACGGCGTCCAGGTACTGGCGAGTCAGCGCACCGTAGTTGATGTCGGTGCCCTCGTCGAACCAAGAGATCGCAACCGGGTTGTTGAAGTCACGGCCACGGGCCATCAGCGGCAGGAACTCGGCGAACTTCTCGTCGGAGTCGCTGTACTGCATGTTCGGGAACAGCGGGTGGTCCTTCAGCGCCTCGTAGCGGGCCTTCAGGTAGTCCACCTGGTCCATACCCTGTGCGAAGGAGACGTGCGGAACCTTGTTGATGAACTCAGACGGGTCGCCCAGCACGTTCTGCTCAACCAGGTAGCTCCAGAACTGGCGGGAGACCTGGAACTTCTCGTTCACACCGACGGCCTTGGAGATGTCGATCTTGCCGTTGACCTCGGGGGTGTAGTTCAGCTCGCACAGCGCGGAGTGGCCGGTACCAGCGTTGTTCCACGGGTCGGAGGATTCCGCACCAGGGGTGTCCAGACGCTCGATGATCACCTGGCTCCAGTCCGGCTGCAGCTGCTTCAGCATGACGGACAGGGTGGTGGAGATAACACCCGCACCAATTAGTGCAACGTCCACAGAATCTTTATGTGCCACTATCTATTCATTCCTTCAAAGGCGAAAAAGTCAGACCGTTATTGTGTCATATTTACTCTACGCCTATAGGCCAATGTTTCAATGTTCTTTGCCTGTTCGTGGCGCTAGCATGAGTACATGCCTAATAGCCCCGCACTCCCTACCTCCGCCGCCGATCTCGAGTTTTTGCCCGATGAGCTGGGCGAAGGCTTCGGCCAATGCTTCCTCGAGCTGGGCGACGACCCGGATGGCGAGTCCCCCATTCGTTGCACCCTGGTGCGTTACTGCCCGGATGCGCCCGACGATTCCTTTTTCTCTCGCCCCGCCATGCTTTTTGTCCATGGAATGACGGACTATTTCTTTCAGGACCATGTAGCCCGCCATTTTCACGACTCCGGCTTTGCCGTCTATGGCCTGGATCTGCGCAAGTGCGGTCGCTCCTGGCGCGAGGGGCAAACCTGGCATCACGTCAGCGATCAGTCCCTCTACGACGTCGATCTCTCCACCGCCACGTCCCTCCTCGCCGCCGCCCACGCCGCGGTCGTTCCTGTTGGGCACTCGACCGGCGGGTTGGACGTCACAATGTGGGCTCATCGCCTTTTTGACGCCGGTTCCCCCCTCCACAATTCCATCGCCGCCATCGTTTTGAATTCGCCGTGGTTTGGCCTGCAGTTCAACCCGGCCGTTCGCTTCGTTATCAACCGCGTGCTGCCGGTCGTCCACAAGCTGCGGCCCAACATGCTGCTACCCGGCGGGATCAACCCGACCTACGGCCGGTCCCTGCACGTCACCGAGGCCGGCGAGTGGAATTACAACCTGCGCCTCAAGCCCCTGGAGCCCCGCCCGAAGCATCTGCAGTGGCTCCTGGGCGTGGCCCGGGAGATCCGCCGCCTCCACTCCGGTAAGGGTGACACGGGCGTGCCCACGCTACTGTTGACCAGCCACACCCATCACTTCTCCAAGAAGTTGTCCCGCGAGTCCTACAACGCCGACCTCATCCTCATGCCGAGCCAGATGTGGCAGCAGGCCTCCAACGCTTCTTCCCTGTCCACCACCATCGTGATCGAAGGCGCGCTGCACGACGTGTTCCTCTCCCGCCCCAAAGTTCGTGCTAAGGCTTTCGCCGCCACCGACGAGTGGCTTAGCGACGTCTTCAATGAAAGGAAGGTTCACCGTGCCTGATTTCGACCTCATCATCGTCGGCACCGGCTCTGGCAACTCCCTGCCCAGCCCCGCCAACGAGCACCAGAAGATCGCCATCGTGGAGAAGGGCACTTTCGGCGGCACCTGTATCAACGTGGGCTGCATCCCGACCAAGATGTTCGTCCACACCGCCGACGTTGCCCGCAGTTTCTCCGAAGCCTCCCGCCTGAGCCTCACTGGCGAGCTCCAGCACGTCGACTGGAAGGACATCCAGCGCCGCGTCTTCGCCGACCGTATCGATCCCATCAGTCAAAGCGGCGCTGCCTACCGCGCGGGAGACGAAACCCCGAACATCACCCTCTTCGAAGGCACCGCCCGCTTCGTTGGCCCCCGCACGCTGCAGATCGACGACGGCCCCACCATCACCGGCGCCAACATCGTGCTCGCCACCGGCGGCCGCCCGCGCATTCACCCCGCCCTCGCCGACGTGCGCTACCGCACCAACGAGGACATCATGCGCCTGGATGAACTGCCGAAGTCCCTCATCGTCGTCGGCGGCGGCATCGTCGCCGTGGAGTTCGCCGCCATGTTCTCTGGCCTCGGCACGCAGGTTACGCTCATCAATCGCTCGGACAAGCTGTTGCGGAAGTTGGACGCCGACATCTCCGAAGCCTTCACCACCCAAGCCAAGCGGCAGTGGACGAACCACCTGGGGCGCACCATCACCACCGCCGAAGAAACCGCCGACGGACAGATCTGCCTGACCCTCGACGATGGAACTACCGTTACCGGCGAGGAGGTCCTCGTCGCGATGGGGCGCGTCAACAATTCGGACACGTTGGACTGCGAAACGGGTGGCGTCAAGACCAAAGAATACGGCCGAATCGAGGTCGACGAGTACGGCCGCACCAGCGCCGACGGCGTGTGGGCGCTGGGCGATGCGTGCAATGACTTCGAGCTCAAGCACGTCGCCAACGCCGAGGCGCGAGTGGTGGCGCACAACCTGGCTCACCCCGATGGCCTGCGAAAGTTCAACCACGACGTGGTCCCCAGCGGAGTGTTCACGCACCCGCAGATCGGCGTGGTGGGCATGACCGAGCAGGAGGCGCGCGAGACCGGCCGCCCCCTCACCGTCAAGATCCAGAAGTACGGCGACGTGGCCTACGGCTGGGCGATGGAAGACACCACCGGGTTCTGCAAGGTCATCGCCGACCGCAGCACCGGCGAGATCCTCGGCGCGCACATCATCGGGCCGGAGGCTAGCTCTTTGATCCAGTGCTTCGTCACCGCCATGACTTTCGGAATTAATGCCCGCGATTTCGCCGAAAAACAGTATTGGCCCCACCCCGCTCTGACAGAATTGGTCGAGAACGCCCTACTTGGGTTAGATTTCGAAAACTAACAAAGGAGCTTTCTCGCCATGTTTGCAGTAGTCACCGGAGCAGCCTCAGGTATCGGCCGGGAGGTGGCACTGCAACTAGCTGAACGCGGCTATGCAGTGGCCGTCAGCGACCGCGACGCGGAGGGCCTGGCCACTACTGCCAGCGACATCACCAACCGCGGGGGTACCGTCGCCGACCAGCGCACCGTGGACGTCACCGACGTGGAAGCCGTGAAAGCCTGGGCGGACGACGTGGTCGCTACCCACGGCGCCCCGGACCAGGTACACCACGTGGCCGGCATCGCCATCTGGGGTGACGTGCGCCAGATGCCCCACGAAAAGTGGCAGCGCGTGATCGATGTGAACCTGATGGGTTCCGTGCACATGGTGGAGGCCTTCGCGCCCAAGATGATGGAGGACCAGCCTGTGCGCCGGCGCCGCCGCGACCGCCGGAAGCTGGTGTTCGTCTCGTCCGCCGCGGGCATCATCGGCCTGCCGTGGCACGCGGCCTATTCCGCCTCCAAGGGTGGCGTGCTGGGCATGTGCGAGGTGCTGCGCTTCGACCTGGCACCCTTCGGCGTGGACGTGCACGCCGTCGCCCCGGGAGCGGTGGACACTCCCCTGGTTCGCACCATCGACATCCACGGCGTGGATCGCTCCAAGAAGCGCATCCAGAAGGCAACTTCGCTGTTCCAGGGCCACGCCGTAAGCCCCGCCAAGGCGGCTCAAAAAATTTTGAAGGGCGTGGACAAGGGCAAGTACCTCATCAACACCAGCGGGGACATCCCTGTTGCCCGGTGGGCGCAAGTCAACGCCCCGTGGGCCTACAAGGGCGTGATGAAGGCGCTTAACGCTGGGTTCCGATGGGCGTCAAAGTAAAAAGGGCAACGAGATAGAGCCGAGTAGCACCAGAACGACAAAGATGCCGAACACCTTGCCCTGCCAGTGGGCATAGTTGAAGTCCACGCCCACCCCGACCCTCTTGTCGACCAGCACGGCCGGGTCGTCCGGGTTGTAGTAGAACATGCCCCACTTGTAGTGCTCCTCGGCGCTCGCGCTCGGGTTCGGGGTGTTGTTCTGATTCCTCGCCAGCGCCACAACCATCGCGAGGCTAGACCCTAGCACCAGCACCAGCGAACCGACCATGACTGGAGCTACCCAGTTCGTGTGCAGCACGGTCACAACCTGCAGGCTGGCGAACATGATGGCCAGCGTAAGGTTCATCACGGCTAGCCACATCGCCGTGTAACCATGCGAGGGCTTCCAACGCAGTATCGCCGCAGCTATCAGCACGAAAGACAGCACCAATACCGCACCAAATATCGTCGGTAGGAATACCGACCCCACGGTCTTGTCACTCCAGCTGTCCGGCTCGAAGCGAGTACCAAAGTGGGTCGCGAAGCGCTCCGGAATGTCCTCCCACCGCGCGGCCACGTACCCGGCCGCCAGGCTAAGCAGCGCCAGCGCCGCCCAAATGAGCGCCCACGTGCGGTTTGCTGTTCTCATCGGTGTTCCTCAAAATTTTTCTGGTGCCAGGTGTTCGATTAATTCTACTTCTGTGCAAGGGGGTTGTCCGAAGCGGTTTATATACTGCACGCACAAGCCGGGAAAAATTTTTTGGCTACACCACAAAACCACCTCCGAACAGGCAATAAGGGGAAAGACCATGTTCGAGCATTCCACCACCACACCCTGCTGGCGCATCACCGACCCGAACGATCCACTAAGCGCAGCCGCGTGCGAAGTTAACCGCGGGCACGTGAACCTCGCCGTGGCCTGCACGCCCGAGATGAACGATTGCGTCATCGACGTATCCACCCGCCTGGCCGTGCGCCTGGGGCTAACGGAGTACCGCGCGCTCACGCTAGTCGAGATCGGCCACATGTTCCGCCGCTTCCCTAGCATCCTCGAGCTGGCCCGCACCGGCGCTTACTCGCTTGACCTGCTCCGATGCATGGCCGAATGCCTCAGCCCCGTCAAAGAAGACGTCCCCGAAATCTTCGAGGAAAAAATTTTTAAGGCCATCTCCCCGACCGTCCCGAACCAGGCCATGCTGGCCAGAGCAACCATCCGCAGCCGGATTGAGCAAGTGATTCGCAAGCACGATCCACAAGCGCTGCCGGAGGAGCCGAAGGATGCGGATACGGGTTCTTCCGCACGCCTCGACATCGACGATCGGCCCGATACCACCACTGTTTTCTTCTTGACGCTACCTAAGCTCGAGGGGCTCGAGATGCTCAAAGCGGTCAACAGTGTGGCCAAGAGCAATTCCTGCTCCCGCGCCGAGGCGCTGATGCAGCTCGTGCGCAGGCAGACCACGGCGGAGGTAACGCTGAACCTGTACCGCAGTGTGGACGAACCGGACTCGCAGATCTGGGCTGCAGGGGGCTGGCTCAGCTCGCTGGCCACGCCGGAGTGGATGAAACGGGTGACGCACGTCCAGATCCCGGGAGCCGCGAGCAACGAGGGCTACTCCCCTACACCCCTGGTGCGCGCTGGCGTGGAAGGCCGCGACGGGACGTGCCGCTTCCCTGGCTGCTCGGTGCCCGCGCACAAGTGCCAGTTGGATCACGTGCAGCGCTACGACCATGAAAATCCGCAGGCAGGAGGGCCTACGGCCACGTCAAATCTCCACTGCCTTTGCGCCAAGCACCACAATGCGAAGACGACTGGCTCCTGGGACGTCACCATCCACCCGAACGGCAACGAGACCTGGACCAGCCACGGCGACGGGCACACCGTCATGACGGCACCCAACGGGCCGCTGGGGCGGGAAACCTTCGCCCAGCGCGCGGCGAATCGCAGGAGGGTTGCCTAACGCGGCTCGTCTACTGGGACTCCCATGACGTCCAACGCTGTGGCCAGGCCGTCGTAGTTGGTGACCAACATGACGAACGCGACCTGCTCGCGTTCGCTCAGCAGATCCCGCAGCCGCTGAGCCATGTCGGCGGAAAGCCCACGGTCGCGGACGAGCTGCTCGGCGGCGTCCAGCAAGGTGCCGTGGCGACCGGTGCGGCCGTGGTCGGGCTGGAATAGGGCGTCAATATCCTTGACCCCAACCTTTGCCGCGAGGGCACGGTGCTGGTCGGCTTCGTAGGCGCTGCCGCGCAGATAGGCGACGCGCAGGATGATCATTTCGGTTTCGACGCGCGAGAGGTAGCCGAAGGGCATCATCGAGCCGCCGTAAAGCAGCCAAAAGAAGAACAGGCGCGGGGCGCGCCCGATGGTGGCGAACACTCCGAGGTTCTTCTTTTTGGTCACGCGGGCGCCCACGCGCGTGGCGAAGGCGCCGAACGGGCCGAGGCGGCGCAGGTGTTCAGAACGTTGAGCGGGGCCGGGGCCCAGCGGTGTAGTTTTGTCTCCCATACTTTTGGGAGGTTAGTCGGTCGAGCTAGTCCTCGCTGGGAATTGTCAGAACCTCGTAGCCGTCTTCGGTAACGACCAGGGTGTGCTCGAACTGCGCGGTCCACTGGCGGTCCTTGGTTTGGACGGTCCAGTCGTCATCCCAGACCTCGTAGTCGAGGCCGCCGAGGTTGATCATCGGCTCGATGGTCAGGGTCATACCCGGTTCCAGCAGGTCGGTGTACATGGTCGGACGGTCGTAGTGCAGCACAACTAGGCCATTGTGGAAGGTCGGACCAACGCCGTGGCCGGTGAAGTCCTCCACGACGTTGTAGCCGAAGCGCTTTGCGTAGCTTTCGATCACGCGGCCGATGACGTTGATCTGCCGACCGGGCTTCACGGCCTTGATGCCGCGCCACATCGCCTTCTCGGTGCGCTCGACCAGCAGGCGGTGCTCCTCGGAGACGTCGCCAGCCAGGAAGGTCGCGTTGGTGTCGCCGTGCACGCCGTTCTTGTAGGCGGTGATGTCGATGTTGACGATGTCGCCGTCCTGGATCACGGTGCTGTCGGGGATGCCGTGGCAGATGATCTCGTTGAGGCTTACGCAGCTGGACTTCGGGAAGTGCCGGTAGCCAAGCGTGGAGGGGTAAGCGCCGTGGTCGCACATGTACTCGTGCGCCACGCGGTCGACCTCATCGGTAGTCACGCCGGGGGCGACGGCGGCGCCGGCGGCCTGCAGGGCATCGGCGGCGATGCGGCTGGCTTCGCGCATCTTCTCGATGGTCTCGGGAGTCTGCACCCACGGCTCGCCCACGTTCTCCTGCACACTGTCCTTCCAGGCGTACTCCGGCCTTTCGATGTGGGCCGGGACGGAGCGGATGGGCGTGGGGTTACCGGGGGTCAATGGTGCTCGAGTCATAGCTCCCTATCTTACTCTTGACGCCCTTCCGCCTCCGCGTCTGGGCCATCCAGGTTCTTGAAGAAGTCGGCGGTCACGGAAGTAGCGTGCTCGGAGCCGCCGCCAAGGACAATGAGGGTGGCAAAGGCCAGGTCGCCGCGGTATCCGGCGAGCCAGCTGTGGGACCCCTCGTTGATCTCGGCTTCACCGGTCTTGGCATAGACCTCGCCGGCGCCGGCCACTCCGGAGCCAGAGCCGTTGGTGACCACGGCGCGCATCATGCGGCGAAGTTCTTGGATGGCCTTCGGGTCCAGCTTCTTCTTGGCGTCCTTCTTGGCCTCGTCGTTCTTGGCTTCGGTGTTGTGGTTCTCGCCGGCGATGAGGTACGGGGTGGGCGCCTTGCCGGCTGCCACGGCGGAAGCGACCAGAGCCATGCCGAAGGGGCTGGCGAGGTCGAGGCCCTGGCCATAGCCGGCCTCGGTGCGGTCGAGCATCGTCTCGCCCTCGGGTACGGCGCCGGTGATGGTCTCCAGCCCCTCGATGTCATAGTCGGCGCCCAGGCCGAACTGTGCGGAGATGTCCTTCAGTTCGCCCGGCTTCAGCTTGGTGGAGATGTCCGCGAAGGTGGTGTTGCACGACTTGGCGAAGGCATTCTCCAACGGGGTGTTGCCCAGCGAGAAGCCGTTGTAATTGGTGACGATGCGCCCGCCGATGTCCTGCGTGCCGGGGCAGCCGACGATTGAATCCGGGCTAAGCCCCTGCTTCTGCAGGCCGGCATATGCGGTGAGCATCTTGAACGTCGAGCCCGGCGGATACTGGCCCATCAGGGCAACGTTGCCGTCCTCGTCGGCCTTCTCAGACTGGGCGACCGCCAGCACTTCGCCGGTCGAGGGGCGCATGACCACCATCATCGTCTTGGCGTCGGCTCGGGTATCCACAGCCTTCTGGGCGGCCTCCTGGACCTTGCGGGACAGGGATACGCGCACACTTGGGGAAGACTTCGGATCCTCGCCGCCAACCTTGGCCACCTCGTTGCCCTCGCTGGTGGCGGCGACGACCTTCCAGCCAGCCTCGCCCTGCAGGTCCTTCTCCACGACTCCCCTGACGCGCGCCATGATGTCGGGGGCGAAGGAGGGGTCGGGGCGCACAAGGGCGGGTTCCTCATTCAGGCGTACGCCTTCGACGTTGCCGAGGGCGCCCTGCAGGCGCTTGCCCTGGGCCTGGTTGACGGTCAGTACGGAGTACTCCCCGTCCACATCGGTGGCCTCCTTGGCCTTCTCCACCGGGTCGATGCGGGGCACGGACTTATCGCCGCCCCGTAGCGCATCCAGCTCGCCGGCGATGCGCCGCATGGTCCCCTGGACGCTGGAAACCTTGTTCGGATCGACGAGGACGCGATACTGGGTACCTGGCTCCAGCAGCACCGCGCCATCGGAGCCCACCACGTTGGCGACGGTGGCGGGAACGCTGCGCAGCTCCAGGTGCTGGTTGGCGCCCAGCTCCGGGTGTAGCACGGCGGGCTGCCAGCGCACCGACCAGTCATCCCCGGTGCGGGTGAGGTTCATCGACGAGTCATAGGAAAACTCGCGGTCGCCCGGCAGGTCCCAGCGCATCGAATACTGCGCGGTGGCCTGATTGTCCTGAGTATTGACGTTCTTCAGTTCCGTATGCAGGCCCTCGGCCTGCAGAGACTGCCACGCCTTCTCGATGGCCTGGGTTGCCTTGTCAGGGTTATCGGTCTCCCCTCCGGCCTGCGAGGCTTCACCCGGGTTGGAAAGGGCGGCGAGGAAGGCCTGGGCGGCGTCATCAGCAACATCGGGTTTCGGCGTACAAGCCGCAGCGCCCAGCACCAGGCCAGCCGTCGTGACGGCCGCGGTGATGCTCCGGCGAGGGGTCCAAGAGGTGGTGCGCATAGGCACAGAGAGTAACAGGATTAATCGATGATTCCGCGTTCCCTCGCCACGGCGACGGCAGCTGTTCTGTTTTTCACATTCAGCTTGGAGAAAACGTGTGCCATGTGGGACTTCACGGTCGCCTCGGTGAGGATGAGGTCCTTCGCGATTGCCCGGTTGGACTTGCCTTGGCTGGCGAGCACAAGGACCTCCTGCTCGCGATTGGTCAGCGACTCGAAGGGATTGGCCAGCCGGCCGCGGAGCTTGCCCATGATGTTCTTGTTCATCACCGTCTGCCCGCGGGCGGCCTGGCGGATGCCCTCGGCCAACTCGTCGGGGGCACAGTCCTTGAGCAGATAGCCGACCGCGCCGGCGGAAATGGCTCCCAGGACGTCACTGTCGGTGGAGTAGTTCGTCAGGATCAGCACCTGCGGGGCGGGCTTACGCTTGCGGATCGCGCGGGTGGCGCGCACTCCCCCGGATTCAGCGCCCTCGCTGCCGGGGCCTTCCCCGAAGCGCAGATCCATGAGCACCACGTCGGGCTGTTCCTCGGCGCAGATGGCGACGGCGCGGTCGGGGTCGCCCACGGAGGCCACGATCTCCACGTCCCCCGTTCCGCGCAGCATCGCCTCGATCCCGGCGCGAACCACGGGGTGATCGTCGCAGATCAGGACACGTAGCTGGTCTGGCACTTCTAACTCCTAACGAATCGGCACCTGGATGGATACACCACAGCCGGCGCCCGGCGAGCTTTCCACGTGCATGGTCGCGCCGATCAGGTTGGCGCGGCGCCGCACGCCCGCCAGGCCTACCGGCGACAGGCTCATCCTCTCGGCGGCGATCTTGCTCACTAGCTCTTCGTCCATGCCACGGCCGTTGTCCACGACGTCGAGGCTGAGCAGGTCGCTCTGGTAGGTCAGGGTGACCCGGGCGCGCGTGGCCTCCGAGTGCTTCACCACGTTAGAGACGAGGGACTGCGCAATGCGGGTGAGCTCCTGCTCCACCTTCTCGTCCAGCTCGTAAGGTTCGCCCTCGACCTCGAAGCTCAAGGCCTCGCCCAGCGGAGTGCCGGAGCTCACGCGCGCCAGGGCGATTGGCAGGTCGCCGCCGACCAACGGGCCGGGCTGCAATGCGGCGATGATGCGCCGGGTTTCGGCCAGGTTGTCCTCGGCGGTGGTGCGGGCAAGGCGCAGGTCCTCCAGCACCTCCGGGTCTTCCACCCGCTTCTCTACGGCCTGCAGGATCATGTGGATGGAGCTTAGCCCTTGCGCGATGGTGTCGTGGATCTCCCCGGCCAGGCGCGTGCGCTCGCCCATTTCGCCTGCGTGGCGGCTGGCGGCCTCGCGGGCGCTGGCTTCGTCGCGCAGCTCCTTGAAGCCCACGCCGACGACGGTGGCGACCACGGCGGCGACGGTGGGGCCCAGCGCCTCGCCGCCCTGATAGACCGACAGGATGGTCACCACTGCATTACACACGATCGCCGGCCACAGGGGCAGCACGCCGACGCACAGGAAGAACAGCGCGAATGCCATGAAAACGGCGCTCGGAGCCACCAGCAGCAGGCACGCCCAGGTGGCGATGACCAACGTGAGCCACAGCCAGGTGGGGCGCAGCCACAGGCCCATGACGTAGATGAAGCACAGGGCCACCGCGTTCCACGACCAGCCGTCCCTGATGACGGTCACGGCCATCAGCAGGGCCATCAGCAGGTGGAGCCCCAGACCCAGGTAAGCCCAGGCGCGGTTCAGCGCAACGACTTTGTTCGACTTGGGTTTTTGTATCATGATCGTCCCCAAGTCTAGTGGCCGAAAGGTGCTGCCCGCCTCCACCAAAAGTATGAGGCAAAGACTACTCCTTAGCCCGATGTGTTCCTTCTATAACGCGCGAAGAATAAGAACCATGCTAAGTAATAAGTCGTTAACCCCGGTCCGGGGATTCATGTTTCAAGGGATCCGCGAGCTGCGCGTATCCCGTGGCAAGACGGCGCTCATCATCACCACCGTCCTGCTCATCACCGCAATGGTCACGCTCCTGAGCTCCCTGTCGGCAGGCCTGAGCTACCAGTCCGCCTCCGCCTTGGAGCACAAGGTCGGAAGCGATCGCCAACTCGTGCTGAACGATACCGGCGGCACTGTGAACTTGAGTACTGGTTCTCTTACTGACGCCCAAGTCAGCGAGGTCAAGAGCCGTGGCGGAGAGGTCGTCACGATGGCCCGCTCGAAGGATGAGGAGGGTCAGGCCTTCATCGCAATGTCCGACAACGGCCACAAGCCCAGCGAGGACCTCTACCTCGAGCACCAGCCCATCCACTGGATGAGCACCGGCGAGGTGGAGAACCTGCCCGGAGCCTCCACCTTCGGCGTGGTTGCCGAGGATGCCAAACCGATAGACGGCGCAGTCATGCTGAAGGGCAAGAACGCCCTGGATGCCAGTGCCTCCTACAAGGGCGAGCAGTCCTCCCTGAACCTCATGATCGTCCTCCTCTACGTAATCTCCGCTCTGGTGCTGGGAGCGTTCTTCACCGTGTGGACGATGCAGCGCCTGCGCGGCGTGGCCATCACCGTGGCACTCGGCGGCACGCGCTCGAGCATCTTGAGCGACGCGGTCGGGCAGGCTCTGGTCGTGCTCTTCGTTGGCATTGCCGCGGGCACACTGCTCACCGTCGGCGTCGGCGGATTCATGGAAGGCATCCCCATGGAGGTCGCCGCCAACACCACCCTCGTCCCGGCCGCCATCCTGCTGGCCGCAGGCCTGCTCGGCGCCGGCCTGTCCATCATCCCCGTAATGAAGGTCGATCCGCGAAAGGCAATGAACTCATGATTTTCCCAGCACTCGAAGTAAAGAACATTTCCCTCGAGATCACCGACGGAACCACCAAGCGCAACCTGCTGACGGACGTCAGCTTCAACGTGGACCCCGGCGAGGTCGTCGGCATCACCGGCCCCTCCGGTTCCGGTAAGTCCACCCTGCTGTCCATCATCGGCTGCCTGGAAACCGCCACCTCCGGCTCCGCCACCCTGCACGGCGCGGACACCCTGGAGCTCGGCACCGTCTCCGGCCGCCAGGCCGCGGAGATTCGCCGCCGCCACCTGGGCATTGTGTTCCAGCAGCCGAACCTGCTGCCGGCACTGACGGCCAAGGAGCAGCTCATGGTGATGAGCCGCCTGGATAAGCCATTCGGCATCAGCGGCAAGGCGTGGCGTCAACAAGAAGAGAAGGCCGAGCGCCTGCTCGAGGAAGTGGGCCTGGAAGGGCGAGAAGACGCGAAGGTCTCCGAGCT
The DNA here is from genome assembly GCF_022346045.1 of Corynebacterium sp. ACRQJ. Classification (NCBI taxonomy): domain Bacteria; kingdom Bacillati; phylum Actinomycetota; class Actinomycetes; order Mycobacteriales; family Corynebacteriaceae; genus Corynebacterium; species Corynebacterium sp. ACRQJ. The sequence continues at coordinate 77,430 of NZ_JAKRMT010000007.1, read as the reverse complement.
CTCTGGCGGCCAGCAGGCGCGCGTGAACCTGGCGCGCGCCCTGATGAACGACCCGGCGCTGCTGCTGGTGGACGAGCCGACCGCGGCGCTGGATACCGCCAACGCGCAGCGAGTAACCGAGCTGATCGTGGACCTGGCGCGCGAGCGCAATACGCCGGTGCTGTACGTCTCCCACGACCAGGAGCAGCTGGCCACACTGGACCGCCGCATCGAGCTAGTCGACGGCAAGGCCAGCGAGGTAGAGATGGCGACTACTTAGTCACCCGCACCTCGGCCTTCTGGCCCTCGACGGCCTCGAGGCCCTCCTCCTCGGCGATGCGCATAGCTTCCTCGATGAGGGTTTCCACAATCTGGTCTTCCGGCACGGTCTTGATGACCTCGCCCTTGACGAAAATCTGGCCCTTGCCGTTGCCGGAGGCCACGCCCAGGTCGGCATCGCGCGCCTCGCCCGGGCCATTCACCACACAACCCATGACGGCCACGCGCAGCGGGAACTCCATGCCCTCCAGGCCCGCGGTGACCTCGTCGGCCAGCTTGTACACATCCACCTGCGCACGACCACAGGAGGGGCAAGACACGATCTCGAGCTTGCGGGGGCGCAGGTTCAGCGACTGCAGGATCTGGTCGCCAACCTTGATCTCCTCCACCGGATCGGCGGACAGGGACACTCGGATCGTGTCGCCGATGCCCTCGGCCAGCAGGGCGCCGAAAGCCACGGAGGACTTGATGGTGCCCTGGAAGGCCGGGCCGGCCTCCGTGACACCCAGGTGCAGCGGGTAATCCGACTGGGCGGCGAGCTGGCGGTAGGCCTCCACCATCACGACCGGGTCGTTGTGCTTCACGGAGATGGCGATGTCGCCGTAACCGTGCTCTTCGAACAGGCTGGCCTCCCACAGCGCGGATTCAACCAGCGCCTCGGGCGTGGCCTTCCCGTACTTCTCCATGATGCGCTTATCCAGTGAACCGGCATTGACGCCAATACGGATCGGAATGCCCGCATCCCCGGCGGCCTTCGCAACTTCCTTGACTCGGCCGTCAAACTCCTTGATGTTGCCGGGGTTCACGCGCACCGCCGCGCAGCCGGCGTCGATGGCGCTGAAGATGTACTTCGGCTGGAAGTGAATGTCCGCGATCACCGGGATCGGGGACTTCGCGGCGATCGCGGGCAGGGCCTCGGCATCCACCGTCTTCGGGCAGGCCACGCGGACGATGTCGCAGCCGGAGGCGGTCAGCTGGGCGATCTGCTGCAGAGTCGCATTAACATCGTGCGTCTTCGTGGTGGTCATCGACTGCACCGAAATCGGGTGGTCACTACCGACCCCTACCCCGCCGACCATCAGTTGGCGGGTCTTGCGCCGCGGAGCCAGCACCGGAGGCGGACCGTCGGGGATACCCAGGGAAATACCAGACATGTACGAAGACAACCTTTCAGTCGTGAATGCCGTTCAAACTCCCACCAATTCTACGCGCCGTTCGGCGGGCGCAGAGGTGGGCGTCAACTAACTAGAAAATACGGATCGGGTTAACCACATCGGCGACGATCACGATGATGCCGAACACCAGCAGCACCGCCGTGGCCGCGTACGTGAGCGGCATTAGCTTCGTGTAGTCGGCGGGGCCGCCGGGCTGCTTGCCGCGCAGGCGGCGGAAGAAATCGCGGATCTTTTCGTAGATCACCACGGCGATGTGCCCGCCGTCCAGCGGTGGCAGCGGCACCAGGTTGAAGGCGGCCAGGAAGAGGTTCAGGCTAGCCAAGGTCATGAGGAAGCTCATCCACTGCTGGTACTGCACCAGCTCGCCGCCGACGCGGGAGGCGCCGACCACGCTCATCGGGGAATCGTCCTCGCGGTTGCCGCCGAAGATGGACTCGACCACGCCCGGCACGCGCTGCGGCAGGGCGATCAGGCCGTGGAAGGTGTCGTTGACCATGCCGCCAGTGAAGGACAGCGTGCCGCCCACCGCGCTGGCGGGGTTGTACTGGTTGATCACGAGATCCGGGCGCTTGGCGCGGATGCCGACGGCGCCGGAGGTCATGGTGTTGCCGGCGGTGTTTAGGCGCTCGACCAGTTCGATCTGCAGGTCGAGGTTCTTGTGCTGCCCGTTGCGGTCGACGACGGCCGGGACCGTGATGCGGTCGCCGACCTGCTTGCCGTCGTCGGCGGCGCGCTCGGCTTCGGCGGCGATGGCCTTGGTGAACTCCCGGAAGTCTTCTGTCTCTTCGCCGTTGACGGAGAGGAATGTATCGCCGGTCTGGACGCCAGATTCCGCCGCGGGACCGTCGCCCGAACACTTGGCGAGCGTGCCATCCGAATTTTGCTTCGCCGGGGCGCACTGAGTGGATTCGACGGTGGGAGTAAAGACCACGTTGCGGTCCGGCAGTCCCCAGGCCAGCGCCACCCCGTAGAGAATGCCGAGAGCCAGCAGAATATTCATGATGATGCCGCCGAGCATGACGAAGATGCGCCGGTGCGCCGGCTTGTCGTACATGGCGTACGGGCGCTCCTCGTCGGTCATCTCGTCCAGCTTCGTCATGCCGGCGATGTCGCAGAAGCCACCGAGGGGCACTCCCTTCAGCCCGTACTCGGTGTGGCCCTTGCGGAAGCTAAAGATCGTCGGGCCGAATCCGATGAAGTAGCGCCGCACGCGCATGCCGGACATGCGGGCGGCAATCAGGTGCCCTGCCTCGTGCAGGGCGATGGATAGGGCGATGCCTAGGGCGAAGAGTAGGATCCCTAGTCCGAAAGCCACGTGGCCATCCTTTCGTGCGCCTTGGCTCGGGCTTCGCGCTCTGCCGCCAGCACATCTTCCAAATCGTTGGGTTCGGCGGACAGGTGCTGGCAGGTCTCCATGGTTGCCGCAACCGTGTCCACAATGCGGGGGAAGCTGAGCCGACCGTTGAGGAACTCGACGGCCGCTTCCTCGTTCGCAGCATTATAAACCGCAGGCATCGTTCCCCCGGCAGTGACCGCCTGGCGTGCCAGGATTACGGCCGGGAAGACCTCGTCGTCCAAGGGCTCGAAGTGCCAGGCGGTTGCCTGGGAAAAGTCCAGCTTGGGCTGAGCATCCGCGATGCGGTCGGGCCACCCGAGAGCCAGGGAGATCGGCAGCTTCATCGACGGCGGGGAGGCCTGGGCGATCGTCGCCCCGTCGATGAAGGTGACCATGGAGTGGACGATCGACTGCGGGTGGACCGTCACGTCGATCTTCTCGGCGGGAATGCCGAATAGCAGGCTGGCTTCGATCAGCTCGAGTCCCTTGTTGACCATCGTCGCGGAGTTCAGGGTGTTCATCTGCCCCATCGACCAGGTCGGGTGGTTTGCGGCCTGCAGCGGGGTGACGTCCTCCAGCTGGGCGCGCGTGTAGCCGCGGAATGGCCCGCCCGAGGCGGTAAGCACCAGCGAGTCGACCTCGTCCACCCGCCCGGAGCGCAGGCATTGCGCCATCGCGGAGTGCTCGGAATCCACAGGGATCAGCTGCCCTTCGTCCGCCGCCTTCAGCACCAGCTGGCCGCCTGCGACGAGGGATTCCTTGTTCGCCAGCGCCAACTTCGCCTTTGTGCCCAGGGTCGCCAGCGTCGCGTCGAGCCCCAGGGAACCGACCAGGGCGTTCAGGATGACGTCGCCCTCCCCCAGCTCCGGACCGATGGCCTCGACCAGCTCGCGGGCGGAATCCTTGCCCCGGATGCAGTGGGCGCCGAACTCCCCGTCCAGCCACTCCGCCGTGTGCTCGGAGGCCACCGCCACGCGCGCAAGATCCAGCCCAAAGTCGCGGACCTGCTGCGCCAGCACCTCCGGCTTAGAGCCGTGCGCGGAAATGCCGACCAGCTCGAACCGCTCCGGGTTATCCGCCATCACCTCCAGCGCTTGGGTGCCGATGGATCCGGTGCTGCCTAGGACTACTACTCGCGTTTTCACGCGGTCTATTCTATTTCCTTTCTTTGTGACGCCGCGTCTCCCCACCTGAATTGGGTACTTTCCTGACCACGCCTGTCCGCGGATAGGGACATTCTCGCCCCGATGTGTCAAAATAGCGGGGATAGAAATTTTTTTGACTTTCAGGAGGAAACGGTGGCGCACCACTCTAAGGAAGCTGAAGTTTACAACGGCGTATCCACTGCGGACGTTCCGTCTGCGGCTTGGGGCTGGAGCGAGCTTCCGCGTCGCGGAATCATTACTGCCGGTGTCATCGGCGGCCTGTTCTTGCTGGGCATGCTTTTCGGCAACCACAAGGGCAACGTTGAGAACATCTGGCTGATCGTGTTGGCAGTCGTGGTCTTCCTCGGCGTTGGCCTGTGGGTGGCCCGCCCGACCTTCAAGCAGCGTACGACCGTTACCGCTCGCAACCAGCCCGAGGGCCATGTGGAGCCGGTATGGTCCGCTGACCAGCTGAACCTGACGGGTGCTTACGCCGACCTGAGCGACGATGAGCTGCGTAGCCAGAACATCGACCCGGCTACGCTGAACCGCTAGCTCTTACCAGCTAGTTTTTAGCCCCCAAAAATTTTTTAACTGCGCAGGCTGTTTGAAAGCCTGCGCAGTTTTTTATTTCTCCTCTGCTGCCAGCTGGCCACAGGCCGCGGCGATCTCCTGGCCCTTCGTGTCTCGCACGGTGCAGGGCACGCCCTGGGCTTCCACACGGCGGACGAACTCGTCCTGCCGGTCCTTCGGGGAGGCATCCCACTTGGAGCCTGGCGTGGGGTTCAGCGGAATTAGGTTGACGTGCACCTTCGTGCCCAGCGCCCCGCGTAGCTTCTTCCCCAGTAGGTCCGCGCGCCACGGCTGGTCGTTCATGTCGCGGATCAGGGCGTACTCAATGGAGACGCGGCGCCCGGAGGTATCCGCGTAATAGCGCGCGGCGTCCAGCACCTCCTCCACCGACCAGCGGTTGTTCACGGGGACGAGCTCGTCGCGCAGCTCGTCGTCCGGGGTGTGCAGGGAAACGGCCAAGCGAACCTTCATCTCCTCGTCCGCCAGCTTGCGGATCGCCGGAGCCAGCCCGACCGTCGACACGGTGATGTTGCGCTGGGAAATGCCGAAGCCATCCGGCGCGGGCGCGGAAACCTTGCGGATGGTCTCCACCACGCGCTTGTAGTTGGCCAGCGGCTCCCCCATTCCCATGAACACGATGTTGGACAGGCGACCGCCCTCCTCCTGCATCGTGCTGGCCGCCGCGCGGGCTTGCTCCACCATCTCGCCGACGGAGAGGTTACGGTCCAGGCCGCCCTGGCCGGTCGCGCAGAACGGGCAGGCCATGCCGCAGCCAGCCTGGGAGGAAATGCACAGCGTGGCGCGCCCCGGGTAGCGCATCAGCACGCTCTCCAGCATCGTGCCATCGTGCAGTCGCCACAGCGTCTTGCGCGTCTCCCCATCGTCGGCCTCCATGTTGCGCATGGGGTGCATCAGCTCGGGGAATAGAGCATCCTTTACCGACGCGCGCTTGGACTCGGGCAGGTCGGTCATCTCCATCGGGTCGCCCTGCAAACGGCCGTAGTATTGACGCCGAATCTGATCCGCCCGGAACTTCGGCAGACCGAGCTCCTGCACACGCTCCTTGAGTGTCTCCTCATCGAGATCCGCCATGTGTACCGGCGGCATTCCCCTTTTGGGTGCTGCGAACTGAAGTTTTACTGGTGTAGCCATGATGCGCCCATTATTGCACGTAACGGGGGTAACCCTCACATTGCAAAAATCTGAACCCAGCCACGTTATGCCGTTGAATGGTAGGTATGAGCGACAACAACCGGAAGTCCGTACCGCAGCCGACTAACAAGCAATCGGCTAACACTCCCTCGCACCCGCCGACAACGCACACTAACCCTCCGGCTGGAACGCCGGCGCAGATTCCGGCGTCACCAAAAAAGAACAGCGAGCACCGCGAGGTGAAGAAGACCCTGGCGGGAACGACGTGGGTGGCGCTCATCGTCGGCGTGCTGCTGCTGATCCTGTTGCTGGTGTTTATCCTGCAGAATCAGGAATCCGCAGAGCTGCAGCTGCTGGGGTGGACGATGACCTTCCCGATCGGCGTGGGCATGCTGATCGCCGCGATCGTCGGGGCGCTGATCATGGCGCTGGTCGGCGGCGTGCGCATCGTGCAGCTGCGCAAGCAGGTTACGGAATAGCTAGACGCCGCTGAGCATATTTAGCACAACCCAGGTGATCATCGCCGACGGCAACATGCCGTCCAGGCGATCCATCAGGCCACCGTGGCCCGGCAGCATGCCGGACATGTCCTTGATCCCGAGATCGCGCTTGAACTGCGACTCCACCAGGTCGCCGAGGGTGGCGCAGCAGGCCAGGCCGGGCCCCAGCAGCAGACCGACCCAGAACGGGCCGGAAAGCAGCAAGGTCACGCAGGCCACACCGATGGCGGTGGATAGGATCAGCGAGCCGACGAAGCCCTCCCAGGACTTCTTGGGACTGACAGCGGGTGCCATCGGGTGCGTGCCGAAAAGCACGCCGGCGATGTAACCGCCCACGTCGGAGCCCACAACACACAGCATGAACGTGACGATGAAGGCCCAGCCGTCGACGTGATCGCGCTCCATACGCGACAACATGGCCGCGAAGCTGCCAAACAGGGGGATCCACGTCAGTACAAAAACGCCGACCGCCGTATCCCGCAGATAGTTATGCGGAGGCGAGGAACGGCCGTGGTGGAATAGGCGCGTCACCATCAGCAACAACACGCTGATGACGAAACCCGCCAGCGCGCCCGTCGGCCCGAAAGGCCACGAAAGCCACACGATCACCTGCGCGCCTAAGAAGAGGACGGGCAGGTTCAGCACATAGCCGCCCTCGTAGAGCCGGCGCCAGACTTCATAAACCGCCAGCGACAAGGCCAAGGCCACCAGCGGATACCACGCGAAAGGTGTGAAGAGCCCCGCGATGGCGATGGCGCCCAGAAATACGCCGACGGCGATGGCCTGTTTCAGATCCCGGCCGGGACCATTCTTGGGTTTCGGGCGAGCAACGATGAGAAATCGGCCTTTCGTGCGCGGGGGCTAGCAGGCGCTCGAGTTAAACCTCGAGCAGTTCCTTCTCCTTGGCCTCGACCAGGGAATCAACCTGCTCGACGTAGTTGTGGGTGATCTTCTCCAGATCCTTCTCAGCTGCGCGAACTTCGTCCTCGCCGGCCTCGCCGTCCTTCTGGATCTTGCCCAGCTGCTCCATGCCCTTGCGGCGGATGTTGCGGATGGCGATCTTCGCGTCCTCGCCCTTGGCCTTGGCCATCTTGACCATTTCCTTGCGGCGCTCCTCGGTGAGCTGCGGGATCGTGACGCGCAGCACCTGACCGTCGTTGGTGGGGTTGACGCCCAGGTCGGAGTTGCGGATAGCGTTCTCGATCGCATCCATGGTGGACTGCTCGTAAGGCTTGATCAGCAGCATGCGGGGCTCCGGAACACTGATGGTGGCCATCTGGGTGATCGGAGTGGGAACGCCGTAGTACTCGGCGACAACGCCGTTGAACATGGAGGGGTTGGCGCGACCGGTGCGGATGGTCGTCAGATCCTCTCGGGCGTGCTCCACGGAGCTAGTCATACGCTCTTCGGACTCAAGCAGAATATCGTCAATCATGATTAGAAATTTACCAGCTTACGGTGGGGATATGGGTTTAGGGATCGGGTTATGTTGGCTCTTTAGCGGGCACCGACGTTGCCGTCGACCAGGGTGCCGATGCGCTCGCCGTTGATCGCGCGGGCGATATTGCCCTCGGTGAGCAGGTTGAACACCAGGATCGGCATCTTGTTGTCCATGCATAGGGAGAACGCGGTGGCGTCGGCGACCTTGAGCCCCTTCTCGATGACCTCCCACGGGGTGATCTCGTGGAAGAGCTCCGCATCTGGGTTGGTGCGCGGATCGTCGCTGTACACGCCGTCGACGGCCTTGGCCATCAGTAGCACCTCGCAGCCGATCTCCAGGGCGCGCTGGGCGGCGGTGGTGTCGGTGGAGAAGTACGGCATGCCCATGCCCGCGCCGAAGATAACGACACGCCCCTTCTCCAGGTGGCGGGAGGCGCGCAGCGGCAGGTAGGGCTCTGCAACCTGCGTCATCTGGATGGCGGTCTGCACGCGGCAGTCCACGCCCTCCTGCTCGAGGAAATCCTGCAGGGCCAGGCAGTTCATGACCGTGCCGAGCATGCCCATGTAGTCGGAGCGGGAGCGGTCCAGGCCGCGCTGCTGCAGCTCTGCCCCGCGGAAGAAGTTGCCGCCGCCGATGACCACGGCGACTTCCACACCGGACTTGGAAACCTCCGCGATCTGTCGCGCCACGTTCTGCACGACGTCGGGGTCGATGCCGACCTTGCCGCCGCCGAACATCTCACCCCCCAGCTTCAACATAACGCGCTTGTAGCCTTCGCGGTTTTCGGCTGTAGTCACCGGGGAATCTCCTTTGTCGACGTGTTTTGCACTGCTGGCCATACTACCCCACCCAAGACATGGAAAAAGGCCTCGGCACCCTTACGGGCCGAGGCCAAAGTTACAAGGCTTTATGCCTAGCGGTACGTGGCTATGCCTGGCCAACCTCGAAGCGCTTGAAGCCCTTCAGGGTCACGCCGGCCTCGTCCATAACCTGCTTAACAGACTTCTTGGACTCGGTGACGGACGGCTGGTCCAGCAGGCAAACGTCCTTGAAGTAGCCCTTCAGGCGACCCTCGATGATGTTCGGCAGAGCCTTCTCCGGCTTGCCTTCCTCGCGTGCGGTAGCCTCGGCGATCTCGCGCTCCTTAGCAACGGTCTCAGCCGGGACCTCGTCGCTGCTCAGGTACTTAGCCTTCAGAGCGGCAACCTGCATAGCGGCGGCCTTTGCTGCGCCCTCGTCGTCGCCTTCGTAGGCAACCAGCACGCCAACTGCCGGCGGCAGGTCAGCGGAGCGGTGGTGCATGTAGGCAGCAACCTTGTCGCCCTCGATGGTGGTGGCGCGCTTCAGCTCCAGCTTCTCGCCGATCTTTGCGGACAGCTGCTGCAGAGCGTCGACAGCCTTCTGGCCGTCTACCTCAACTGCCTCGAGCTCCTCGCGGGAGTTTGCCTTAACCTCGGCTGCAGCGGCTGCGACCTTGTCGGCGAACTCGATGAACTCGGAGTTCTTGGCCACGAAGTCAGTCTCAGCGTTGACCTCGATCATGGTGTTACCGGAAACGGCGATCAGGCCCTCGGAGGCGGAGCGCTCTGCGCGCTTGCCAACGTCCTTGGCGCCCTTGATGCGCAGGATCTCGATGGCCTTGTCGAAGTCGCCAGCGGCTTCTTCCAGGGCCTTCTTGCAGTCCATCATGCCGGCGCCGGTGATCTCGCGGAGCTTCTTAACGTCTGCAGCGGTGTAGTTCGCCATGTGGGGCGATCCTCCTTCTGGTGGAAGTGTTCATAGTGGCTGAAATAACAGTTTCTAAATTCAGTCCTGTTTTCCAGCCTAGGTTACAAGTAACGCCCACGCCCGTCGGACACGGGTCTGAAACTGTGTCCCATACGGGGGTGGGCGCTAAATCGCTAGCTCTAAAGCAGCTTATGCCTCGGTGTTGCCCTCGGCCTTTGCCTCAGCCTGAGCCTCTTCGGCGGGGGCCTCGGTCTTCTCAGCCTCAGCCGGTGCCTTGTCAGCGTCGCCGGCAGCTTCCTTGGCTGCAGCCTCCTGGCGCTCGGCGCGGGCCTGGCGGCCAGCCTCGACTGCGGAGGAGATGATGCTGGTCAGCAGGTTTGCGGAGCGGATAGCGTCGTCGTTGCCCGGGATCGGGTAGTCGACAACATCCGGGTCGCAGTTGGTGTCCAGGATTGCGACAACCGGGATGTTCAGCTTCTGTGCCTCGGAGACAGCGATGTGCTCCTTGTTGGTGTCGACGATCCACAGAGCGGACGGGGTCTTGGTCATGTCCGCGATGCCGCCGAGGACGCGCTCCAGCTTGTTGCGCTCGCGGGTCAGCATCAGAACTTCCTTCTTGGTGCGGCCCTTGTAGCCGTCCTCAGCTGCGTCCATTGCCTGCAGCTCCTTGAGGCGGTGCAGACGCTTAGCAACGGTCTGGAAGTTGGTCAGCATGCCGCCGAGCCAGCGGTGGTTGACGTAGGGCATGCCCACGCGCTCTGCCTCGTTGGCAACTGCTTCCTGGGCCTGCTTCTTGGTACCGACGTACAGGATGTTGCCGCCGTGGGCGACGGTCTCCTTGACGAACTCGTATGCCTCGTCGATGTAGGTCAGGGTCTGCTGCAGGTCGATGATGTAGATGCCGTTGCGGTCGGTGAAGATGAAGCGCTTCATCTTCGGGTTCCAACGGCGGGTCTGGTGACCGAAGTGGACACCAGCGTCCAGCAGCTCGCGCATAGTAACAACAGCCATGGTGTTACAGGGGCGTATTTCTTCTAGCCAACCGCGTGGTCGGCGCCGCCCCTTCCTCGCTTTCAAAGTTTAGGGTTTGACGGTTTTCTTCACGATGCACTCGACACTCACTGTACGTGCGTGGCTTATGCACCATCCTGGCAGATAGTCCCCGGTGTAGCTGTGGCTCGCCATGTTCGCCCGCTTCTTCTATCGGGACCGTGCTGGTGAGCCATTAGGTGGGGTGCGAATATCTACGCGTAGTCAGTCGCCTTACTCCGCCTCTCGGTCTTCGCGAAACCGAGTGCACTCCCTTAGAACTTGTGTGTATCAAGAAAGTGCGACAGACGGATCCGGACATACTGCGCTTGCTACCCTACCCCCACTCACGCTGCCAAAACAAGTCCTATCGCCGCGCGTTGTGCCGTTTCTGTGGACAACTTTTAGTTATCCACAGCCTCGCCGGTTCGCCCTTTCTTTTTGGTGACGCCCCCACGCATCATCTGTAGCCATGACCCCACGGCTATACCGCACCATTTCCTTAACGCTTGCGCTGGTTCTCCTCTGGGTTGGCACCCCGCCTGCTCCCTTGCCAACTGCAAGTTCCCAACCCGATGCGCCCCGCATAGTCCGCTCCCATAGGTTGCCAACTGCCAAGGATGCGCAGGTAATCCGCGCTGCGGACATTCCCGATGCCGTGTGGGAACCGGGTCACCGGGGCGTGGACCTGCAGGCCTCTCCCGGTGAGGCGATCTTAGCCAGCCGGGGTGGCACCGTCGCCTTTGCAGGAGTCGTCGCTGGCACGCCGGTTGTCTCCATCAGCCACGCGGACGGTATCCGCACCACCTATGAGCCCGTCATGGCACGCGTGCGCGCCGGTCAAAAGGTGCGCCGAGGCGAGGTCATCGGCGTGCTGGCGGATGTCGCCAACTTGCCTGAGCATGCCCGGAAATCGCCGGGGCTATCCTGGGGCGCGCGATTCGAAGGCAAGGGGCGGGTGTACATCGACCCGATGACGCTTCTCGGTTCCGTGCGGGTCAGGCTCTGGGATGTGCCTGGTTAAAGACGGCCTTCAGGCGCTCGGTGCCGACGTGGGTATAGATCTGCGTGGTGGACATGTTCGAGTGGCCAAGGAGCTCCTGCACCACGCGGAGGTCCGCCCCACCCTCCAGGATCGCTGTGGCCGCGGAGTGCCGCAGCCCGTGGGGAGACAGGCGCGGGCCGGGGCCAGCCTGGGTTACGCGATTCACCACGGTGCGCACCTGGCGGGGATCGATGCGCTTGCCGCGCACGCCCACGAAAAGAGCCGGGGTTCCCTTGGCCATGTCGCCTCGCACCTCGAGCCATTTCTCCAGGGCCGTCACCACGGTGGCCCCAAAGGGGACCACGCGGGTCTTGCTACCCTTACCCGTCACGCGGAGGAGGCGGTTGGAAAAGTCCACGTCGTCCACATCGCAGCCGGTCAGCTCGGAAACGCGGATGCCGGTGGCGTACAGCAACTCAACCATGGCCCAGTCGCGGATGGCGCTGGGCGTGGATGCATCGGCCTCGGGCTGCAGGCCGTTGAGCATGTCGGTGGCCTGATCGGCGCGCAGCACGCGCGGCAGCGTGCGCTGCGGCTTCGGCGCCTTCAGTGCGGCGACCGGGTTGGCCTGCACGAAGCCGCGGTGGGCAAGAAAGGCTCCGAAGCCGCGCATGCTCGAGGCCAGCCGGGAGAGGCTGGCCCGGCTGGCGCCGTTATCCACCGCCCAGCCCAGCACGTCGCGGGCGCGGTCCAGGTCGAACTCCTCGATGCGCTCTAAGCCTTCCAGCGCGCTGTCGAGATCCCGTCGGTAGGCGCGGATCGTGTTCTCGGAGCGCCCGACCACGTGGCGCAGGTGCTGTTCGTAGTCGTCCAGCGCAGACCACAGCGGCGCCGTGGTGCCAGTGGGACGGGAGTTACTCATGTGACCAATCTAGCCGGTCACTCGACCCTAATCCAGCGATCCGCCTCCCTCCGGAGCCTGCCCATGGCCTCCAGGTCTCGCAAGCAGCGGATCACCGTGCGGGCGGGCAAACCGGTGGCTTCCACCAGTTGCGGCAGTCTGCCTTCGGGGCCTTTGCCGCTCGGCAAGGCTGCGGCGTCAATAATGGCGAGGTGCTCCCAGCTAGGTAGGAACGAGCGATCCTCTTGGCCCAGCCCCAGCGCCATCTGCTCGCCGAGAGGGGTGAGCTCCTCGATCAAGTCACGGGCGCTGACGGCCAGCGTGGCGCGGGCGGTGCGAATGCGATCGAGGCACCCAAGGGAGGCGTGGGAGGTCACGGGGCCGGGGACGGCAAAGGTAGGCTTCACGAAGGCCTCAGCCCAGTTCAGGGTGTTGAGGGCTCCGCTGCGCTGCGGGGCCTCCACCACCAGGGTCGCCTGTCCGAGCGCCGCCGCCAGGCGGTTGCGGGTGAGGAAGCGATGGCGGGCCGGCGGAGTGCCCGGTGGATACTCGCTGATAAGCATTCCGCCGGCGGCGACTATCTGCTCAAACAGATCCCCATGCGCCTTGGGGTAGGAGACGTCGAGCCCGCAGGCCATGACCACAATCGTGGGCATCTTGGAATCGAGGGCCGCGCGGTGGGCGATAGCATCGATGCCGATCGCACCCCCGGAGATCAGGCTAAAGCCCGCGTCCGCCAGGTCTCCTGCGAAGGACCGGGTGACCTGCTCGCCGTAACGTGTGGCGGCACGGGTGCCCACGACCGTAACCGAGCGGCGCACCAACGCATCCAGCCGCGTGTCTCCGCGTACCCACAGGGCGAAAGGTGCGGCCGCCTGGCCGCGGACGGAGGAATCGTGATCCGCACCCGATTCGGCCATGCGGACGAAACTGGCGGTCAGTTCGCTCGGCCACTCGTCGTCCTCCGGGGTGACCAACCGCCAGCCGCGGGCGATGGCCAGCTCCGCGTCGCGGGTGGGGTCCTGCTCGTAGCGCTGCGAGGTCGAGTCCGCCAGCGCGCCCGGCAGCTTCCCTCCCCGGCGCGCCAGGGCTTCTGCTACGGATCGCACGTCCGCGGGGCCGAGCTGCTCCCAACCGTTGGGCCACAGCATGTCCAACACGTCGAGGCGCGATGCCTCTATGACCCGGCGCACGTAGACCCACTCCAAAAAATTTTCCTGGGTCGTCATCGCTGTACCTCCGCCAATTCCCTATCCGCTCCGAAGAATTCCACCGCGTCGCTGATGTGCCCCAGGTGCGGAGCGGAAGCGCGATCTAGGTCCGCAAGTGTCCAGGCGACCCGGATGGTGCGATCCACTCCCCGCTGCGTGATCGTGCCGGTGCGCAGCATGTCCTCCAGCAGCACGGCGCCGGAATCGTCCACGCCTACCTGCCGCAGAGTTTTTCCGGGCACCAGCGCGTTGCTGGCGGTACCCCACCGCCGGCGAGCGCGATCCCTGGCCTCGGCCACCCGTTCGGCCACGGCGGCGCTGGTCTCCCCCGGACTGCTAAGCGCCTCAATCTGCGGCCTGCCCGTGGTGGTGGCGAACACGTCCACTCGGTCGCGCAGCGGGCCGGATAGCTTCGCCTGATAACGCAGCCGCGCCCCCGATGGGCACGTGCAGTCAATCGGCAGCTCCGCGCCACACGGGCAGGGGTTGGCGGCCATCACCAGTTGAAAGTCGGCGGGGAAGCTGGAGATTCGATTCGCCCGCATGAGCTCCACGCGGCGCAGCTCCATGGGCACGCGCAGGCACTCCAGGCTATCCCGGCGCGCCTCGCTGACCTCGTCGATAAACAGCACCCCGTGGTGGGCTAGGCTCACGGCCCCGGGCGCGGGCACGCGACCGCCGCCGATGAGTGCCGCCGGGGTCACGTTGTGGTGCGGGGCAATGAACGGCCGCTGCCCCGCGAGCACCTCCGGCAGGCTCCCCTTGACCCCCGCCAGGGAGTGCACGCTCGCGGCCTCCACCCGCTCGGTATCGGTCATGGGCGGGAGTATCCCCGGCAGGCGTTCGGCCAGCATTGATTTACCGCTACCCGGCGGCCCCGTCAGCATTAGGTTATGTCCCCCGGCCGCGGCCACCTCCACCGCCCGGCGGGCAGCGGGCTGTCCCACGACTTCCGCCAGGTCCCCCACTTGCCGGGGCGGGGCGTACTCCCCCGGGCATGCCTCTCGCAGCTCTCCCCCGCGCAGCCAGTCGATAACCGTACCCAGGTTCGGGGCCACCAGCACACTCACGCCCCCATCGCTCGCTGCTGCCTGCGCAGCCTCGGCTGCCTCGCTTTCGTTTCCCACGGGCACCACGACAGTGGAGAATCCCTCCATCGCTGCGGCCAACACCAGCGCGAACACTCCCTGCACCGGGCGGATCTGCCCATCCAACCCCAGCTCCCCCACCAGGATCGTCTGGGCTAGTCGCCCTGCCCCCAGCGCGTCGTCCGCCACCGCGGAAAGCATCGCGCACACCATCGCCAGGTCGTAGCCCGCCCCCTGCTTCGGCAGCCCAGCGGGCGATAGGCTCATCACGGTCCGCGACCCCGGCCACCCCACGCCGGAGTTCTTGAGCGCCGACCGGATGCGGTCCTTCGCCTGCACCACCGCGGTATCCCCCATGCCCACGATTGATATTCCGGGCAGCCCCCTGCTCACGTCGCACTCGACGGTGATCACGGTCCGTCGGGTCCCCTCCAGCGCTATCGACTGCGCATGTCCAACGGCCATTGGTCACCACACCCCCTCGACGTGCTCGCGCACGCCGTCCGGTCCGACGTCGATCACGTCCACGCGCAGTCCCCCGGAAAACTGCACCCCCTCGCGGTTCTGCTCCAGCCATAGCCCGGCCAGCGTGCGAATCCGCCTGAGCTTCCGCGGCCCCACCGCCGCCACTCCACCCCCGTCGGAGTCCGAGGCGCGATACTTTACCTCGATGAAAGCCAGGTCGTCCTCGGGTGTCCGCGCCACCAAGTCCAGCTCCCCGTAGCGGGTGTAGAAGTTGCGGTCCAGCACCTCATACCCCGCCCGCTGCAGATACTCAGCTGCCAGGTCCTCCCCCAGGTTCCCCACTGCTCGCTTGTTCGCCGCCGTCACTAGTCGCCCTCCCCTTTTCGTGATCCGGCACCGGTTCTTCACGCCCGGTACCTGGTTCACAAGTGTGGGGCATCATCCCCGTGGAGTGGCGTCATAAAAAGAAACAGAGACAACAAAAGCCCAGGGGGCTGTGGAAAAACCCTGGGCTGTGAATAAGCGGAAAAATGCAGGTCAGTCGGGCAGCTGTAGCTCGGGCTTGTCGAGCTCCTCGATGTTTACGTCCTTGTAGGTGATTACGCGCACGTAGCGGACGAAGCGAGCGGGGCGGTACATGTCCCACACCCAGGCATCAGACATGCGGACCTCGTAGTAGACCTCTCCGCCGGAGTTGCGCGGGATCAACTCGACGGCGTTGGCCAGGTAAAAGCGGCGCTCGGTCTCCACAACGTAGGAAAACTGGCTGACCACGTCGCGGTACTCGCGGTACATCGACAGCTCGACGTTTGCCTCGTAGTCGTCTAGTTCCTCAGCGCTCACGGACTTACCCTCGATCCTTCCCTTTAAGCCACTGCTGGTGCGCAGCGGCCACGTTCTTGTAACTGTAACGGTGATAAGGGGTGCCACCGTGTAGGCTCACCGCAGTCATGTGCGCCTTGGTGCCATAGCCCTTGTGACTAGCCAAACCATACCCCGGGAATTCCTCGTCGAGGGTTCGCAACACTCGATCCCTGGAAACCTTTGCCAGCACACTCGCCGCGCTGATGCACTTGGCCATCTGGTCGCCCTTCACCACCGGCAGGTGCGGCATGGGCAGGCCAGGGACCTTCACCGCATCCGTTAGCACGTAGCCGGGCTGCACCTCCAAAGCGGCCACGGCACGCCGCATGCCGGAGACGTTCGCGTGCTGAATGCCGAAGCGGTCGATGTCCTCGGCGCTGATGTGGATGATCGAGTAGGAAACGGCAACGTCGCGGATGACGTCGTACATCCGCTCGCGGGTCTTTTCCGTGAGCTTCTTCGAATCGGTCAGGCGGTCCAGCCCGGCCCCGTCCAGGTCGGAGGGCAGGATGCACGCCGCAATCGAGATCGGCCCGCAGCACGCGCCGCGCCCGGCCTCATCCACCCCCGCGACAGGCCCCAGCCCCGCGGCCTCTAGCTCACGTTCCAACTTAACTCTCGAATGGCCCGAGTGGCTCTAGCTCTGGATGGGCAGGGCGTCCACGCCACCAATGCGGCTGAACGGCAGCAGGATGGTCTCGACCTCGCCGACGATGTTCTCCACAGGGATGGTTCCCTGGTGCTCGTCGCCCATGTGCGCGCGGGAATCCAGCGAGTTGGTGCGGTTGTCGCCCATCACCCAGACAGCGTCGTCCGGCACGGTGACAGGTCCGAAGTAGTCGCCCTGGCACTCCTTGGAGCCCGTGGTCGGGTCGATCGGGTTCGCCGGCGGGTTCATCGTGTAGGAATCGTCGACCTTCTTGCCGTTGACCATGATGCCCGGGTCGCCCTCCTGGCACTGCACGGTCTGCCCACCGGTGGCGATCACGCGCTTGACCAAGGTGTTTTCGTCCGGCGCAACGATGCCGATAGTGGCGCCAAGGTTCTGCAGCCCGCGCACCACGTCGTTGGAGCTGCGGCGGGAGGTGTATTCCTCGTTCCAAGACTCAGTTCCGACAAAGACGACGACATCACCCGGGTCGGGCATCTTGTCGCCGCGGTAGGCCAACTTGTTCACGAAGATGCGGTCGGGTGTGCAACCCGCGCAGCCGTGCAGCGTCGGCTCCATCGACTCGGAAGGAATCAGGTACATGCGGCCCACAAAGTTATTGAAAGCGCCCAGCACCAGCATCGTCACCAGGATGATGATCGGCATCTCGACCCACCAAGGGTAGGTCTTTTTCTCCTTCTTCTTTTTTGGTGACGCCCCCTGCTCCGGCTGCGCGGCAGCCTCATTGGGCACATTAGGGTCGTTGGGTTCCTGTCGATGAGTCACAAGGAACGAGGATACCAGTGGGGCGAACAGCAAAAAACCCAGCCACGAAAGTGTGACTGGGTTGATAGCACTTAGGGGGTAAGTACTAGATGCGCTCCTTGATGCGGGCTGCCTTGCCGCGACGCTCGCGCAGGTAGTACAGCTTCGCACGGCGAACCTTACCGCGGGACAGGACGTCGATGCGGTCAATGTTCGGGGAGTGAACCGGGAAGGTACGCTCCACACCGATGCCGAAGGAAACCTTGCGGATGGTGAAGGTCTCGCGGATGCCGGAGTTCTGGCGGCGGATCACAACGCCACGGAAAACCTGCAGACGGGACTTGGAGCCCTCGATAACCTTGACGTGAACGTCCAGGGTATCGCCGGCGCGGAACTCGGGAATGTCGTCGCGCAGCTGAGCTGCGTCAACCTTATCAAGAATGTGCATGGATGAAATCCTTTTGCTCGTCTGGATAGAGGATCCTCGCGGCTTTTCGCGTGACGTGCGCGCCTACGGGTTCGTACCCACAACAGAAATTAACTTGAGTAGTATGACACCGACTAGCGGCTTTGTCCAAATCCCGCGTTCTTCAGCGCGGCGGCCATACTGCCCTGCGGGGCCTGATTGCGCGGGTTAGGCTTCCTCCGCGCATTGCGCTTCTGCCCCGCGTCCTTCTTCGGCTTGGACCTGCCGCTGGCTTTAGAGTCCTTGGGTTCGTCCTGCAGGCGCAGGGAAAGGCCAATGCGGTTGCGCGGCACGTCCACGTCAACGACACGCACCTTCACCACCTCGCCGGAGCTCACCACGTCGTGCGGATCCTTGACGAATTGCTCGCTCATGGCAGAGACGTGGACCAGGCCATCCTGGTGCACGCCGATATCCACAAAGGCACCGAAGGCTGCAACGTTCGTGACCGTGCCCTCTAGCACCATGCCCGGCTTGAGGTCCTTGATGGTCTCGATCCCCTCGGCGAGCGTGGCGGTCTTAAACGTTGGGCGCGGGTCGCGCCCCGGCTTGTCCAGCTCCGCCAGCACGTCCGTGACGGTGGGGATGCCGAACTGCTCGTCCGCGAAGTCCCCCGCACGCAGCTTGCCCAGCACGGCGGAGTTGCCCACGAGCTGCGCAACCTCCACGCCGGTGGCGTCCACGATGCGGCGCACCAGCGGGTAGGCCTCCGGGTGCACGGCTGAGCCGTCCAACGGGTCGGCAGCTCCGTTGATCCGCAGGAAGCCCGCGGCCTGCTCGAACGCCTTCGGCCCCAGGCGCGGCACCTTCAGCAGCTCCTTGCGGGACTTGAAAGCGCCGTTCTCATCACGGTAGGCCACGATGTTTTCCGCCAGGGTCGGAGTAACGCCCGCCACCCGGTTGAGCAGTGGCGCACTGGCCAGGTTCACGTCCACGCCGACGGAGTTCACCGCATCCTCCACCACGGTATCCAGACCAGCGGCCAGCAACGCCTGGTTGACGTCGTGCTGGTACTGCCCCACGCCGATGGATTTCGGGTCGATCTTCACCAGCTCCGCCAGCGGATCCTGCAGGCGGCGGGCAATGGAAACGGCCCCGCGCAGCGAGACGTCCATGTCCGGGAACTCCTGGGCGGCCACCTCGGAGGCAGAGTAGACCGACGCACCTGCCTCGGAGATGACGACGGTTTGGGGCTTGGTGCCCTCCGCCAGCCCGGCGATCTCCTTTGCCAGCTTCTCGGTCTCGCGGCTGGCGGTGCCGTTGCCCACTGCCAGTAGCTCCACGCCGTGCTTGTTCACCAGCGCGCTGAGGATCGTGCGGGCCTTATCCCACTGGCCCGAGTGCGGGTAGACGACGACCGTGTCCAACACCTTGCCGGTGCCGTCCACCACGGCGCACTTCACGCCGTTGCGGTAGCCCGGGTCCATGCCCAGGGTCGCCCGGTGCCCCGCGGGGGCCGCCAGCAGGAGATCCTTCAGGTTCTTCGAGAACACGCCCACGGCGGCCTCGTCGGCCTTCTCCTTCAGACGCATACGCACATCCACCGCGGAGCTGACCGCCAGCTTCGTGCGCCAGCCGAAGCGCACGCATTCGGCGCGGAACTTATCGGCCGGATCACCCTGAGCCTGCAGCCCGGTGCGATCGGCAATGATGCCCTGGTAGAACTCGTCGTCCTCCCCCGGCGCAAAGTTCACCCGCAGCACGCCCTCATTCTCCCCGCGCAGCAGTGCTAGCACGCGGTGGCTCGGCAGATCCCCGAAGGGTTCGTCGAACTCGAAGTAGTCGCGGTACTTCTGGCCTTCTTCCTCCTTGCCCTCAATCACGGCGGATTCGGCGCGGCCGCGCTTGAAGTACTCCTCGCGGATCTCCCCCACCAAATCCGGGTCGGTGGAAATGTCCTCGACCACAATGGCCCTGGCGCCGGCCATCACCGAGGTGGCGTCAGCAAAACCCTCCTGGACGTAGTCCGCGGCCAGATCGGGACTACCTCCGGCGAGCAGCTTCTCAACCAGCTCCCCCAGGCCGGCCTCGCGTGCGATGGCGGCCTGGGTGCGGCGGGACTTCTTAAACGGCAGGTACAGGTCCTCGAGGCGGGCCTTCGTGTCCACGGCCAGGATCTTTTCACGCAGCTCGTCGGTGAGCTTGCCCTGCTCTTCGATGCTCTTGAGGATGGTCTCCTTGCGGGCGGCGAGCTCGCGTAGGTAGTCGAGGCGCTGCTCGAGCTGGCGCAGCTGGCTATCGTCCATGCCGCCGGTGACTTCCTTGCGGTAGCGGGCGATAAACGGCACGGTCGCCCCGCCATCCAGCAGGTCGATGGTGGCCTGAACGCGGGGCTGATCCACCCGGAGCTCGTGGGCAATGATGCTAGCGATGCTATCGGTCATTCCCCACATTCTAGAGGGGCTACTGCTTGCCGAAGTCCTCGCCCCACTCGGGCGCATCGCTGGTGAACTCCGTCAGATCGCGCTCGCCGCTAAAGCCCTGCTGCATGTGCAGGTACTCCAGGTGGCGATCGAAAAGATCCAGCACGTTATTGATCAGCTGCGCGCGGGTGTAGCCGAACACGTCGAAGCCCAGGGAGCCGTTCATGCCGAAGACCTCGAGGCGGACGTAGTTCTTGCCGTTGTCGAGCTTGTCCGACGCACCCTCGCGAACCGCGAACTCCGGGGTGGTGGAGATGACCGGGTAGAGCTGATAGCGGAAGACCGGGTCCTCCCCGAAAATCACGGACAGATCCAACTGGGGAACCTTGGTGTCCTTACTATCGGCGACCAACAACGTGGCGTCATAATCCCTAGCCCGCAGCGCCGTAGCGACCGATTCGAGGGCGGGCTTGGCAATCTGCACCACATAGCGGTGCGCGGTCTGCTCCGACGGCCAGGTAGAGGTGCGATCGAGACGGTTCTCCCAGTCCAGGTCGTTGCCAGAGGGCAGAGTGCGCCCAGAAATCGCGGAGTGCAGGGCGATAGCGCGAGAATCCACCTGGGCGGTCTCCATGCGTATCGAACGCATCAAGCCCACCATGATCAGGTACACCACCACCATGAACGGCA
Source organism: Corynebacterium sp. ACRQJ (assembly GCF_022346045.1). Lineage (NCBI taxonomy): Bacteria > Bacillati > Actinomycetota > Actinomycetes > Mycobacteriales > Corynebacteriaceae > Corynebacterium > Corynebacterium sp. ACRQJ. The sequence goes on along the minus strand of NZ_JAKRMT010000007.1, from coordinate 56,646 downwards.
AGCCCATGATCAGCGTGGCCATCTGCAGCGTGGCGATGCCGCCAACCTGCAGCATGGCGATCGTCAGCACGGCGACGGCACCCGACCACATCAGGCGCATCCACGGCGCACCGTCCTGCTGCGGGTCCTGCGAGATGGAGGAGAATTTCGCCATAACCAGTGCGCCGGAGTCCGCGGAGGTTACGAAGAACAGCAGGCCCACGAGGATGGCGATAAACACCACGATCGTGCCGCCGGGCAGGCCATCGAGCAGGGTGTAGAAGCCACGCTCCGGGGAGTCCACGGCGGTCTGCAGGAAGTCGTGATCCTTGTTGTTGACCGCACGATCCAGCGCAGTGTTGCCCAGGATGGAGGCCCACAGCGCGACGAAAAGGAAGGGGACGCACAGGGTACCGATGACGAATTGGCGGAAGGTGCGGCCACGGGAAATACGGGCCAGGAACAGACCTACGAACGGCGCCCAGGCCACCCACCAGGCCCAGAAGAACAGGGTCCAGTTAGCCATCCAATCCGCGGTGGCTGCCGGGTCCTGGGAGTAAGAGAAAGTCTCGAAGGTCCAGCGCGGCAGCCAGGCGAGGTAGTCGCCCATGTTCTTCACCACGGAGTTCAGCAGCCAGCCAGTGCGGCCGGTGAACAGGACGAACAGCAGTAGTGCGGTGGCGAGGTAGACGTTCGCCTCACTGAGGCGCTTAATGCCTTTGTCCACACCGGATACTGCGGAGATCGCTGCGACGCCCACTGCCAGCGCCACCAGGGCGATCTGCATGCCACGGCCTTCGGGCAGGCCGAACACCATGTTCAGACCGAAGTTCAGCTGCACCACGCCGATACCCAGGGAGGCCGCCACGCCGAAGATCGTGCCGAGCAGGGCGGCGACATCGACCGCGTCGCCGATCGGTCCGTTCACCCGCTTGCCGATCAACGGGTACAGGGCGCTGCGGATGGCCAGGGGCATGTTCAGGCGGTAGGCGTAGTAGCCAAAGGCCAGGCCCATCAGCGCGTACAGCGCCCAGCCGGACACGCCCCAGTGGAATAGAGTCCAGGCGATGGCCTCGTTGTAGGCCTGCTCCGTCATCCCCTCGCCCACCGGCGGGGTGGAATACTGCGCCAGCGGCTCGGCCACGGAGTAGAACATCACGCCGATGCCGATACCGGCGGCGAAGAGCATTGCCGACCAGGAGAAAAGGCTGTACTGGGGCTTCGAGTGGTCGGGACCCAGGCGGATGGCGCCCGCCTTGGACAGGGCGATCCAGATCATGAAGATCAGCGCAATGGCGACGGTGGCGATGTAGAGCCAACCCAGGCTCTCTGTCAGCCACCCGGTGATTCCCCCGACGACGGAATCGAAGTTATCGCTGGCGACGGCGGCCCAGATAGCGACCAGCAAGGTGATGACCATCGTGACCGCCACCACGGGCCAGTTGGCCTTGGGAGGCTCCCCACTGCGCGAGCGGTCCGCCCCCGCAGAGTACGTACCGACGATGGCCCGAGGGCCAGCTGACAGTCTGGCTCGCTTCTTGTCCGCCAACTTTTCCTATTCCTTAAACCACCCCGTCACCGCTGGCGCGATGTTGGTGTAGACGTGCTTGTGCTCCTGGTACTCGGCCAGTCCGGTGGGACCGAGCTCGCGGCCGTTGCCGGACTGCTTCATTCCGCCCCACTCCGCCTGCGGCAGGTAGGGGTGGAAGTCATTAATCCAGATAGTACCGTGACGCAGCTTACGTGCGGCCCTTTCCGCCTTTCCCGCGTCAGTGGTCCACACGGCACCGGCGAGGCCGTACTCGGTGTCGTTGGCAATGGCCACGGCCTCGTCCTCGGTGGTGAAGGATTCGACGGTCACGACCGGACCGAAGGCCTCGTCGTGCACGCAGTCCATCTCTTGCGTGCAGCCATCGATGATCGTCGGCAGGTAGAACACGCCCTGGGTCAGGTCCGTGTTGCCCGTGGCGTGAGAGCCCTGGTTGTCCTCGGCCGTCGGGATGCGGCCGCCGCAGAGGATCTTCGCACCTTGCTCGCGGGCGCGGTCGACGTAGGCCGCAACCTTGTCGCGGTGATCCGCGGAGATCAGCGCGCCGGTCTCGGCGGCCTCGTCCAGCGGGCCGCCGACCTTGATCTTCTCGGCCTTGGCCACCAGAGCCTCGACGAACTGGTCGTGGATGGACTCCTCCACCACGATGCGGGAGCCCGCAGAGCACACCTGGCCGGAGTGGACGAACGCGCCGTTCAGTGCGTTATCCACCGCAGCGTCGAAGTCCGCGTCGGCGAAGATGACGTTCGGGTTCTTGCCACCCAGCTCGAGGGCCACGCGCTTGACGGTCTCCGCCGCGTTGCGGGCGATCAGCTTGCCGGTGACTAGGCCACCGGTGAAGCTGACCATATCCACATCCGGGCTCTGCGACAGCGGGTTGCCGCAGTTGGCGCCTGCGCCGGTGATCAGGTTGGCCACGCCAGCCGGCAGGCCCAGCTGATCCAGGACCGTCATCAGCATCATGGCGGTGTGCGGAGTGAGCTCCGCCTGCTTCAGCACAAAGGAGTTGCCGGCGGCCAGAGCCGGGGCGACCTTCCAGGCCACCTGCAGCAGCGGGTAGTTCCACGGGGTAATCAGGCCGCATACGCCTACCGGTTCGGCGTCAATACGAGAGCGAACATTTGCATCGCCCGGGTCCACGACGCGACCGGCCTGGTGCTGGGCGAGAGTACCGAAGTACTCGAAGGAGTTGGCGATGTCGTCCATGTCGATCTCGGACTCGGCCAGGCGCTTGCCCGTGTCGGCGGACTCGGCGCGGGCGAAGGCATCCTTGTTCTCGCGGATCTTGTCTGCGACCTGTAGCAGGAGCTTGCCGCGCTCGGCGGCGGGCACGTCGGCCCACACGCCGGAGTCGAAGGAGGCACGGGCAGCGGCGATGGCCTTGTTCGTGTCCTCGTCGGAGGCCTCGGACACCAAGCCCACGGTGGAGTTATCGGCGGGGTTGGTGATCGTGCGGGTCTCGCCCTTTTCAGCCGCTACCCACTCGCCGTTGATGAACAGCGAGGCGGGAGCGCCCTCGTTCTTGTGCACCCCGGCCAGCAGTTCGCAGGTGGTGGGGTCGAACAGTACAGCGTTCATGGTTGTGATTCTCGCTTTCTGTATTTGACCTTTTGGTCCAGTTGGTCGGTCCAGTTGGTCCAGCTTTTAGTCTTCGGTCCAGGTGCGCACGGGATCCGCGCCGTCGGACATGTCGGAGGTGCCCGGCAGGTCGCGCTGCATGTGCAGGAACTCCAGGTGGCGCTCGTAGAGGTCCAGGACGTTATCGATCAGCTGCTCCGTGGTGTAGCCGTAGATGTCGTAGCCCAGCGAGCCGGTGTTGTCGAAGACCTCGAGTCGGTAGTAGTTCTCCCCATTGTTAGTGCTGCGGGTGAAGCTCGGCACCGGGTGCTCCAGGGGGTAGATCTGGTAACGGAAGTCCTGCTCTTCACCCAGGTGGATGGTGAGGTCCAACTGGTTCACGGGCAGGTTCGGGACGTCGGCAGCCACCAGCGTAGTGTCGATGCCCTCGTCCTTCAGCTCGCGTGCGACGGCCTCCAGCGCAGGCTGCGCCACCTTGGTGAGGTACTCGTTGGCCTTGGCCTGGCTAGGCCAGGTGGAGGCGCGCGACAGACGCTTGCGCCAGGACTGCTTATCCCCGCCCGCGCCGGAGCGGCCGGACATAGCACTGTGCAGCGAGATGCTGCGAGCCTCGGTGGCGTAGCTCTCCAGGCGCAGGGAGCGCCACAGTCCGAACATGATGAGGTAGATCACGATCGTGAACGGCAGGCCCATCACGATGGTTGCCAGCTGCACTGTTTCGACGCCGTTAACTTGCAGCATGACCAGGGTCAGCAAGCCGACCAGCACGGCCCAGAAGATGCGGGACCACTTGGCACCGTCCTGGCGGGAATCCTCGATCTTGGAGGTGAAGTTGGCGGTCACCAGCGCACCGGAGTCGGCGGAGGTGATGTACAGAAGCAGGCCAATCATGGTGCACAGGACGATCAGCACCGCGCCGCCGTTCATGTCCTGCAGCAGTGCGTAGAAGCCCTGCTCCGGAGTTTCCATGGTGTTGTTGGCGAAATCCATGTCGCCACCGACAACGCGCTTCAGGGCGGTGTTTCCGAACAGGCTCATCCACAGCAGGATGAACAGGAACGGGATGGTCAGTACGCCGACGACGAACTGGCGCAAGGTGCGGCCGCGGGAAATGCGGGCCAGGAACAGGCCGACGAAGGGCGCCCAGGCTACCCACCAGGCCCAGAAGAACAGCGTCCACGCGCCCATCCATGCCTTGGTGGCCTCCGGGTCCTCGGAGAAGGCAAACGTGTCCATCGTCATGCCCGGGAAGGAGGACACATAGTCGCCGATGTTCATCACGAGGGCGTCAAGAAGGAAGGCAGTCTGGCCCGTGACGGTGACATAGAGGACCAGGCCGATGGCGAGCAACACGTTGATCTCACTCAGGCGCTTAATGCCCTTGTCCACGCCGGAGATGGCGGACAGGGTGGCGATGCCGACGGCGAAGATGATCAGGCCGGATTGGACGGCCACGCCCTGATCCCAACCGAAGATGAGGTGCAGGCCGTAGGTCAGCTGCACCACGCCGATGCCCAGGGAAGCCGCGATGCCGAAAACGGTGCCCAGCACAGCGGCGATGTCCACTGCGCCGCCGATGGGGCCGTGGATGCGCTTGCCGATCAGCGGGTACAGGGCGCTGCGGATGGCCAGCGGCATGTTCAGGCGGTAGGCGTAGTAGCCAAAAGCCATGCCCATCAGGGCATACAGAGCCCAGCCGGTCACGCCATAGTGGAACAGCGCCCACACGACGGCCTGCTCTGCAGCCTCGCGGGTCTGCCCCTCACCTACCGGCGGTGCCATGTACTGGGTGACGGGCTCCGCGACGGCGAAGAACATCAGGTCCACGCCGATGCCGGCGGCGAAGAGCATCGCCGACCAAGAAAAGAGGCGGAACTGTGGGCGGGAGTGATCCGGCCCCAGGCGGATGTTGCCCGACTTCGAGAAGGCGACCACTAGGACGAAGATCACAGCGACCGTCGCGGTGACGATGTAGAACCAACCGAGGTTCGTGGAGATCCAGCTGGTGACGGTGCCCAGAGTGTCCTTGGCCTGCTCGCGGCCGAAGAAAGCGTAGAGGGCGACGGCCAGGATGCCGAGTGCCGAAACGATGAAGACGGGCCAGTTGGGCTTGGGGTCCGTAACTTCACCCGGCGAATAGCTATCACGGTCGTTAACATCAAAAGAGCCGACGATCACTCGTGGAGCAGAGCTGTTTTTCCTGCTCCCGATGCGCCGAGAGGTGCTTTCGGCCGCCTCCGGCTGATGGTCGTTTTCGGGATTTGTCATGTAATTCTCCTCTTGTTCTCCACGATCGCTTCCTCGCCAAAGGGAGTTCATTTTCTCAGAAATACAATTTCCTAGAGTACACAGGTCATTCTAATTTGCCAGCATTCCCCCTCACATAGGTGTTAATTACTGCCTCACTAGTGAGGTGGTTTAATGATGCCTTTTACCTGCTATCTAGCGAATTAAAAAAGAAAATGGCATACTAGTAAACGTTCAGTCATTTAACTAGGAGGCGAGTGAATAGATGAGCTTCATCGACAAGCTGATTCCAGGAAAGAAGAACGACACCAAAGGCCAGGTAATCGAAGACCGTCGTCGGGACATCGTCATCGTCGGCGGCGGATCCGCTGGCTCCGTATTGGCCAACCGACTCTCCGAAGACTCCACCAAGGACGTCATGGTCCTGGAAGCCGGTCGCCCGGATTCCCTGTGGGATCTGTTCATCCACATGCCGGCGGCGTTTTCCTTCCCCATCGGCGACAAGCACTACGACTGGCAGTACGAATCCGAGCCAGAACCGGAGATGAACGGCCGTCGTATCTACCACGCCCGCGGCAAGGTGCTGGGTGGCTCCTCCTCCATCAACGGCATGATCTTCCAGCGCGGCAACCCGATGGACTACGAGAAGTGGGGCAACCTGCCCGGCATGTCCAATTGGGGCTGGAGCCACGTTCTGCCCTACTTCAACAAGATGGAAACCGCTCTGGGCGCCGACGCTAACGACCCGCGCCGTGGCCACAACGGCCCGCTGAAGCTAACCCGCGGCCCGGCCACCAGCCCGCTGTTCCAGGCCTTCTTCAAGTCCGTCCAGCAGGCTGGCTACAACCTCACCAACGACGTCAACGGCTACCGCCAGGAGGGCTTCGCTCCCTTCGACCGCAACATCCTGGGCGGCAAGCGCCTCTCCGCTGCTCGCGCCTACCTGCACCCGGTCATGAACCGCAAGAACCTGGACGTGCGCACTCGCGCCTACACCACGCAGGTAATCATCGAAAATGGCAAGGCTGTAGGCCTGGAGTACCAGTGGAAGGGCCAGACCCACCGCGTCTTCGCCGACAAGGTCATCCTCTGTGGCGGCGCCTTCAACACCCCGCAGCTGCTGGAACTGTCCGGCATTGGTGACCGCGAGGTGCTGGAAAAGGCTGGCGTCGAGGTCAAGAAGCACCTGCCCGGCGTGGGCAACAACCTGCAGGACCACCTCGAGGTCTACGTGCAGTACAACTGCACCCAGCCGGTGAGCTCCCAGCCGTACTACAAGATGATCAACCGCCCGTTCATCGGCCTCCAGTGGCTGCTGACCCGCCGCGGCCCGGTAGCATCCTCCCACTTCGAGGCCGGCGGCTTCGCCCGTTCCAACGAGAACGAGGACTACCCGAACCTGATGTTCCACTTCCTGCCAATGGCGATCCGTTACGACGGTTCCCAGCCGGAGGGCGAGCACGGCTTCCAGTTCCACGTCGGCCCGATGTACTCCGACACCAAGGGCCACGTGCACATCAAGTCGAACGACCCGAAGGACAAGCCGGAGATCCTGTTCAACTACCTGGCCACCGACCAGGACCGTCGCGAGTGGGTCGAGGCCGTGCGCACTTCCCGCAAGCTGCTGGATACCCCGGCGATGAAGGAGTTCACCGACGGCGAGATCTCCCCCGGCGCTGCCGTGGAGACCGACGAGGAGATCCTGGAGTGGGTACGCAACGACGCAGAGACTGCTCTGCACCCGTCCTGCACCGCCAAGATGGGCCCGGCGGACGACGAGATGGCCGTTGTCGACCCGGAGACCATGCAGGTCCACGGCGTTGAGGGCCTGTACATCGCCGACGCTTCGGTCATGCCGATCATCACCAACGGCAACATCTACGCCCCGGTCATCATGCTGGCGGAGAAGGCCGCCGACCTGATCAAGGGCGACAAGCCCCTGGATCCGATCGACATCCCCTTCTACCACGCTAAGCAGGACATGCCGCTGTACGCAGAGGGCGAAGAGCCCCGCGATCACGTCAACGCCATCCCGGGCGCTGACCACTAAGGGTTTAGGGCTCTAACCCGTCCAGATACGCCCGATCTGCCTTGGATAGCTCCACGTTATCCAGCAGATCCGGGCGTATTTTTTTGGTTCGGGCGAGGGATTGTTCGCGCCGCCACTGCGCAATCTTCGCGTGGTTGCCGCTAAACAGCACGTCCGGCACGTCCAGCCCGCGCCACTGCCGGGGGCGCGTGTAGCTGGGGCCTTCCAGCAGCCCGTCCTGGAAGGAATCCTCCTGGTGGCTGGCCTGGTTGCCCAGCACGCCGGGGATCAGCCGCACCATCGCCTCGGCCATGACCAGCACTGCGACTTCCCCGCCGATCAGCACATAGTCGCCAATGCTGACTTCTTCCACGCGGTAGCGGTTCTGTGCGTCCTCCACCACTCGCTGGTCGATACCTTCGTAGCGGCCGCAGGCAAACACGACGTGTTCTTCGGTGCTCCACCGTTCTGCCATGTCTTGGGTGAACGGTTTTCCTGCGGGTGTAGGGACAATAAGCAGAGGTTTTGTGACGCCACCCGCTTCCTCACCTAAACGCTCAGCATCGCTGTCGCTTGTGGCTGGCAGCAGGTTGCGCTTGTGCTCCGCGGAGCTCTCCAGGTCGCTGACCGTGGCCGCCGGGCCGGTGCTCGCCGCGACGTCATCGAGAGCCGGCCCCCAGACCTCGGGCTTCATCACCATGCCAGGGCCACCGCCGCACGGGGTGGAATCCACCGACTGGTGGACGTCACTGGTCCAGGCGCGCAGATTATGCACGCCAACGCTTAGGATGCCCTGCTCAATGGCCTTGCCCAGCAGCGCGTGGCGCAGCGGCTCTAAATATTCGGGGAAGATCGTTACTACGTCTAGGCGCAAAACTAGCTCAGCTCCAAAAGTCCCTCGGGCGGGGTGAGTACGAGGATCTCCTCCTCCAAGTCCACCACCGGGACAATCTGGTGGCGGAAGGGAACGAGCACTTCCTTGCCGGCGGTCGGCAGCTGGGACTCGGCGTCAATAAGAATAACGAGCAACTGCCCGGCCGGAGTGTGCTCAACGGCGACGACCTCCCCTACCAGATCGCCGAGCTGGATCTCGTCGCCCTCCAGATCCGTGCCGGGGGCGAGGAGGTAGGCGGTGAGGCCCTCGAGTTCGTGGTCGTAGAAACCGTCGTCGTCCTCATCGTGCACGGGGGCAGCGAAGAAGCGCACGCCGCGCAGGGACTCGGCGGCCGTGCGGTCGGCGACCTCCTCGAAGGTGACCAGCAGGCGCCCCTGGTGCGGGCGGAAGGAACGGACGGTCAAGGACAGCTCCTTGCCCGCCTGCTTACCTTTCAGAACCTCGCCGGTGGCGAAGCGCTGTTCGGGGGTGTCCGTCGTGGGATCGACGACCACCTCTCCCCGCACGCCGTGGGGCTTGATCACCCGGCCGATCTGCAACTCCATAGGCTAGATAACACCCTGTGCCAGCATTGCATCTGCAACCTTGCGGAAGCCGGCGATGTTGGCGCCGAGAACGTAATCGTCTTCCCGGTCGTACTCGCGAGCTGTCCTATCGCAACGCTTGAAGATTCCACGCATGATGTCGCGCAGGCGCCTATCGGTGTAGTCGAAGGTCCAGGAATCGCGGGAGGCGTTCTGCTGCATCTCCAGCGCGGAGGTAGCCACACCACCGGCGTTGGCGGCCTTGCCCGGGGCGAAGAAGATCTTGCGCTTGCGGAAGACCTCGATGGCCTCCGGGGTACACGGCATGTTGGCGCCCTCGGCGACGTAGCGGCAGCCATTGTCGGCGAGCATGATGGCCGCCTCGCCGTCCAGCTCGTTCTGGGTGGCGCACGGCAGAGCCACGTCGGCCTCAACCTCCCAGATGTTGCCGCCCTCGTGGTAGGTCACGCCGTCGGTCTCCTTGGCGTAGTCGGACAGGCGGGCGCGGCGCACCTCCTTGATGTCCTTCAGAAGTTCGATGTCCACGCCTTCGGGGGTGCACACATAGCCAGAGGAATCAGACATGGCAACGACGGTTGCCCCGAGCTCCTGGGCCTTTTGAGCAGCGTAGATGGCGACGTTACCGGAACCGGAGACGATGACCTTGGCACCGTCGAAGCGATCGTCGTGGGCACCCATCATTTCCTGAGTGAAGTACACGGTGCCATAGCCAGTGGCCTCGGTGCGGACCAGGGAGCCGCCCCAGGTCAGGCCCTTGCCGGTGAGCACGCCGGACTCGTGGCGGTTCGTCATACGGCGGTACTGGCCAAACAGGTAACCGATTTCGCGACCGCCCACGCCGATGTCACCGGCGGGAACGTCGACCTCCTCGCCGATGTGGGTGTGCAGCTCCGTCATGAAAGACTGGCAGAAGGACATGATCTCTCGGTTCGACTTGCCCTTCGGGTCGAAGTCCGAGCCACCCTTTGCGCCGCCGATCGGCAGGCCGGTTAGGGAGTTCTTGAAGATCTGCTCGAAGCCGAGGAACTTGATGATGCCCAGGTTCACCGACGGGTGAAAGCGCAGGCCGCCCTTGTAGGGGCCGAGCACGGAGTTGAACTGCACGCGGAAACCGCGGTTCACGCGCACCTCACCCTCGTCGGTGATCCACGGGACGCGGAAGATGACCTGCCGCTCCGGCTCGCACATGCGCTCGATGAGTGCGTAGTTTGCGTAGTGATCGTCCTTCTTCAGGACGTACGTCAGGCTATCCAGCACTTCCGAAACAGCCTGGTGGAACTCTGGCTCCCCCGCGTTGCGCTGAATAATCTGCTGGTAGTAACCGCTGACGGTTTCTTCGACGTTCATTGAGGATGCCTTCTTTGCCTCTCGCGAAAACCAAATGGTCGGCGTGCGACCGACCTGTGATGACAGTCATTTAGTCTACTCCCCATGACTAACAACACATTCAAGTGGTGCGTTCCGGGGGCAATCGCCGCAACGGATAGCGTGAAAGACAACTTGAAATCCACCCTACAAATACAGAAACCCCAGGTGAGCAGCAACTACTCAACCTGGGGTTAGGAATCAGGTGGCGGTTCGTACCGCCGCCCCCTTACTCTGCAGACTCGGCCTCAGCCTCTGCCTCGCCCTCGGAGTCAGCCTCAGCGGCCTCGGCCTTCTCGGCTTCCTCAGCTGCCTTGGCAGCAGCCTCTTCCTCAGCGGCAGCCTCAGCAGCGGCCTTAGCCTCTGCCTCTTCCTTGGCCTTGCGCTTCTTCTCGGTGATGGCCTCAGCGGTCGGGCCATCAGCAGCCTCAGCCAGAGCCTCGTTGAACAGGTCCAGCTTGGACTTCTTCTCCTCGGCTACCTTCAGGGTGCCCTCGGCGCCCTCGATGCCCTTGTGCTTCTGCCAGTCGCCGGTGACCTTCAGCAGAGCCAGAACCGGCTCGGTCGGCTGTGCGCCGACGCCCAGCCAGTACTGTGCGCGCTCAGAGTCGATCTGGATCAGGGAAGGCTCCTGGGTCGGCTGGTAGATGCCCAGGTTCTCGATGATCTTTCCGGAACGCTTGGTGCGTGCATCCTGAACGACGACGCGGTACTCCGGGGTACGGATCTTACCCAGGCGCTGCAGCTTAATCTTGACGGCCATGTGATGGCTCCTTTTCTTCTAGTTGGTCACTGGGCAGTTCAGACACTCCGCGAAAAATTTCTGCGGAAAATCCGCTGAAAAAATTTTTCTGGCCGGAGCCGGTTCAACCCTTCGTATTTTTGCTGCGCGTGACCACCGGCCGACCGTGGTCGGGGACGGTGTTACACAGACAACCTGCATAAGTGTAGTAGCCGGTGCCCGCGGGAACCAAATCCCCTGCTGGCAGTGCCGGCTACTTCTTCGGGAAGTTCATCTTCGACAGGTCGATGCCCTCGAAGCCCGGGGGAAGCTGCTCCTGCATCTTCTCCAGATCCTTCATGCTGGGCATTCCGCCGCCCATGCCCGGCATCCCAGGCATGCCGGGCATACCTGGCATCCCCTGGCCGCCGCCCATGTTCCGGCGCATGTTCTTGCGGTTCTTGTTCTTGGCGTTCTTGCCCTTCTTGCCCTTGCGGTGCACCTTCTGCTTCTTGGTCGCAGACCGGCCGCCCATACCGAACTGACCGGCCATCTTGCCCATCATCTTCTTGGCCTCGAAGAATCGGTCGACCAGCTTGTTCACGTCGGAAACGCTCACGCCAGAACCGTTGGCGATGCGCTTGCGGCGGGAGGCGTTCAGGATCTTCGGGTCCTGGCGCTCGGCGGGAGTCATGCCGCGGATGATGGCCTGGATGCGGTCCAGTTCCTTCTCATCCACCATGTCGGCCATCTTCGACATCTGGGAGCCGCCGGGCATCATCTTCAGGATGTTGCCCAAGGGCCCCATCTTGCGGATCATCAGCATCTGCTCGAGGAAGTCCTCCAGCGTCAGGTCGCCAGAGGCCATGCGCATGGCGGAATCTTCGGCCTTTTCGGCGTCCAGAACCTGCTCGGCCTGCTCGATCAGGGTGAGCACGTCACCCATGCCGAGGATGCGGTTGGCCATGCGATCCGGGTGGAAGACGTCGAAGTCTTCCTGCTTCTCGCCGGTGGAGGCGAACAGGATCGGCTTGCCGGTGACCTCACGGATCGACAGCGCAGCACCACCGCGGGCGTCACCATCCAGCTTCGTCAGGACGACACCCGTGAAGTCCACGCCATCGCGGAACGCCTCGGCCGTAGTAACGGCATCCTGGCCGATCATGGCGTCAATAACAAAGAGCACCTCGTCGGGCTCCACCGCATCGCGAATGTTGCGCGCCTGGCGCATGAGTTCCTCGTCAATGCCCAAGCGACCCGCGGTATCGATGATGACGATGTCGTGCTGGCTGCGGTAAGCCTCCTCGATACCGCGCTGCGCGACGTCGACGGGATCACCGTGGCTGGTACCCATTTCGTGGTCGTGGGAATCCAGGCTGGTGCCCGGATCCGGGGCGAAAGTCTTTACTCCGGCGCGCTCGCCGACGATCTGCAGCTGCTGCACCGCACCCGGGCGCTGCAGGTCACAGGCCACCAGCATGGGAGTGTGGCCCTGCTTGGCCAGGTGCAGGGCCAACTTGCCGGCCAGGGTGGTCTTACCGGCACCCTGCAGACCGGCCAGCATGATGACTGTCGGCGGGTGCTTAGCCAGGTTCAGCCGGCGGGTCTCACCACCGAGGATCTCCTTGAGCTCCTCGTTGACGATCTTGATGACCTGCTGGGCCGGGTTCAGCGCCTCGGATACCTCTGCCCCGGCGGCGCGCTCCTTGATGCGCTTAATAAAGGCGCGCACCACCGGGAGGGATACGTCTGCCTCCAACAGCGCAAGGCGGATCTCGCGCGCGGTGGCATTAATATCAGCCTCGGACAGCTTGCCCTTGCCACGAAGGCCCTTCATGGCAGATTGCAGGCGGTCTGACAAAGACTCAAACACTACTTAGTGCTCCCTTGTAGGTATCGGAGGTTGGTTTATAACTCCCCTAGCTTAGCCAGTGGCCTACACGACAGTCACATTTCACCGGTGTTTTACGGTGTTTTACAGCGCCGTTTTATAGCGCATCCTCTCCGCGCTCGCCGGTGCGCACGCGGATCACCACGTCCACCGGAGTGATCCAGATCTTGCCATCGCCAATCTTTCCTGTGCAGGCGGCGCCGACAATCGCGTCGACGATGCTATCCACCGAGGCGTCTGCCGCCACGATCTCTAGCTTTACCTTCGGCACAAAGTCCGCCGCGAACTCGGCGCCGGTAAACACACCGTTGTCCTTCGACAGCAGCGCCAGGCCCACCGTGCCCCACAGCCCTGCAGCCAGGTGCACACCCACGACATCAAGGGAGTCATCGTAGCCGAAACGGTACTTGAGACCGATTGCCATGCAGGCGATGACGCCACCTATGAATCCAATGACGATGGAAGTTAGGGGCGTCAACGTTCCAGCCGCCGGGGTGATCGTCACCAGACCTGCCACGGCGCCAGAGGCGATGCTCAGGGAGGTAGCGGCGCGGTCGCGAATAGTTTCACAGAGCATCCAGCCGAGCATCGCGGCCGCGGCAGCGACCGTGGTGTTGATCCAGGCCAGACCAGCCATGCCGTCGGCAGCGAAGGCGGAGCCGCCGTTGAAGCCGTACCAACCGAACCACAGCAGTGCGGCACCGAGCATCACCATCGGCAGGTTGTGCGGGCGGCCCACCTTGGAGGGGAAGCCCGCGCGCTTACCAACGATCAGAGCCAGAACCAGCGACGCGCTGATGAGCATCCAAGCCGAATTTCCGGAGGTCAGTACAAGTTGATCTGGGGTCATTTTTCACATCCATATCTGTGAGCCTCAGCACTTGTGCTGCAAAGAATAAAATGCTGAAAACTCGCATTCAGGAAAGAAAAAATTTTCTGAGACGCAGATCACCGACTTTTTAGCCGGACAACGCGAATAACCCCGTACGCTGCACGCATACGGGGCTATTTACGTAAATTTTTTAATTTTTGCTGTCCGAAGGGGCTTATTTTCTACCCCAGCAGTGCATCGACGAAGCTTTCGACCTCGAACGGGGCCAGGTCGTCCGCGCCCTCGCCGAGGCCCACCATCTTCACCGGCACGCCGAGTTCTTCCTGCACCTGGAAGACGATGCCGCCCTTTGCGGTGCCGTCGAGCTTGGTGAGCACCACGCCGGAAATGTCCACGACCTCGCGGAACGTGCGCGCCTGCATGAGGCCGTTCTGGCCCACGGTCGCGTCCAGCACCAGCAGCACCTCGTCGACCTTCGCCTTCTTCTCCACCACGCGCTTGACCTTGCCCAGCTGGTCCATCAGGCCCACACTGGTGTGCAGGCGGCCGGCGGTATCGACCAGGACGACGTCCACGCCGGAGTCGATGCCCTTCGCCACTGCGTCGAAAGCAACGGAGGCTGGGTCTGCGCCCTCTGCGCCGCGTACCGTTTCTGCCCCCACTCGACGCCCCCACGTCTCCAGCTGGTCAGCCGCAGCCGCACGGAACGTATCCGCCGCGCCGAGCAGAACCTTGTGGCCCATGCCGATGAGCACGCGGGAGAGCTTGCCGGTGGTGGTGGTCTTGCCGGTTCCGTTGACGCCCACCACCATGATCACGGCTGGCTTGCCCTCGTAGGGCATGGCCTTGATGGAGCGGTCCATGTCCGGCTTGCAGGCGTCGATCAGCGCCTCGCGGAGCATGCCGCGGGCTTCTTCCTCGCTGGAAACGCCATTGATGGCGATGCGCTCGCGCAGGTCGTCGACGACCTTCATCGTGGTTGGGGTACCCAGGTCGGCCATGAGGAGGGTGTCTTCGATCTCCTCCCATGCGTCCTCGTCGAGGTCGCCGGCGCTGAGGATGCCGAGCACGCCACGGCCGATGACATTCTGGGACTTGGACATGCGGCCGCGCAGCTTGCCAAGGCGGCCCTGGACGGGCGCGATCTCCTCGCGCTGTTCCGCGGGAGCTGGTTCTGGTTCGGGTTCCGGCTCGGGCTCAACTTCCGGCTCGGGCTCAACTTCCGGCTCGGGCGTCGGCTCGGGTTCGGGTTCCGGCTCAACCTCCGGTTCAGGCTCGGGCTCAGCGACAGGTTCCGGCTCCTCCACCGGCTCTGGCTTGGGCGTGGGCGCCGGGGCCGGGGCGGCCTTCGGAGCCTCTGGTTCGGGAGTTGGCTCGGGCTCGGGGGTTGCTTCCGGCTCGGGGGCAGCCTCTGGTTCCGGGGTCGGCTCCGGTTCCGGGGTCGCCTTAGGCTCGGGGGTCGCTTCTGGCTCCGGGGTTGCCTCTGGGGTTGCCTTCGGGGTTCCCTTCGGCTTCTTCAGCTCCTGGTCAGGGCGCAGTTCTGGCTGCTTTTCGGCAGTGGCGGCACCAGCTCCGGCGCCACCACCGGCGGTGAAGTTAAACCCGCCCTGAGCCTTGTAATCGCCACTGCTGGGCTTCTTCTGCTCGATCTCTTCCTTCTTCTCGAAGGAAACCTGCTTTGCCTTGTTCCGGCGCAGCCCCAGAACAACGAGAATCGCCACGACAATGACGAGAACCAAAAGTCCAATGAGGACCCACATCAAAACACTATTCATAGCTTCCAGTGAATCAGAACTTCGTGGCTAATGCCGACTCATGGTCAGACAGTCGGCCCGAACACGCCGCGGACCATGGCATCTGCCATGACGATGTCTCCGGTCACGAGGTCCGGCACCAGCCGCGCCATGGCCGCCCATCCTGGGTAGGCGCTGAGCAGTTTGCCCAGGCTGGACATCTTCTTGTGCGCGTACATGCGGGTGGCCAGGGCGAACACCATGGAGATCACGGGCGCCAGCGCCCAGCGGTTTTCCGGAGTGTCGGTATCCACTCCCTCCAGCCGGTCGAAGCGCACGCGCGCGGAGAGGTACAGCTGCCGGTTGGCGGCCTTCACCTTGCGCAGCAGCGTGACGGCGGTCTTCATCAGCTCCGGGTCGCCCAGCAGCTCGGAGAGTTCGGCGCGCTTGTTGAAGGTCTCGAACACTGCGATAAGGCGGCTGTTTTCCTCGCTCAGCGCGCCCGGCACCACTCCGGCCTTGCCGAAGAACATGTCCAGCACGGCCTTCTGTTGTGCCGGATCCATGTGCGCGATCTGCACGGTGGTGCTATCGATGCACGCCGTATCCAGGGACACGTCGCGGCCGGTATCGACGGTCTGCACGGCGGGTTGCCCGGCGACCTTTTTGAGCTCCTGCCGCAAGCGCTTGTCTTGTTCTTTTTCTTCTGACGCCCCTTCAGGGTCAACCAGCGACATGTCCCCCAGGATCTCGAGGGCTGCGATCCACGGGGTGTTCGAACGCTCGGCTTCGGCCCCCACCAGGGTGGAGTGCACCAGGCCGGAGAGGATGAACTGCGCGGGGCGGTCGGCGGCGGGAACCAGGGACTGCGACATGGCGTGGACGGATTCCCGCGGGTTGTTCGTCAGCGCGGTGCGCAGGTTGTCCAGCACGTCGAAGCGTCCGCGCAGCCAGCCGGCCTGTACGTCCCAGAGGGTGGAAAGCGTGGCGGTATCGCTGGGGAGCTCTTCGGATTCGCCTGCCAGGAAGGCGGCCAGCTGCACCCACGGGTCGGTGTCGGCGTCTTCCTTGGAGGCTCCGAAGTAACCTTCGGCCTGCGCGACGGCGCTGTGCTGCCCCGCGGCGACGGGGGCCCGCAGGTAGTTGAAGCGGTCGCGGCCGAACAGCTGCACGCTCAAGGGGCCAGCGCCCACGAGCTCGGCGGGCAGTGTGCCCTGGGCTAGAGTGCCCTGATCTAGGGTGCCTGCAGCACTGGGCGTAGCTTGCAGCTCCACGAAGTATGCGGCCTGCCAGGGCGCGGTGATGGGCCAGACCCACGCGCCGGCGCCCGGCGCGCCGAACTGCACCGGGGTCTCTTCGGATTCGTCCTCGCCGTGGATGAACAGGGCGTCCCCGTCGACGGAGGCTGTGTAGTCGAACCCGGGCACGATGCGGGCCAGGCGCACGCTTACGCGGCGGTCCTCCACGAACTCCAGCTCGATTGCTCCGGAGGTCAGTGTGGCCAGGGACCCGGCGGCGCTGGCGAGGTCCACGAACCAGGTGACCTCGTCTATCGTTTCCAGCTTGAGGGTGCGCACGGGCGAGCCGTGGTGGTTGCGGATCACCACGCGGGCGTCGTCCATCAGCGCCAGGTTCTCCGCCTTGGAGCCCATGCCGGGGCGGAAGCCGGGGCGTACGCGGAAGCGGGTCTGCGTGTCGATGGAACGGGCGGAGACTTCGATGGGGTCGGTGCGCCACATCGGGTCCTCCCCCTGCATCGTCAGCTGGTAGCGCAGGCGGGAGGGCTTGACGATGATGGGCAGCGCGTCGCCCGCGTCGGTCTGCACGACGGTGGTGCTGAAGCGGTCGGTGGGGCCCAGCTTCTGGGGCGGGATCTTCTCGAAGGGCTTCTCCCCCGGCAGCAGGCGGACCGTCACGGGGCTTAGTCCCCCGGCCATCGGCAGGCGCGTTTGGGTGCTGGGCCCGCCGAATTCCATCTCCAGGGATAGTCCCTCTACCAGTGCGTATTCGTGGCGGAAGGATTCGTTGCGGGGGCCGCGTAGGCGCACCAGGTACTCGCCCACCCACGGGCTATCCCACGCCTCGGGGTCGAAGACGTCGAACACGCCGCCCTCCGCGGGTACCTCTAGCGGTTCCTCGTCGGAGACGGCCTCGCCGGTCTCCCCGGGGCCAGCATAAGCGGAGACAGACAGGTACCAGATCTCGTCCGCGCCGGAAATCGTGGGCGGGAATTCCACCTGCAGGCTCTGGGAGTGGATCACCTTGCCGGAGGTGGTCTCCACGCCACCCACCACATCGTCGGGCTCCACAAACTGGGCGCGCTGGCGCGGATCTACGGCACGCACTCCGGCCATGGACGGGCTGCGCTCACCCGGCTTGGCGATGTGCAGGCTCAAAGATTCGCTTAAGTCCAGCCGGCGGATGACCCAGCCGTTCCAGCTCTTCATCGGCTGTTCTTCCAGCACCGGGATGTCCGCCCCGGTCACAGGATCCACGGCGGAAGTCTCGGCGGGAACGACCACGTACACCTGCTCGTGGTGCAGGGAAACCCGGTCGGTCAGGTCCGTGCCGCGGATGGTGAACACCAGCACCGGGTCCTCGGTATCCACCAGCGGCAGCTGCCAGTGCTGGCCGTCGTTGGCGTTGCGCACGCTGACCTTGCGCAGCGGCTGGCGCACGGGAATGTCCAGGATCTCGGTCACGGCCCTTCCTGCGTTGTCCGCGTGCATGGTGCGGAAGGCTGCGGGTTCGCCGTCGAAGTCCAGGCGCCAGCGCACCTCGGTGTGCACCTTCCCCTCGCTCTCCAGGGGCTGCGAGGGCAGGCGCAGAACCACGCGCTGGCGCAGCGTATCTAGCTGCAGGCGTGGTTGGTCTTCGCGGTGTGCCACGCCCACACTGTGACGCCGATCCTGCGTGCCCACCGGCCTTTCCCGCAGCTCTTCAATCACATCCTCCAGGATGAGTGCGGGCAGTTCCACGGCGGGAAGCGTGTACTCCCAGGAGTCCGGGTGCGCGGCGGCGTGGGAGACGATCTCCACGATCGGGGCGATCAGCTTCACCGCCGCCTCCGGCAAGGTGGCACACAGCGGACCTACCTGGCGCGGTTCGTCGGCCAGCTCGGCCACAACTGCCCGCGCAATGTCGGCGGCTTCGGCCCCCTCCCCACTGTCCCCACTGTCTTCGCTGTCCGCCCGGCGGTTATCCACCAGCTCGATCAGCTCCGGCACCCAGTCAGAGGCGATCCCCACGTGGGCAAACAGGCGCCCGAGCTCCCCGTCCGGCCCGCCGGATACCGCATCCATGGGATCCAGCCCAGCGGCGGAAAGTAGCTCCCCAAAGCGCCCCTCGATCAGCTGGGTACGTGTGGGCGTCGGCTCCAAACCAAGGCCGTACCAGTACTCGGCTGGCAGTTTCGAGACCTCATGGAACCGCGCGGCGCGGGAGAGCAACGTGGCGATCGTCAGCGCGGGACATGCCTGCAGCAGGGCCTCCTCTGTGGAACCGGCGGCGACTTGGCGGGCGATGAAGGTGCCAAAGAAGCGGCTGGTGCGCTCCAGCTCGTCGCCGTCGATGTCTAGCTCTACGAAAAGTTCCACGTCGGCCAGCTTTCCGGCCAGAGCCGCCTCGGTGGACGAGGCCCACGGCAGGAGCGAATCCTGCATGTCGGAGATCGGGCTGGTGGTAGGTGCTGCGCTGGCTGGGATCTTCTCGCTAGAACTCACGCGACCATCCTACGTCACCGGTCAGGCGGTCTTCTCGGGAGCCATCCTCTGCGAAATCACCCTGGTCACGCCATCGCCGCGCATTGTCACGCCGTACAGCACATTGGCTACGTCCATGGTGGGCTTCTGGTGGGTGATGACGATCAGCTGGGAATCCTTCCGCAGCTCCTCGAACAGGGCGATCAACCGCCGCAGGTTCACGTCGTCCAGGGCAGCCTCAACCTCGTCCATCACATAGAACGGGCTCGGGCGGGCCTTGAAAATCGCCACCAGCATCGCCAGCGCGGTCAGGGACTTCTCGCCACCGGAGAGCAGCGACAGGCGCTTGACCTTCTTGCCCGGTGGGCGGGCCTCGACTTCGATGCCGGTAGTCAGCATGTCGTCCGGGTCGGTGAGCACCAGGCGACCTGCACCACCCGGGAACAGGGTGCTGAAGACCTGCGGGAAGGCGGCCTCGACGTCCTGCCACGCCTCGGTAAACAGCTGCAGGATCGTGGCATCCACGTCCGCAATCACCTCGTGCAGGTCGTTGCGCGCCCGCTCCACGTCATCCAACTGCTGGGCCAGGAAGTTGTAGCGCTCCTCCAGCGCCTTGAACTCCTCCAGCGCCAGCGGGTTCACCTTGCCCAGGGAGTTCAGCGCCTTCTCGGCCTTCTTCAGCTCGGCCTTGGTGGCGGCCGCGTCGAAGTTCTCCGGCAGTTCCTCGGCCAGGAGCTGCTCGGCGGTGAGCCCCAGTTGCTCCATCGCGCCGGCCACCGCCTGCTCGATCTTGACCTGCGCCTGGGTGCGTGCCAGCTCGGCGGAGTGCGCGTTGTCGTTCATGCGCCCCAGGTGCGCGGTCAGCGCGGAGACCTTGTCGCGCTGCTGTGCCATCGTGGATTGCCACTGCTTGTGCGCCTGCTCGGTGTGCGAGCGGTTGGCCTCGGCGGTGGCCAGCGCGTCGGCGATGCGTTCGGCGATGCGCTGGGCCTGTTCGCGCACGCACGTGGCCATCTCGCGGGCGGCTGCCCGGCGGGCCTGTTGCTGCTGGTGATGCTTGCGCGCAGCTTCTTCTGCGCGAGCCTGCCGGCGCAGGTTCTCCGCCTTGCCGCGGGTGGATTGCGCGCGTTCCTCTGCGGTGCGCTGGGCCAGGCGGGCTTCCATCTCCATGGCCTTGACCTGCGAGAGGTGCAGCGCGGCGGCATCTCGCTCGGCCGAAGAGGGCTCGGTCGTGTGCTCCTCGTCGTCCACGCGCGCCACGCGGTCGGCCAGCTCGTCGAGTTCCTCGGTGGCCTTTGCCAGGCGCTGTTCGGCGGATTGCTGTTCGGAGGTGCTGCGCTCCAGTTGGCGTTGTGCGGCCTCGCCCTGCTTCTGCAGTGCGCTCAGGCGCTTAGCCGCCGCATCGCGCAGTGCCCGGTGCTCCTGTTCCGCCGCGCGCGCCGCAGCCGCCGCGGTACGCAGGTCGCTGGCCGCGTCGAGCGCACCGGAGAGTGCAGCCTGCAGGTCGTCGAGTTCCTTCTTTTTCTTTGTGACGCCCTCTGTCTCCGCCGCGATCCTATCCGCCAACTCGACAGGGGTGGTCCCGCCGGAGCCGCTGGCGACCCACCCGGCGCCGTAGACAGAGCCGTCCTTCGTCACCGCACGCAGGCGAGGGTCCGCAGCCACGACCTTCCGGGCTTCCGCGGCACTGCCCACGGCCACCACGTCCACTAGCAGGGCGGTCAGGGGGCGCAGTAGGTCGGTGGGCACGTCCATCAGGTCCAGCAGCCACTTGCCTGCGGAGACGTCCGTATCCAGGCGGAACGTCGCACTCGCATCCCCTTCCGGAGCTCCCGGGTCGAGCAGCACCGCGCGGCCTTCGCGGGCATCGGTGAGGGCGGAGATGAGGGCGTCAGAAAGAGGGGCAACAATTCCCGAGCTCGCCGCATCGCCCAAAACGGCGGCCGCAGCGGCACCCCATCCGTCATGAATGTGCAGCTGCTCGGCCAGGCGGCGAGTGGCGATGCCCTCCTTATCGGCGGCGCGGACGACCACCGCAGCGCCGTCGGTCGGGGTCAGCCGGTCCTTCCAGGCGGCGATGGTGGCTTCGGCGGTGGCGATGTCTCGCTCCAGCTGCAGCTGCTCGGCGCGCAACTGTTCGGCGCGCTCCTCCGCGCCGGCGGCCTCGCGGTCGGCCTGGGCGCGGGTTTCCTCCAGGTCACCGCCGGAGGCCTCAGTCTCGCGCAGGGCTTCCTCCGCCTCGGTGATGTCCTCCATCAGGCCGTCGAGGGTTTCCTGCTGCTCGGCAGCATTTTCTTGCAGGCGCTCGACCTCCGCGGCGGCGTTATCGCGCTGGGTGGCGGCGGCTTCATGCTGGGCCAGCAGACGCACCACGCCCTCGCGCCGGTCGGCAATGGCGCGGACCTGGGCGAAGTGTTCTTGTTCTGCGGCGCGGGCAGCCTCCTCGGCCTCGGCGACCTGCTCGGCGATCGTCTCCAGCTTCTCGGCGGCGATCTCCACGTTCTCTTCCAGCTCGGCCTGCTCCTCGGCGGCGCGCTCGGCGCGTTCCAGCAGCTCTTGTGGGTCGGGACCGGACCATTCGGCGACCTGCGCTTGCTCCGCGCGGTCGCTGGCGATGCGCAAAGTGGCGGAGTTCTTCTCCTGCACCGCGGACAACCGGTACCAGAGGTTCTTGGCCGCCTCGGCTTCCTCCAGGGCGGTGCGCAGTTCTTCCTCTGTGACGGCCAGGGTCTCGCTGTGTTCTTCCAGCTCAGCCTGTAGTTCGGCGCGCTGTTCGGCCAGCATTTCGCTGCGGCGCGTGGAGTCGTTGAGCTCCTCGGATAACTGCTTGACCTTGTGCGCGGCCAGCTGCACGCGCGTGCTGCGGATGGTGGCCTGCACGGCGGAGGCCTTCTGCGCGGCCTCTGCCTGGCGCGCCAACGGCCCGAGCTGTTTGCGCAGCTCGTCGGTGAGGTCGTGCAGACGGTCGAGGTTAGCCTGCATGTTGACGAGCTTGCGTTGCGCCTTTTCTTTTCGACGCCGATGCTTCAGCACACCAGCGGCCTCCTCGATGAAGGCGCGGCGCTCCTCGGGGCGGGATTCCAAGATCTGTGATAGTCGGCCTTGTCCGACGATCACGTGCATTTCGCGGCCGATGCCGGAGTCGCTCAGCAGCTCCTGGATGTCCATCAGGCGGGCCTTGGCGCCGTTGATCTCGTATTCCGAGGCACCGTCGCGGAACATGCGTCGGGTGATGGAAACCTCGGAATATTCGATGGGCAGCTTGCCATCGGAGTTGTCGATGGTCAGTGTGACTTCCGCGCGTCCCAGCGGCTTGCGATCCCCCGTTCCGGCGAAGATGACGTCTTCCATCTTCCCGCCGCGCAGAGTCTTAGCGCCCTGCTCCCCCATGACCCAGGCCAAGGCATCTACGACATTGGATTTTCCGGAGCCGTTCGGCCCCACCACGGCGCAGATACCCGGCTCTAATTTCAGGGTCGTCGCGGACGCGAAGGACTTGAATCCTTTGAGCGTCAACGACTTTAAGTGCATTGCCTGATGCTATCAAACAGCTAGGCGGTTGCCCCGGTGGGAGCCTCGCGGCGCTGGCACTCCGGGTCCGTGCCATCCCAGCACTCGACGTTCTTCAACTCCGGCAGGCTGTCGCGGTGGAAGATCGGATCCATGCCCGCGGCCTTCTGCTGGGAGAAGTCCCGCAGCAGCTTGATGGCCACACCGCCCAGCGGGACGATGGCGCAGAGGTTGATCAGAACCATCGTCGCGGCGAAGGTGTCGGCCAGAGACCAGACCAGCGGGACGGTACCGATGGCGCCACCGAACACACAGAGCACGACGAGCACGCGGAAAATGTTCAGCTTGGTCTTGGACTTGGTGAAGTACTCCACGTTCGCCTGGGCAAGGTAGTAGTTGCCCAGCACGGAGGAGAACGCCAGGAAGAACAGGATGATCGTGATGAAGTGAGTGCCCCACTCGCCCACCTGAGCCGACAGCGCGCTCTGGGTCAGGTTGGCGGTCTGAACGCCCTCGCCATAGGCCGGGTTGGACAGCAGGATGATGAAGGCCGTGATGGTACAAACCACCAGCGTGTCGAAATACACGCCCAGGGTCTGCACCAGGCCCTGCTTGACCGGGTGCGATACTGCCGCGGTGGCGGCGGCGTTCGGTGCAGAGCCCTGGCCGGCCTCGTTGGAAAACAGACCACGGCGCATGCCGTTCATGAACGCTGCACCCAGGGTGGCACCGGCGATCTCCTTGACGCCCAAGGCATGCTCCACGATGGTGCCGAACATCGCCGGCACTTCGCTGATGTTGATGGCCAGCACGATCACGCCCAACAGAATGTAGGCACTGGCCATGAGCGGGACGATCACCTGGGTAGCGTTAGCGATGCGCTTCACACCACCGAAGATCACCAGCGCGGTCAGCGCGGCCACCAGCAGGCCCGTAGCGATCTTCAGCCAGGTCGCATCGGGCGCGATGTTGGGGTTCAGGGAGTGCAGGGAGGAGCCCGCGGCCTCCGCGATGGAGTTGGTCTGCACGGCGTTGTACACAAAGCCATAGGTGATGGTGATGGCGATGCCGAAGATCAGCGCCAGCGGCTTCGCGCCCAGCCCCTTGGTCATGTAGTAGGCCGGGCCACCGACGTAGCCATCCTTGTCGCGGGACTTCCACAGCTGCGCCAGCGTGGCCTCCACGAATGCGGTCGCGCCGCCAACCAAAGCCACGACCCACATCCAGAACACCGCGCCCGGGCCACCCAGGGTGATGGCGATAGCCACGCCCACCACGTTGCCTGTGCCCACGCGCGACGCTGCCGAGATGCTGAATGCCTGGAATGCGGAGATGTTTTCCCCACTCTTGCCGACCGCCGGTTCCTTCACCGAGCGGAACATGTCCGGCACCATGCGGATCTGCACCACCAGGGTGCGAATGCCGAAGTAGGCGCCGGCTGCGAGCAGGAAGACGGGGATGATCTTCCAAATATTTTCGTTCAGCGTATTCGCCACGAAATTTTCAATTGTTTCCATGCGCAGAAATCTACCCGAAACCAATGCCAGAAAATAACTGCGACATGTTTGCTTTCCTCACCTATCGGTGCAGATCAGTAAGCTTTAAGCTTTCGCCGCTACCTCTGACACGTCGCGCAGTAGTGCGTGGATCGGCCTCCTAAGACAATCCGTTTGATCGGCGCCCCGCACCTCTTACAGGGTTCACCGCCGCGCCCGTACACGTTTAACGAGCGCGAAAAGTACCCCGACGCACCGTTGACGTTCACATACAGCGAGTCGAAGCTGGTGCCGCCCTGCTCCAGAGCGCGCTCCATCACTTCCGCCGCTGACTGCAACACCCGGTGCAGGGTGGGCCTGCTCAGCAGAGCCGCGCTGCGCCGCGGACGCACTCCAGCCAGAAAAAGCGCCTCATCGGCGTAGATGTTTCCTATACCGGAGACAACCTCCTGGTTCAGCAGCACCGTCTTCACCGCCGCGCGCTTGGACTTCATCCGCTCCACCACCGCCTGCGCGTCAAAGACGGCCTCTAGCGGATCGGCAGCAATGTGGCTGACGTTCTGGGGTAAAAAATTTTTTGGTGACGCCACCCCGGCCCCCACTGCCCACGGATCCGGCACGGCCTTTTCCAGCCGCCACTCGCCGAAGGTTCGCTGGTCCACGAAGCACAGCTCACGCCCATCGGATAGTCCCGCCCGGATGCGCACGTGCGGGGATTGCACCTGGCCGGGCTCGGCCACGAGCATCTGGCCACTCATGCCCAGGTGCACTTGCAACAGGAAGTCCTCGCCGAAATCCAACCACAAAAATTTTCCGCGGCGTTTCACTGCGGTGACGGTGGCGTCACGAAGAAAAGAAACAAGAACTTCCGGATCCCCGGAGCGGACGGCGCGCGGGTGACAGACCTCGACGTCGGTAAAGCGGCGGCCGACCAGGTGTTCTTCGAGGCCGCGGCGAACGACCTCAACCTCGGGGAGCTCAGGCACGTTCGTTGAGCTTCTGCACGGCCTGCTTGGCGGCGGCGTGTTCGGCGACCTTCTTGGTGTGGCCTTCGCCGTGGGTCACCAGGTCTTCGATGGTGACGGTGGCATAGAAGGTCTTGTCGTGTTCCGGGCCTTCGCCGCGCACCTCGTAGGTGGGCAGGGGCAGCTTCATGTCGGAGAGCTTCTCCAGCAGCACGGTCTTCCAGTCCATCGTCAGGCCGGTGGTGGGAGCCTCGGTGATCTTGTCTGCGAACAGGCGCAGCACCGTGGCGCGGGCAACCTCGAAGCCGTGGTGCAGATAGATCGCGCCGAGCATGGACTCCACGGAGTCCGCCAGGATGGAGTGCTTATCCTTGCCGCCGGTCAGCATCTCGCCGCGGCCGAGCAGGATGTAGTCGCCCATCCCGAGGCGGCGCGCGACATCCGCCAGGGCGTACATGTTCACCACTCCGGAGCGCATCTTCGAGATGTCGGATTCCGCGCGCTCCGGGAACTGGCGGTACAGCTGCTCCGCGACGGCCAGGCCCAGCACCGCGTCGCCCAGGAACTCCAGGCGCTCGTTGTTCGGCAGGTGGCCGTTTTCGTTGGCGAAGGAGCGGTGGGTCAGCGCCAGTCGCAGCAGGTCATCGGGCAGCTCCACGCCCCACGCCTCCAGCAGCGGTGCGTGGTCGGACTTGCCATAGGCGGCGTTGAGGGCGGCCTCGCCGGTCAGTCGGCGTTTACGAGCCATGTGGTTTCGGGTTGCCTTTCTTGAAGTTTCTTTAGGGTTTTAGAGGTTCTTGAACTTCTCCAGGCCGGCCCAGCGCGGGTCCGGGCGATCCTCTTCCTCGACTTCCTCGCTGATGCCGTCCGGCGCCGGGGTGTCCTCGCGGCATTCGGAGCCGAAGTCGGCGCACACGGGGCTAAACGGTGCGTTCAGGCCGGCCTCGTCGATGACCAGCTGGGTGATGTCGATGGCGTTATCCTGCACCAGCAGCGGCTCTTCCTCGTCCTCAGCATCGTCGCCCTCGGCGCTGTCATCGGTGATGAAGTCCGGGGTCAGGCCGAAGACGTCGCTGATGGAGTACTCCAGGGTGGTGGACAGCTCCTGCAGGCAGCGGGAGCACGTTCCCTTGGCCTCGCCGCTGACCTGCAGGTTGGCCATGATTGCCTCGCCCAAGTTCGCCAGGGTTCCATGAACTTCGACGGGTGCGCCCTCTGCCACGCCCAGCATGTTGCCGCCCCACGGTACGGGGGACGCCCCCTGGGCGTCGACCGGCTCGCTGAGTCCAGTTGGGATGTCGCCGACTGCAAGAACGAAGGGGTTACTCATACCCTTCTTTCTACCCGTCTATCGCTGCTGACGGTAACCGTGGGGGTCGGAATCGTTCTGGTATCCGGCAGTGCCGTTCTGGTATCCGGAGGCACCAGCGCCCTTGCGCAGTGCGGATCGGTCGCGGTTGACAGTGCGCAGCGTGGTCGTGAGGGTGTCCTCGAACTCGGCCAGGGTGGAATCGACGTAGCGGTCGCACTCGGTGCGCAGGCGGTCGGAGTCCGCGTGGGCGGATTCAATAATGCGGTTGGCCTCGGCCTCGGCGTTGCGGACAACCTCGGAGTCAGAAACCAGGCGGCGCTGCTCGGCCAGGCCTTCGTCGACGGAGCGCTGGTAGCTGGCGTTACCTTCGCTGACCAGGCGCTCAGCTTCGTCGGCGGCGCGGGTAGTGACCGTCTCGTACTCGCGGCGGGCGTCGCTGACCAGGCGGTCGGCCTGATCCTCGGCCTGGGCGACGGTGTTGGTTGCACGATCCTGTGCATCCTGGAGGATCTGGTTCGCGCGTTCCTGCGCATCCTGCACGATCGCGTCGGCTTCGGAGTTGGCGCTGGAGATGGTTGCGTCGGCCTGGTCCTGGGCGTCGGCGATAATGTCATCGCGGTGGTCGAGGACGTCCTGCGCGTCGTCCATCTCAATGGGGATCGCGTTGCGCATTTCGTCGAGAATGTCGAGCACCTCGCGCCGCGGAACCATGCAGTTGGAGGTCATGGGCACGCCATAGGCCTGCTCCACCATTTGCTGAAGGTCATCCATACCCTGGAATGTCTTGTACATGGCCTCCACTGTGCCATCACTTGACCTCAACTACAGGTTTAGACACGCCTTGACGGGCGCTAGCCGCGGAACTTCTCCTCCAGCGCCGCGACAACCGGCTCCGGCAGCAGCCCGGAGACGTCGCCTCCGTACTTCGCGACCTCCTTGCACAAGGTGGAAGACACGTAGCCGTACTCCGGGGAGGTCAGCAGGAAGTACGTCTCCGCGCCCGACAGGCGCTGATTCATCTGCGCCATCGGCAGCTCGTACTCGTAGTCCAGGGAGCTACGCAGCCCCTTGACCATCGCCTGAATATTGTTCTCGTTCAGGTAGTCCACCAGCAGCTTGTCCCACGTATCGACCGTAATGTTCTTAGGCCCATTGGGGATGGCAGCGATGGACTTCTCGATCAGCTCGATGCGCTCTTCGGCGGTGAACAGGCCGTTCTTGTTCGGGTTATAGGTCACCAGAACCACGACCTCCTCCCAGTTGGCAGCGGCGCGGGTGAAGATATCCAAGTGACCCAGCGTGATGGGGTCGAAAGATCCGGGGCAAACTACTCGCATGGCACCTAACCTAACCCTCGCCCCGCCAAATCGCCATGTCGAAGCGGGCGATTCCGTAGGTGCGCTTCTTTAGCTTCTGCCCGGTCGGCTCGAAGCCTTGCGGCCACGCGGTTTCGGGTGAAGCACTATTGCGCTCGACCACCACGACGGCGTCACTAGTAAGAACAGGAATCAGCGCCTGCACCATTTCTGCGACTGCCTCGTCGGTGAGCTCGTACGGTGGGTCGGCCAGCACCATCGTGTAGTGGTTGCGCGGGGCACCGGCCAGGAAGGATGACGCCTTCGCCTCCACCACCTGCACTTTCGCCTCGGGAACCACGCGCGCGTTGTCCTTGATGGTCTTCACCGCCGCGTCGCTGTTATCCACCAGGGTGACCTCCTTGGCCCCACGGCTGGCGGCCTCCAACCCGAGGGCACCGGAGCCGGCGAAGAGGTCCAGCACGACCTCGTCGACGAAGCCGAAGCGGACCTGCAGGGAGGAGAACAGCCCCTCGCGGGCGCGATCCGAGGTGGGGCGAGTGCCTTCGCTGGGCACCTTGATGCTGCGGCCGCGGGCGGTTCCGGAGATGATGCGTGTCATAGTGCTTTGTAATCCTGCCTTAATTTTTGCTCGTGGTCGTTACTAGTGCCGGCCTTATTGGTGCTCGACCCGCAGAATCACGTCCCCGCCGTGCACATCCACGTAGTCCTGCGAGTTCGTCCTGCGCACCACCCCGGGCCCCGGCGCGAGCACGGGCGCTTCCAGCTTTAACGATTCCACCGTGCACAACGCGTCGCCGGTGTTGACGGCATCTCCGTCGGCGACGAGGAAGTGCACAACTCCCGCGAATGGGGCACAGATTTCCATGCCCCAGAGTTTAGCAACTGGGTCGGCGAGTTCTTCTCCCCTAGCTCTTCTCGATGTAGTCCTGGTCGTCGATCTCGATGTCCACCACCAGCGAGCGCGCCAGTTGTTCGTCGTAGGCCACCAGCGCTTCTGCGTAGTCGCGCGCCGATTCGATGATCTCGCCGTCGGTGCTGAGGTCTAGTAGTGACGCCCTTCGCGCCGACCGCCCCGACTGGTCCTGCCCCAGGATGTCTCCTTCGGTACGCATCTTCAGGTCTTCCTCCGCCAGGCGGAATCCGTCGTTGCTTTGCGCCACCACCTGCAGGCGGTGGAAGGAGGGGCTATCCGGCGCAGCGGTGGTGTGCAGTAGGCACAGAGAGTCCCGTCGCCCACGGCCGATACGGCCGCGCAGTTGGTGGAGTTGGGAGAAGCCGAAGTTCTCGGCCTCCAGGATCATCATCATGGAGGCGTTGGGGACGTCCACGCCGACCTCGATGACGGTCGTGGCGACCAGCACGTCGATCTTCCCGGCGGCGAAGTCCTGCATCACCTGGTCTTTGTCGGCGGGATCCATCTTGCCGTGCAGCATCGCCACGCGGCAGCCGGGCAGTTCCTCGGTGGCGATGCGCTCGCACCACTGCTCCACACCGGAGTGGCCCTCAATGCGGGGCGCGACCACGTAGGCCTGGCCGCCGGCCTTGATTTCCTCGCCCATGCGCTCCCAGGCGCGCCGCACCCAGCGGTGTTTATCGGCGGGCACCACCACAGTCTCGATGTCTCCGCGGCCGCCGGGCTTGCCGACCAGCGTGATGGGGGTCAGGTCTCCGAACATCGTCATGCCCACGGAGCGCGGGATCGGGGTGGCGGTCATGACCATCATGTGCGGGGTGGCATCCACCGGCGCGGATTCCCGCAGCTTGTTGCGCTGTTGCACGCCGAAGCGGTGTTGCTCGTCGACGATCACCATGCCCAGGCGGTAGAACTCCACCGAGTCTTGGATCACCGCGTGCGTGCCCACCACAATGTCGGTTTGGCCGGAGACCAGATCCAGCAGCGTGCGCTGCTTGTCGGCCTGCTTCTGGCTACCGACCAGCACGGATACCCGCACGTCGGTGTTCTCCAGCATCTTCACCAGGCTGCGGGCGTGCTGCACGGCCAGGATTTCCGTCGGCGCGATAAAGGCGCACTGGTAGCCGGAGTCCACGGCCCAGAGCATGCTGATCAAGGCCACCATCGTCTTGCCGGAGCCGACCTCGCCGTGCAGCAGCAGGTTCGCCGGGGTGGTTCCGCCCAGGCGGGAGCCGATGTCCTCCAGCGCCATCTTCTGCCCCGCGCTGAGGTCGAAGGGCAGCCCCGCGATCAGCTTTTCCACGTTCGCGCCCGGCGCGAGCGCCATGCCGGTGCGCTTGGTGGCGTCATTGCGCCGCAGAGCCATGACTAGCTGCAGCTCGAGTGCCTCGTTGAACTTCAGCCTGCGCCGTGCGGGTTCGGGGCCGGCTTCGCGAGGCTGGTGGATGTGCCGTAGCGCGTCGGCGAAGCTGATCAGCGGGCGGCCCTTTTCATCCGTGGGCCAGGCGGGCGCGCCGGGGTTGCGGCGCGGGAGTGGCAGGAACTCGCCGGGCTCGTCCATCACCCGCAGTACGTGGTCCATCACTCCCAGCATCTCCGCGGTGGAGGTGCCGGGGCGGCGTTTGTAGCCGGCCATCCACGGCTTGGCCAGTAGCTCCTGGGCGGCGGTCTCGGAGCCCATGACGTCCACGATTGTCTTCAGCGGCCCGAACATGCCGAATTCCGCATCCATGGCGGGCAGGATGGATACGTAGCTGGGGTTCTTCAGCTCCCATTGGCCGTTGAACTCGGAGAGCTTGCCGTGCAGCAGCATCATCGAGCCCCGCTTGATTCGCTTCCGGTGGTAGGCCACATTCCCGAATAGCGCAGAGCGGAAGCTCCGCACACCGTCGGTGAAGGTGAACGTCAAAAATTTTCTGGGCCCACGCCCGGAGTGGTTGTCTTTCTCCCCCACGCTGAGGATCTCCCCAGCGCAGGTGTACTTCTCCCCGACTCGCAGCTCGTCCAGCCCCTGCGGAGAGCCGAGCCGCGCGTAGGTGACGGGGAAATTCAGCACTGCATCGGCGATGGTTTTGATGCCGGGTTTATCGGCCAGCCGCTTCGCGCGGTCGTTGGAGATCGCAACCGACAGCGGGCGCGAGTCCTGCCACCCCAGCATGAGCTATTCCACCCCGATCTGCACCAGGCACGGGTCGTAATCGTTGCCTTGTAGTTCGATGTGGTGGTCGTCGATCTGCACGTCTGGGTACAGCTCGGCAAAGGTTGCCTTCAGCCCATCGATGGCGGTCTGGTCAGTCGCCGGGTCGCTCCACAATAGGGTCACCAGCTCGCCACCGTCGGCCAACATGGTGCTGAGGGTATCGACCATCGTGTCGGGCGGGCACGTGGCGAAGCGTTGCGCCTCTACCGCGTCGATCATTTCCTCGACATTGTCGTCCCAGTCCACGGTGGGGTCGTTCACCGCCAGCGCCGCCAGCCCGCCGACCAGCGATTTCGTATCGATGATGTCGACCTCTCGCGTCCCGTCTAACCCCTGCAGCGCGGCAACGTCCTGCCCGTTGGTCAACACGGCAACCGGCCCGTCGCCCAGCCCCTGCACTGTTTCACCCAGGGTTTTGTTGTTTGGTGACGCCACCGCCACCGCCCCCGCAGCCTCGAAAAGTCGCGCGACTCCGCCGGTGGGCGTGAGCGCGACGATGAACGGTCCTTGGCTTTCCGCCCGCGCCTGGTTGCTCGCGGGGGCTGGTGTGCTTAGGTTTCCGCTGTCGGTGGCTTCCCCGTCGGCGGGCAGAACCTCGATGCGCAGATCGGTGACGGTTCCCAAGGCAAAGGCCTTCTCGATCACCTCGCCGGCGCGGTTGGTGTGCACGTGCGCGGTGCCGGATTCCGAACTCAGGGGTCCGACGATCACCGAATTGCCGTGGGCTTCCAGCAGCTCCCGCAGGGCATCCAGGTTCCCCTCGAAGAAGAACATCACCTCGACCTCTTGCTGGGTTCGCTCGTGGTCGGGCGTGGGGGCGTCCTCAATAAGACCCGCACCGTCCAGAACATCAACCAGGGCCTGCAGGATCACCACGAGGCCCTGCCCGCCCGCGTCCACGACCCCCGCTTCGGCGAGAACGGGCAGCTGGTTGGGGGTGTTGGCCAGGGCTCCCTCGGCGGCGTGGAGGGCGCGGGTGGCGACGTCGGCGAGGTTCGGTTCGGCTTCGTGCGCGGCGGTGGCGGCGGCATCGAGCACGCTGATGACGGTGCCCTCGACGGGCGTGGAAATTGCGGTGCGGACGAAGCCCACAGACTGCGAGAGTGTGTCCGCTACGGCGGGGCCGTCGATGTGGCCCTGCGAGGCCGCCTCGGCGAGGGCGCGCATTACCTGGCTGAGCACCAGGCCGGAATTTCCGCGGGCGCCACGAACAGCGCCGGTGGCCAGGGCGATGGTGACCTCGGGGAGGCTGGCGCCTTCCTCTAGTGCGTCGACCGCCGAGACTGCGGTGGTCATGGTGTGCGCCATGTTGGAGCCGGTATCGGAATCCGGGATCGGGAAGACATTCAGGGCGTTGATCGCCTGGCTCTGCTCGCGCAGCCGACTGGCCGAGAGGCGAGCCCACTGGGCGACGACGCGCGCGTCGAGCTGAGCGGGCGCCTGATGCGCCGGTTGCGCTTCTGCCACCGGTTGCGCCTCTGCCTTCCTGGATTTCACTCCCACTACCCTAGCGAACCAGCCGGACAGCAGTGCGGTTTGCGGGATCGTGGCGCGTTAGGGGTGTGCGGGCGGGCTAGAGCCGCCAGTCGACGGGTGCGCCACCGGAGGCCTCGAGGATCGCGTTTGCCCTGCTAAACGGGCGCGAACCGAAGAAGCCACGATAAGCGGACAGCGGCGAGGGGTGCGGGGACATCACGCAGCGCTGTGGCCCGATGAGCGGTGCCAGCTGCTGGGCCTGCTTGCCCCACAGGATCGCGGCGAAGCGCGGGTTGGCGGCGACTTGGCGGACGGCGGCCTCGGTGATGGCCTCCCAGCCGCGCCCACGGTGGCTGCCCGCGTTCCCCGCCTGGACGGTGAGCACGCGGTTGAGCAGCAGCACACCCCGTTCGGACCAGGGCGAAAGATCCCCGCTGGTAGGGGCCGGTAGGCCGAGGTCATCTGCATACTCGGTGTAGATATTCTTCAGCGACTTCGGCAGCGGCTCGCCCGCGGGAAGCTCCGCAGAGAACGCCAGCCCCACTGAGTGCCCAGGGGTTGGGTACGGGTCCTGCCCGACGATCAGTACTTTCACCTGCGTGGGGTCGGCCTCGAAAGCCCGCAAAATTTTTTCTGGCGCGGGCAGGACCTGCGCCTGGTTCCCCTGCGCCCGCTGCCCCTGCGCCTGCTGGGCCACCCGCTGTCCCTCAGCCAGCGCGCCCTCCAGCACCGACTGCAGCCCCGGCAGATACCACGCCGGGTGGATCCGCTCGATCAGCTGATGCGCCTGCTCCCGTACGGAATTCACGCCTGCCCCTTACACCGACTGCCAGCCGGACGTAAACGGCGGGCGCCCGCCGTCGACCAGCACATAGTCCCCCTCATCCGAGAGGCTGCGAACCGTCCCGATGCGGCGGTAGCCGCTGGGCATGCGGGCGTCCGTAGTTCCCAAAAGAGTATGGTCCTCGCCGCCGGTGTAGATCCATTCCAGGGGGTTCTTGCCCGTCATCTGCGCAGCATGGCGCAGCTTCTCGTCGGGCACCAGAGCCGCCCCATCGAGGTCCAAGCACACCCCGGAGCGCTCCGCGATGGCACACAGGTCCACGATCAGCCCGTCGGAGTTATCCGTCATGGCGCTCGCGCCCGTAGCGCGGGCGACGGATCCACGGCCCGGCTCCAGGCGCGGGGCGCAGTGCCAATCCGCCAGCTCGTTGAGGATCGGATCGTTCGCCGGGATCGCCTTGCGGGAGCCATAGTGGCGCAGAATCGCCAGACCCGCCGCGCTATAGCCGATCGGCCCGCTGGCGATGACCCTCTGCCCCACGCCCGCGCCGTCCAAAGTCAGCGCCGCGGCGGGCCCGGAGATTTCACCCATGGCGGTGATGGAAATAACTAAGTCCTTGCTGGTCACAACGTCCCCGCCGACCAGCTCCGCCGCCCACGGGGAGGCTCCCTCGTCGATGCCGCGCGCGATATCCGCCACCGTCTGCAGCGGCAAATCCCCCGGCGTGGCGATCGCCATCAGGATCGCGGTGGGGCGTGCTCC
Organism: Corynebacterium sp. ACRQJ; assembly: GCF_022346045.1. Classification (NCBI taxonomy): domain Bacteria; kingdom Bacillati; phylum Actinomycetota; class Actinomycetes; order Mycobacteriales; family Corynebacteriaceae; genus Corynebacterium; species Corynebacterium sp. ACRQJ. The sequence continues at coordinate 22,844 of NZ_JAKRMT010000007.1, read as the reverse complement.
CATCGCCTGAATGTCCGCGAAGTTCTGCGTCACTGCCTTCACCCCGACCTCCCACGGAGTCGAGTAGTCGAAGGTGAAGTGACGGTCCTGAACGAGGATGTCCGTCGAGCACACGTGCCGTGAATTGGTGCCTGTGGGTTCCAGCACTGCGGCGTCATCGCCATTAAGAGAACTCGGTGCGGCCTGGCGGATCGCCGCGATGGTGGCGGCCTCCCCTGCCTCTGCGACGGTCAGTGAAGTGCGCATGCAGCCTTTCGGTCGAGTGATGCTTGGGGTACCGCGACAAGTCTAATTAAGATAATGCGCTATGAGTGACGAATCCACCTCCCCCGTGTCCACCCCGCGGTACCTGCTGGTGCTGTCGACGGTACTGGCCATTCTGCTGATTGTTGTGGTGATCGCGGCGGCGAAAATCACGATGGATAAGAAGGTTTACGCGCCGGTGGCGATGGGGCCGGTGGATGCGCCAGAGGCATCGTCGCAGGTGTGTGCCGATTTCGTGGCTGCGCTACCGCGGGATTTGGATCGTTTCCGTTCTGTGGAGGTGCGCGACCCGGCGCCGGATGGAGCCGCGGCTTATCGTGATTCTTCGGGCGCGGAGCTGTCTGTGCGGTGCGGGGTGAATGTGCCGGATCAGTACACGGTGTTGTCGCCGGTGTTTACTTCTGGCGATGCGCGCTGGACCGCCGTTTCCGATGCCACCCCGGGCTCTGACCTGCGTACTTGGTACGCGGTCGGGGGTTCGCCCGCGGTCGCGGTGACGGCTTCTTCCGACGTGGGCAGCGCGCTCGAGGGGGTTGGTTCTACTCTTTCTTCTCTTTATGACGCCAACTCTCCAGCAAAGCCCGCCCCCTACCCACTATCCGAGGCTCCGGTGGCTGGCGGCTCCGGTGGTTCCGGCAAGGCTGGCGGTTCCAGTGGTTCCGACAAGGCTGGCGACTCTGGCGAGGGTGGCACGTCCGGTGGCGCAACCGAGTCCCCAGCGTGCCGCAAGTTCCTGGAATCTCTGCCGGATTCGCTGGGCGACTGGCGCCTGGCGCACATTTCGGCCGGTAGCTCCGACCTGAAGAACCCCGATGCGCTGCCCGAGGGCGTGGATAAGTCAGTATTCGACAAGGCTCCCAGCGGCTCGGCGACTTACCTGGCCGAAGGACATGAGCCGGTGGTCATTCGCTGTGGCCTGGAGATGCCTGAGGCCTATGAGCCGGGGGCCAACCTGACCCAGGTAGATGATGTTCCATGGTTCTCCGATCCCTCGCTGTCGCGCGGGTCGACGATGGGCCACTGGTATGCCCTGGGCCGGGAGCAAATTGTGGGTCTGGCGATGCCACAATCCGCCGGCGAGGAGGTCATCACTTCCGTGACCAGCGTAATCTCCGATTCCCTCAAGCAGACTGAGAAGCAGTCCACCGCTGCCCAGCAGTAGCCGCCCGCCCGTAGCCGCCCCGCCCAGGTCCAGCAGTAGCGGCCCTGCACACGCCACCTCTGCAGTCCCACACTCCACATCTGCAGCCCCGCGCTCCACATCTGCAGCCCCGCGCTCCACATCCGCAGCCCCGCGCTTCCCACCTGCAACAGGAGCCTCACTCACACCATGCCGTCAGTGCCAAATGTCGGAAAAGTTGCAAAACGTCAAAACGCTACTCTCACCCCTTGCGAACAAAAAGCTTCTGACCTGCATGTTTACACTATTGAAAATGTGCACCAGTAACAAATTGCAGCTTTTCCGACATTTCAGCCCTACGCACCCCCAAACAACAGCAACTTTGCCGACATTTCCCCTCACGCAGGCTGAAGATAGGCACATCCCAGTCCCCGATGTCGTCAGAACGGGAATCCATCCCCGCAGCTGGCGAAAGAATAGGCACACCCCGGCACCGAATGTCGTTAGAACGGGAATACGTCGCCGCGACCGAAGTCTCGCAAATTATCGCGAGCGCCTGACCTGCAGGTTTAGGTTAAAGAAAACTGGTAGCAATAACGGATTCCCGTTCTAGCGACATTCGCAGGCCGCGGCCAACCAGCTACAGCCAGGGTGCAGCCAGCCAGAGCCAGCAACCGATCTAGGCCAGGGCGCGGGCGATCAGCGCGCTGACCAGGTCGCCGAAGCTCACGCCGTCAGCGGCAAACATCTTCGGATACATCGAGATCGGCGTAAACCCAGGCATCGTGTTGATCTCATTCAGCACGGGCCCGTTTTCCGTCGCAAAGAAGTCCACGCGCGCGATGCCGTCGCACCCCAGCGCGTTGAATGTGCGAATGGCCAGTTGACGGATCTCCTTGATCGTCTCCGCAGGTAGCGGCGCCGGGATGGTGGCGGAAACGGTGGAGTCGACATACTTGGCGTCGAAACCATAGAACCCTTCGGCACCATCCTCAGTGCCATTTAGCATCGCCGGAACAGAAGACACGATCGAGCCATCCGCGTGCTGCAACACACCGCACTCAACCTCGGCGCCGTGGATCATGGCCTCCACGATCACCTTGTTGTCGTGGGAGAAAGCCAAATCAATGGCGGCGTCGAACTCCTCCCAGCTGTCCACCTTGGAGATGCCGATGCTGGATCCGCCGCGCGCCGGCTTCACGAACACGGGCAGCCCCAGTCGTTCCTTCTCCTCCACGGTCAGCTCGCGGGGCTGGGACAGGATCAGCTCCTCGCCCACCGGGATGCCAGCCTCGCGCGCCAGCCGCTTGGTGAAGTCCTTGTCCATGCCCGCCGCCGAGGCCAGCACGCCGTTGCCGACGTACCGCACGCCAGCCAGATCCAGCACGCCCTGCACGGTGCCGTCCTCGCCGTTCATGCCGTGCAGCACTGGGAAAACAACGTCCACCTGCGCAAACACTTCGCCTGCCTGTGGTCCGGTCACGTAGCGCATCTCGCCCGCCGCACCAGAGCCCGCAGAGCCGTCCGTGCCAGCCCCGCCGAACGTCAGCTGCACGTGCACGCCCCCGTCTTCCACGCGCGGCATGTCCCGCCCGTCGGCGCGCAGCTGCGAGGTGTCGGTCGTCCCGGGCACCCATGCGCCGGCTTCGGTGATCCCCACGGGAACCACGTCGTAGATCTCCGTATCCAGGTGGTCGATCACCGCTCCCGCACTGATGCAGGATACGGAGTGCTCGGTCGACTGGCCACCGTACAGGACGGCGACGGTGGTGCGTGCGTGCTTCTTGGCTTCGTTACTCACGGCTTTTTACCTTAGCCGTTTTTAGGACGCCACATCCCCACCGCCCCGCCCCTTCAACCGAACTCCCAGTCCGCTTGGGCCTACTCGGCCTTCTTGCTGCGCCCGAGCAGTCCCATCATTACCTGCTGCACGTCGGCACCTTCGTGGCAGACTCCCACGACTGCGTCGGTGATGGGCATTTCCACGCCGACCTTCTCCGCCAGTTCCTGCACGGACTGGCTGCTCACCACGCCTTCGGCAACTTGTCCCTTGGTCGACGCGGCGGCCTGTTCCAGTGTCTCTCCCTTACCCAGGTGCTCCCCGAAGCGGCGGTTGCGCGACAGCGTGGAGGTACACGTGGCAACCAGGTCTCCCATGCCAGCCAGGCCGCTGAGCGTGCGCGCATCGGCGCCAACTTTCAGCGCCAGGCGGGTCGTTTCCGCCAGCCCGCGGGTGATCACGGTGGCGGCGGTGTTGTCGCCGAATCCCATGCCCGCGGCGATGCCCGCCGCCAGGGCGATGACGTTTTTGCAGGTGCCGGCGATTTCACAGCCGATGACGTCTGTGTTGGTGTACGGGCGGAAGTAAGGTGCAGCCACGGCCGCCTGGATCAGCTTCGCGCGGTCCATGTCGGTGCAGGCCACGACGGTCGCGGCGGGTTGGCCCTGGGCCACTTCGCGGGCCAGGTTCGGGCCGGTCAGCACGGCCACGCGCTCGCTGGGCACTTCCGCGACCTCGGAGATCAGCTGGCTCATCCGCAGGCCGCTGGAGTGTTCGATGCCCTTGGCCAGGCTCACCAGAGAAGCATCTGGGCCGATGAGGTCCTTCCAGTTCTGCAGGTTCTCGCGCAGCGACTGCGAGGGAACTCCCAGCACCACGATCTCCGCGCCGTTCAGTGCCTCGGCCGGATCAGTTGTGCCGGTCATCGCGGCTGGCAGTTCGATGTCCCCCAGGTAGGCGCTGTTTCGGTGATTGTCGCGCACGTCCTCTGCGACCTCGGCGCGGCGCGCCCAGAGGCGGACCTCGTTACCGGCGTCAGCAAAAACCTTGGCAACCGTCGTGCCCCAGGAGCCCGCGCCCATCACTGCTACTTGCACCATCTGCTTGTCGCCTTCCCGCTTGCGCTGTACGCCTATACTGCGTGCCTACTTGTCTGCCTGAGTTCGGTATAACTTTTGGGTTCGTTATACGATTGTCGGCAATAGTCTATCGAAAGGGATCCCTTTAAAAGTGATCACTCACACAGGAACTGGCGATCTTTCTACGTCCCTGGCCATGTCGCGGCACGATCAGGGCCACGTGACCCGCATCGGATCCCGCCCCAGCGAGGAGTTCGCCCGCCCGACCTTCGCCGCGGGCGCGGTTATTTGGCGCTTTTCTTCGGACGCCGCCGCCTCCACCCCTAACTCCCCCGAGTCCACGGACGTGGAGATCGCGATCATCCACCGTCCCCGTTACGACGACTGGTCGCTGCCGAAGGGCAAGGTCGACCCCGGCGAGAATCTTCCCGGTACCGCCATGCGCGAGATCTGGGAGGAGACCGGCTTCAGCGTGCGACTGGGCTGGGTTCTGGGTTATGTCCACTACCCTGTCGGTTCGCGCACAAAGGTGGTTTATTACTGGACTGCCCAGCACTTGTCCGGCGAGTTCGAGCCCAACGATGAATCCGATGAGCTGCGCTGGGTATCCCCAGAAGAGGCCAAGGAGCTGCTGAGCTACGAGGCCGACCTGAAGGTCGTGGATGCCGCAATGGGCGTGCTGAAGCTGGGTTGTGACCGCCGCGTGCTGTACGTTCGCCACGCGAAGGCGCATGCCCGCGAGGGGTGGGCCGGCGACGATGATCTGCGCCCCTTGAGTAAGAAGGGCCGCCGCCAGGCGGAGCTGCTGGTCTCTGAGCTGTCGGGCTACCGCCCGGAGACGATTTCTTCGGCCGTGCCGGTGCGTTGCGAGCACACGGCCGCGCCGATTGCTCAGGACTTAGGGTTGGAAGTTACTTTTGACGCCAACCTGGGCGATGCCGGCTGGGCTGCCGATGCGGATGCAGCGGTGGATGCGTTCCACGCCGCCACGGCCGCACCTGTGTCCATGGTTGTTGCCCAAGGCACGGTGATCCCTGGTGTGCTGGCCCGCATTGCGGGCGAGCACGACGTGGAGATTGAGGATATGCGCGTGAAGAAGTCCAGCACCTGGGTGCTGCACTTCGCCGGGGATAAGCTGCTGGGGCTGGACTACCTGGCCAGCCCGCTGTCCGTTAAGTAAGCGCCTCGCCCCCCCCGGCGCCGCTAGCTGGCGGGAATGGTGCGCGGCTTGAAGCTGGCGCGCTGGGATTCGAAGGCCTGGATGGCCTCTTCGTTGCGCAGGGTCAGGCCGATGTCGTCCAGACCCTCCATCAGGCGCCAACGGGTGTAGTCGTCCACGTCGAAGCCGAAAGTGTGGGTGCCCAGGGTGACGGTGCGATCTTCCAGGTTCACGGTGATTTCCGCGCCCGGCTGCTGTTCCAGCAGCTTCCAGATCAGCTCGATGTCGCTTTGTTCCATCTGGGCGGCCAGCAGGCCTGCCTTGCCGGAGTTGCCGCGGAAGATGTCGGCAAAGCGGGAGGATAGAACCACGCGGAAGCCGTAATCCATCAGCGCCCAGACGGCGTGCTCGCGGGAGGAGCCGGTGCCGAAGTCCGGGCCTGCCACCAGCACGGAGGCGTTCTTGTAGGGCTCCTGGTTCAGGACGAACTCCGGGTCTTTGCGCCAGCCGGCGAACAGGCCGTCCTCGAAGCCGGTGCGGGTCACGCGCTTCAGGTAGACGGCGGGGATGATCTGGTCGGTGTCGACGTTAGAGCGGTTCAGCGGTGCCGCCACGCCAGTGTGTGTGTTGAACTTTTCCATGATGTTCTCTTCTGCTTTCTGCTCCCCCACCTGCCGTTTAGGGCGCTGGCGGGGAGGCTCGAAAAAATTTTTAGGCGGGTCTTGTGCGGGTATCTAGCGGTCGGTTTACAGATCCGCCGGGCCTGCAAGGTGGCCCGTCACGGCGGTGGCGGCGGCAACTGGCGGGGAAACCAGGTGGGTGCGCCCGCCCTTGCCCTGGCGGCCTTCGAAGTTTCGGTTGGAGGTGGAGGCCGAACGCTCGCCCGGGGCAAGCTGATCCGGGTTCATGCCTAGGCACATGGAGCAACCTGCGGTGCGCCACTCCGCCCCGGCGTCAATAAAGATTTGATCGAGCCCCTCTTCTTCCGCTTGCATCTTCACCCGCGTGGAGGAAGGAACAACGATCATGCGCGTGCCCTCGGCGACAGTGCGACCCTTGACGACCTCCGCGGCGGCGCGCAGATCCTCGATGCGGGAGTTGGTGCAGGAGCCGAGGAAGACCGTGTCGATCTTGATGTCGCGCAGCGGGGTGCCGGGCTTGAGGTCCATGTACTCCATGGCGCGCTCGGCGGCGAGGCGGTCGTTGTCGTTGGTGAAGTCCTCCAGCTGCGGGATGGATTCCGCCAGCGGCAGGCCCTGGCCGGGGTTGGTACCCCAGGTGACGAAAGGAGTCAGGGCGGAGCCATCGATGTGCACGACGGTGTCGAATTGCGCGTCGTCGTCGGTGCGCAGGGACTTCCAGTACTCCACGGCTGCGTCCCAGTCCTCGCCCTTCGGCGCGTGCGGGCGCCCTTCGAGGTAGTCGAAGGTGGTCTGGTCGGGGGCGATCATGCCCGCGCGGGCGCCGGCCTCGATGGACATGTTGCACATGGTCATGCGGGCTTCCATGGACAGCTTCTCGATGGCCTCGCCGCGGTACTCGATGATGTGTCCCTGGCCGCCGCCGGTGCCGATCTTGGCGATGATGGCCAAGATCAGATCCTTGGAGGTCACGCCCGGCTGCAGTTCGCCGGAAACCTCGATGGCCATGGTCTTGAAGGGCTTCAGCGGCAGGGTCTGGGTGGCCAGCACGTGCTCGACCTCGCTGGTGCCGATGCCCATGGCGATGGAGCCGAAGGCGCCGTGGGTGGAGGTGTGCGAGTCGCCGCAGACGACCGTCATGCCGGGCTGGGTCAGGCCCAGCTGGGGGCCAACGGTGTGGACGATGCCCTGTTCAATGTCGCCCATGGAGTGCAGGCGAATGCCGAACTCTTTGGCGTTGTCGCGCAGGGTGGATACCTGCAGGCGGCTGGTGGGCTCCTGAATTTCCTGCAGGTCGCCGGTCTTCACGCCGACGGTGGGGACGTTGTGGTCCTCGGTGGCGATGGTCAGGTCCGGACGGCGGACCTTGCGGCCGGCCTGGCGCAGGCCGTCGAATGCCTGGGGCGAGGTAACCTCGTGCACCAGGTGCAGGTCGATGTACAGCAGGTCGGGGCCGCCGTTTTCTCCGGCTGCAACGATGTGGTCGCGCCAGACTTTCTCCGCGAGGGTTAGGGGTTGGTTCGTCACGGTCTCTCCTCTGTGTCCGCTATACAGTTCCACTGGATGGAATGTATAGTATCAAATCATGGGACACAATACGGAAATTCCCGCAACGAGCGGTATTCAAGTTTTGGACCGTGCGATTTTCATTCTAACGGTCATCGCAGCAGAACCTCGCAACCTTTCCGATCTGTGCGCCATCACCGGCTTGCCACGCGCCACGGCGCACCGTATCGCCGTCGCGCTGGAGAAGCACAGGTTGATCGAGCGCGGGGTGGACGGAGCGTGGGTCACTGGACCCGCCCTGTCCGAGATGGCGCCGTCTACCTCTTCTCGTCTTGAGGACGCCGCAGAGTTCATCCTGCCTGACCTCATGGCAAAGACCGGCGAGTCCGTGCAGCTATACCGCCTCTCCGGGATGGAGCGCGTGTGCATCGCCAACGCCGAGCCCGCCACCGGCCTGCGGGATACGGTGCCGGTGGGCCATCGGATGACGTTGACCGCGGGCTCCGCGGCCAAGCTGCTGATTGCCTATGCGCCAGAAGCATTCCAGAACCAGGTGCTGCCGGATGCCGCGTACACGCGCGAGGACTTAGAGAAGATCGCCGCCGAGGGGATCGCGGAATCCTCCGCCGAGCGCGACCCTTCCCTGGCTTCGGCCTCCGTGCCGGTCTTCGGGGCGGACGCGCAGAACCGAACGGTGATTGCCTGCCTGTCTATCTCCGGGCCGGTTGCCCGCATGGGCGAGCACCCGGCAGAGAAGTTCGGCGCGGATCTGAAGGAATCCGCCCGCCAACTGGAGAACCTGCTGCGGAAGTAGAAGAAAAATTTTTAGAACCCCAATACCTTAGGAGAATCCCAACCATGACCAGCGAAAACGCTGCAAACCAGAATCCGGCTACTGACGACAAGCGTTTTGAGGCGGGCATTCAGGTCCGCCGGGAAGTCATGGGTGACGCATTCGTAGATGCCGCTCTCGAGCGTAACGCGGGCTCCGATGGCGAGGCACTGCAGAAGCACGTCACCGAGACCGTCTGGGGTTCCGTGTGGACCCGCGACGGGCTGGCCCGCCGCGACCGCAGCCTGCTGAACATCGGCATGCTGGTGGCGCTGCGGGCGACCGAGGAGCTGCGCGGACACGTCCGCGGGGCGCTAGAGAACGGCCTGACTCGCACGGAGATCACGGAGGCGATCATCCACGCTTCCGGCTACTGCGGCGCACCCGCTGCCCTGTCGGCGATGAAGGTGGCCCAGGAGGTTCTGGTCGCGGAGCTCGGCCCGCTGGAGGATTAAGTACGCGGTAGCTCGCGCCACTCCACGGTTAGCTCGCTGGCACCGGGGGTTTCGCTAGCCTCCTCGCGCTCGGCACTGGCCACACGATCGGCCAGGAACTCATAGAGATTCTGCGTGCCGTCCTCGATTCCGTCGGCCACATCCTCACCGGCGGAGGTGATGTCCACCAGCGCCGGGCTAGTCGTGTCGTCGGGGTTGACCAGCTCGGCGCCCCAGCCTCCTTCGCCCCGCCGGCCGTCCTCATCCGCAGAGAGGGTACGGAGCCAGGCTTCGGCTGAAGTGTGGGCGTCATGACCAAAAAGAGTGGCGCGAACAGTGGCGGGCGTGCCGTCATTGCCGGGTGGGGTGCCCCAGAGCCAGTCCAGGTTTACGCGATATGGAGAGAGAATGGGGGACTCCTTTAGTAGGGTAAAACCATGAGCGAGTACAAAGACAAGCGCTGCACCGACCAGGAACGATCCGCCGCTGTGGAGGTGCTGTCCGGTGCCATGGCCGATGGGCAGTTGACCCTCACGGAGTTCGACGAGCGGTCGGGCAAGGCGCATGCTGCTACCCAGCGTAGCGAGTTGGTGGACTTGCTGGATGATTTGGTGGATGAGCCTGCGGGGTTGCTCTTTGGACCTGGCGCGAGCACTGCGGTTGCGCACCGCGCGCCGAGTGACGCGGAGTGGGCTGCTCACCAGGCTTCGGACGCCCAACGCCACCGTGAGATGGTACTTGCGCGGTCGCGGTCGCTGGTGACTGGCGGGGGCTCCGAGACAGGTTTCAGCCTGGCGATATTCGGCGGAGTGACGAAGGCAGCGTGGCAGGTGCCGAAGGCTCACTGGAACTTCAATATTTTCGGCGGTTCGGACTTTGACCTGCGGGATTGCCGGTTTAGCGATCCGGTGACCACGCTGTGGCTGAATAGCTGCTTTGGCGGTGCAGATGTGCTGGTGCCGGAGGGCGTGCGCGTTGATATGGGCGGCCTGGGCATTTTCGGCGGCAACGAGCTGGTGGTGGAGAACGGCGCGATCCACCCGAACAGTTTGCCGGAGGACGCTCCCCTGCTGCTGATCCGCGGGCTGTCGATTTTCGGCGGTGTGACAGTGAAGGTAGTGCGGGGTTAGGGAAGACTTCGACAGGATTATCGAGACGACCCCATCCAAAAGAGCAACGAATTGCGTAATCAATCTGACACTAGAGCTACCACCAAAATAGTTTCTTTCAGCGAAGCCGGGGTACAGGAGCTAAAGGACTTTCGCGAAGAGAATGACCGTGTCGGTGCCTACAGAGATCAAGACATCAAAACCGACGAAGATCTTCTTTACAATTTTCCGGTCGTTTATGTCATCAAAGACGAGCAAAACAGCAATACTAAGCAGTACACCGCCTACGTGGGCGAGACCACTGATATTGTGCAGCGCACAACCTCGCACCTGAAAAATACCAGGAAAGACGATACAGCCTGGACGAAGCTCAAGAATTCTAAAAACAGCGATCTCATAGTTCTGGGACATGGATTATTCAATAAATCATTGACTTTGGACGTCGAGAACCGTCTAATGCTGATGCTGTCGAGCGTAGAGACGGTAAAAAAGCTCGAGAACCGGCGTAGCAACGACCAGTTGGATTACTACACTAAAGAGCGGTTCAACGAGGTATTCCACGAAATCTGGGAACAGCTCCAAACGATTGATTCGAACCTGTTTCCAGAGCTGGAGAAAATCTACGATTCCGCACTGTATAAAGCCTCCCCTTTCCACAGCTTGACCGAGGAGCAAGTTAAGGCAAAGCGCGAGATCATGGAAGTCCTCTACGAAAAAATCCATGCAGACTCGCGAGGCAATCTTGTCATGGTTTAGGGCGAGGCTGGTGCCGGCAAGACGGTGCTTCTGAGCAGCCTGTTTTACGACATTATGCAAAACCCTGTAACCACGAAAGACGGTGGCGAGCATCAGCTGGATGCCTACCTGATCGTCAATCACGACGAACAGGTGAATGTCTACACTCAGATCGCTGAAAAGCTGGGGCTCCACTCGAAGAGCAATGAACGGGTCTTGAAGCCGACTAAGTTCATCAACCAGACTCCACTCGGTGAGAAGGTTGATCTGGCGCTGATCGACGAGGCGCACTTGTTGTGGACACAAGGCAAACAGAGTTACCGAGGCGAAAACCAACTGTTAGACATCATCAAACGGGCAAAGGTCACCGTTGCTGTTTACGATGCGCGGCAGGTTTTGCAGGCAAACCAGTGGTGGGAAAAGGAACCCCAAGAACTTGTGCCTGAGGAGAAGCGTTCAAAGATTCTCTTAAAGAATCAGATGCGGATGTCTGCTTCCCAAAGCACTCTTAAATGGTTTGAGACTTTCTTCGAAGAACGGAAGATTGATGGTCTGAGCCTAGATACACATCATCGGGATTCTAAGGGGTATCACGTTGAATTCTTTGCAGATGTCGAAGCTATGCGGACCGCAGTCAACAAGAAAGCCTCCAACACGGATCGTGGCTTAAGCAGAATGGTGGCGACTTATGACTGGCCGTATAACGCCGCTAGACAGCCAGAAAACGGTGGTTCTTGGGGAGTCTCCATCGGTGACTTCTTTATGCCTTGGAACAGGGAAATCACCATTGACACTGCAACTAGGCGGAAGAAGCTTGCCTGGGCAGAACAACCTCAGACTATTGGCGAGGTTGGTTCCGTCTATACAATTCAAGGCTTCGATCTCAACTACGTTGGCGTCATTATCGGACCGTCGGTAAAGCTCCGCGACGGACAGATTAAAATCTCGCCGGACGAGAGTTTCTTTAGGGCTGCAACGAATAAGCGGACAATGAGCGATGGCTCCGGTAAGGAGGCACTGTCCGATACGCTCCTGTGGAACCAGCTCTACGTACTGATGACGCGCGGTGTGCACGGCCTTTTCGTCTACGCATGCGATGAGGAACTTCGCAACGCTCTTCTAGAAGCTCAGAATTCTTCGCGTAGCTAAGAGATTTCCTTGGAGAATCTGAAAGAATCAGATTCATGAATCTCACTGCGCACTCCCCACGCCTCCGCCGACGAATCGGCGCCCTTGTTTTCGCTGGCCTACTCCCCTTCGCTCTCGCATCATGTTCGGATGACGAAGGCGATGCAACAGAAGCCGTCGCAGAGGACTCCACCACGTCCGCAGCCTCCTCAGAAACCAACGATCAGAAAGACGCGGAAGTTTCGGAAACCACCGAATCCACCGAAGAATCCAGCGGGCCCAAGAAGCGCAAGCCCAACCCCACCCTCGGTTCCTCGGCACCCGCTTCAGATGCCGGCGAGCCGTCCATCCCCTTCAAGCAACCGAAGAAGCAAGCAAAAGGCGAATGCATCTGGCGTCACCCAGATGAGCTAACGATGGATGACGTCGGTACGGAAACTGCAAAGTATTGCGATGGAACGTGGGCAATCGTCGGCACCTACGGTACGGGTGGCCTCGGACTCTATACGTTCAAGGAACATGGTTGGGAGTTAGTCCCCCAGGACAGCGAGTACGATAACGGCTTCGGTCCCTGTTACACGGAGCGTTACTTGCGCGAACTGGGCGTACCGAACATCGTCCTCGCCGAAGGCCCCAACTGCAACGGATAGTCGCCCCGCCAACCGACCCACACCCCGTCGGCTGCCCGAACCACCCCACCACTCCCCCAAACCCCCAAGGCGTACCCTGGGTGCCATGAGTGAATTCTTCCCAACCGAAACGTTTAGCAAGCGTCTCTCCACCGTCCGCGACATCGCCACACAGGCTGGCCTGGACGGCGTGATCGCCACCCCCGGTCCGGACATGGAGTACCTGATCTCGTCGCAGATCAGCACCCACGAGCGGTTCACGGCTCTGGTTCTTACTAAGGACGCCACCCGTATCATCGTTCCCGGCGTGGATGTCGCTGACCTGAAGAAATCCGTCGCCGGCAAACTCGGCGTGGAGATCATCGGGTGGAACGACGGCGAAGACCCCTATGGCTATATCGCCGAAGGCTCCTACGCTGTCAGCGCTGCAATGACCGCCGACCACCTGCTGGAGCTGCAGTCCCGCAGCATCTCCACCGTCAACGCCACCCAGGTGCTCGCTCAGGCGTTCATCCGCAAGGACGACGAAGAGCTTGCAGAGCTGCGCCGGGCAAGTGCCGCCATCGACGCAGTCCACCGCCAGGTTCCGAACCTGCTGCGCGCAGGCGTAACCGAAAACGACGTGGCCAAGGAACTGGAACGCCTGATCCTCGAAGAGCATGAGGTCGTGGACTTCATCATCGTCGGCTCCGGCCCGCACGGCGCCGACCCGCACCACGACCACTCCGACCGCGTTATCGAGTCCGGCGACGTAGTGGTCGTCGACATCGGCGGCACCCTGGCCAGCGGCTACCACTCGGACTGCACCCGCACCTACGTCGTCGGCGAGCCTACCGACGAGCAGCAGAAGATCTACGACGTGCTGCAGCGCGCCCAGGAGGCCGGGCTGGAGTTCGCCAAGCCCGGTGTCACGGCAGGCGAGGTGGATAAGGTCGTCCGCGACATCATCGAGGAGGCCGGCTACGGCGAGTACTACATCCACCGCACCGGCCACGGCATCGGGCTTTCCTGCCACGAAGAGCCGTACATCATCGCCGGTAACGACTTTGTGATTGAAGAGGGCATGGCCTTCTCCATCGAACCCGGCATCTACATCCCCGGTCAGTGGGGCGCACGTATCGAAGACATTGTGATCGTGGCGTCAGAAAAGGTAGAGCCCATCAACACAACACCCCACGAGCTTGTGCGCGTGGGGTGAGAGAAAGCCTAGCTGGATAGCCAGCTGGGTTTAGCGGACATCCACAAACAGCTTGAGGATCCACTTGCGGGCCAGGAACATGACTGCACCCAGGCCGACCATCACCGCGAACATCGCGATGAAGTAGATCCGCTCCGCGGAGCCATCCTCCGGGTTGTAGAAAGCCGCCAGGCTGCCGGAAAGGGACGTGCCCAAGCTGATCGACAGCAACCACAAGCCGAACATACGGGTGGGGAATGCCTTCGGGGCCAAGCGGGTAGCCATGGAGTTGCCCACGGGGCTCAGCATCAGCTCGCCCATGGTGAACAGGAACAGGATCAGCACCATGGCCCACATCGGAGTGGAGTTAGCTCCGCCACCGGCGAACGGGAGGAACAGCAGCAGTGCTCCACCGATCACAACCAGTGCCATAGAGAACTTCGCTGCGTAGGAAGGCTGCTTGTCCCCCAGCTTCGTCCACATCGCGCCGAACACGGCAGCGAACAGGATGATGAACAGCGGGTTGATGGACTGCACCACGCCCGGAGGAATCTCCATGCCGAAGAGATTGCGGTTCAGGCGCTCGTCGGAGTACACAGCAATCACGGTGAACTGCTGCTGGAATAGCGACCAGAACGCCACGGAAGCCACGAACATGGGGATAAAACCGACCAGGCGGGAACGCTCGACGTCCGTGACCAGCTTGGAACGGTACATCTGCACCCACAGCACAACGGCAATGATGGCGGCCAGGAGCGCGGTCACGTTGGACAGCTGACCAACCTTCAGCACCCCGGTGACAAACAGCAGCACGAAAACAACGATCGCTGCAGCAGCACCAATGAATACCGGGAGGTACTTCTTACGCGGCAGCGGGTTAACAACCTCGTGGCCCGCGTCCTGAATGGTCTGCTTACGCAAGAGGGTGTACTGCACCAGGCCGATGGCCATCATCAGGGCGGCGGCGCCGAAGCCCCAGTGGAAGCCCTTCCAGCCCCACAAAGCGTTGGTGATCAGCGGACCAAGCAGGCCACCGATGTTCACTCCCATGTAGTAGATGGAGAAGCCACCGTCGCGGCGGGGATCATCGCGGTCGTAGAGGTCGCCCAGAACCACCTGCGAGGTCGTCTTGAGGGCACCGGAGCCAACGGCAATGAACACCAGGCCCAGGATCACGCCAATGTAGCCCGGCATAAGTGCCAGGCTGATGTGACCGAGCATGACCAGCACCGCCGAGTAGTACAGGGTGCGTTCTGCCGATAGGATGCGGTCGGCAACCCACGCGCCGGCCACACCGGTGAGGTACACCAAGCCACCGTAGGCGCCGACGATGGAGGTCGCGGTGCTCTTGTCCATGCCAAGGCCACCGTCAGCCACGGAGTAGTAGAGGTAGAAGGCAAGTAGTGCCTGGAGGCCGTAGAAGCTGAAGCGCTCCCACATCTCCACGCCGGAGAGGTTAGCTAGGCCGAAGGGGTGGCCGAAGAAAGTCCGTTCGTTCTGGTGCGCGCTAGAAGAATGCGCGGTTGCTGTGGAGGCTCCGTCTGGTGCGGGAGAATCCTCCGGGTTCGGTTGAGAAGTCATTCGTTAATTCCATCACACCCATCGCGGATAAACGAAGCTATTCGCTGAGTTTTCTGTAGATTGGTGGGATTTGGCGGCTAGCTCAGGCACAGTGTCAGACCCAGTAGGGCAGACCAAGTAGCAAGAAAAGAAAAAGCACGGCCCGAAAGCCGTGCTGAAAAAATTTTGTACCCCGTACGGGATTTGAACCCGTGTTACCGGCGTGAGAGGCCGGCGTCCTAGGCCGCTAGACGAACGGGGCATCGTTCGTGCGTTGCGTTACTTGCGAACGAAAGGTAACTCTACACAGTAGTTCCTTTTCCCACCTAATCCGCAGGTGGCGCGGCATTTTATGGCCACGCCGGAGCAACACCTACAGCGCACGCAGTTCCGCGACCTTCTCTTCCAGCACCGCGACCAACGGGTTGTCCGGAATCCGCTTGGCCGCCACCTCGCTCACCGCGCCGTACCACCACTGCTGCTTGTCCTTACCGGAGTTGAAACGACCCCACAGCTCGTCGCCGATCTCGGAATGGTCGGCCAGGATCGACAGCAAGTTGTGCAGCTTGTCAGCAACAGAAACAATCACGGAGCCCTCATCGGCGCCGGAAAGGTGCGCCAGGTAAGCATCGGAGCGTTCCTGCCAGTCAGTGATGCTGTCGTCCTTCGTCACTCCCAGCACCAGCTCCACTACGCGGTCGCCGAATTCCTCCCGCATCTGCGCCTCGGAGTACTCCTCCGGCACGTCCTCCAAAATGTCGTGGAACAGCGCAGCGATCAGCACGTCCTCATCATCCGTGACCATGCTGGCCAGGTGCATCACGCCGAAAACGTGAGAGACATACGGAATGTCAGTGCCCTTGCGGGTGTGGTTGCGGTGCGCGTACGCCGCCACGTTGATGGCGCTCAGCAGTCGCGGCGAGGTCGCCACATCCAGCAGCTGTGCGCCCACTTCTGCGCGAGTAGTTGCGTCGGTCATCGTCGATCTCCTGTCCAATCAGCCCGGCACTTCCCGGGAACACTCATGACTATATGGAGGCACTCGGACAACCCCTCGCCCGGCGCGTATCCCTGTTCGATTTCTTTGTGACGCCCCCACGCCCCGGCCTGCCACAAAAACGCCTATCACCAGGTATCTTCAATAGCTGATGAGTGTTGAAGAATCCCCGGACGAGCACCCCACCGACGAACGCATCGTTCCCACCCTCGGTGGGCAGGTGACTCCGGAGCTTCCTTCCGGGACGTATCACACAGAGGTAGTGCGGGAGCACCGCTGGCTGGATCCCTCCACGTGGAAGGTGATCGCCAAGCGCCTCTACTTTGAGATCTTCTTCAACGCACTATTCGACAAGGGCGCCACGCTGAGCTTCTTCACCCTGCTCACCGGGCTGCCAACCCTGCTGGCCTTCTACGCAATCACCACGCTGGTGCTCGATCAGAACCGCGACCAAGTCACGTCCCTCACCGACGAGTTCATCGCGGAGAACATTCCCGATAACTTCCAAAGCAATGCACAGACCGTGGTCAACACGGTCATCGGCTCCACGGAACAATCCATCACCATGTTGGTGATCAGCGTGCTGTTCGCCCTGTTCTCTTCTTCCGCATACGTCCGCGCGTTTTCCCGTATGGCCAACGAAATGTACGGGCGGCGCGAAGGCCGCAGCCTCGTCAGAACCTGGGCAGCTATGTGGGGAATCACCGTGGTCTTGGTAATCGGACTGGTCTTCATCGCGGGCGCATACTTCCTGCGCGAGGACATTGCCCGGCCCCTGCTGGACAAGATCGCCGAGCCCCTGAACTGGCAGGGCTTCACTACTTTCGTCCTGGAGCACTTCCTGCCGATCTGGCAGTACGTCCGCTGGCCGGTAATCTTCTTGGTCGCGGTGATACTCATCGCCATCCTCTATAACGGCGCCCCCAACGTGCGCTTCGGGCGCATCCGCTGGCTGACGGTAGGCTCCACGTTCGCACTAATCAGCATCACCATCGTGGGCCTGCTTCTGCAGGTTTATCTGAATAACTTCGGTGCCGTGGGCCTCTACGGCGCGCTGGGTGGCATCATCGTCGGCCTCACCGGCTTGGTGGTAAGCAACTCCCTGCTACTCCTCGGCGTGAAGCTGGATGCGGAGATCGCCCGCACGCGCGAGCTGCAAGCCGGCATGAACTCCGAGCGCATCATCCAGGTACCACCCCGCTCCTCCGCTGCGGTGGAGGGCTTCAGCCAACTCCACGATCGCATCGAGGAACAGGCCTCACAGCTGCGAAACGAATCGGCGTCAAAAGAACAGTCCAAAGAACCCTAACCCCCACCCCTCGCCCGACCAGCGAGTTCCCCGCCGGCACCATAGAATCAGTACCTATGAGCCACGATCTGAACTCCACCACCGTCGGCGGCCATGTCCGCGCCGCCGCCGGCACCAGCCCCGAGCACGCTTCCACCCGCAAGTTCTGGACGGGACTGTCCCGCAACATCCAGGAGCGCATCGCCGACGATTGGGAACGCACCCGCCAGACCTACAACGCCACCCGCCAGCAGCACTACTTCTCCGCGGAGTTCCTCATGGGCCGCGCGCTGCTGAACAACCTCACCAACCTCGGCCTGGTGGAAGAAGCCCAGGCCGCTGCCCGCGAGCTCGGCCACGAGCTCACCGACGTCCTGGAAGTGGAAAACGATGCTGCCCTGGGCAACGGTGGCCTGGGCCGTCTGGCCGCCTGCTTCCTGGATTCCGCCGTCACCCAGGATTACCCCGTCACCGGCTACGGCATCCTCTACCGCTACGGCCTGTTCCGCCAGTCCTTCGACAACGGCTTCCAGGTGGAGCGCCCGGACCCGTGGCGCGAGGAGGAATACCCCTTCACCATCCGCCGGGCCTCCGACCAGCTGGTCGTGCACTTCGACGACATGAAGGTCCGCGCGATCCCCTACGACATGCCCATCACTGGCTACGGCACTCACAACGTGGGCACCCTGCGCCTGTGGAAATCCGAGCCGTGGGAGGAGTTCGACTACGACGCTTTCAACTCCCAGCGCTTCACCGATGCCATCATCGAGCGCGAGCGCGTCAGCGACATCTGCCGTGTGCTCTACCCGAACGACACAACCTACGAGGGCAAGAAGCTGCGCGTGCGCCAGCAGTACTTCTTCACCTCCGCCTCCCTGCAGGCGATGATCCGCAGCCACCTGGCCCACCACGGTGATCTGAAGAACTTCGCGGAATACCACTCCGTGCAGCTGAACGATACCCACCCGGTGCTGGCCATCCCGGAGCTCATGCGCCTGCTAATGGACGAGCACGGCATGGGCTGGGAGGAAGCCTGGGAGATCGTCTCCAACACCTTCGCCTACACCAACCACACTGTCCTCACCGAAGCCCTGGAGCAGTGGGACCAGCAGATCTTCCAGCAGCTGTTTTGGCGTGTCTGGGAGATCATCGCCGAGATCGACCGTCGCTTCCGCATCGAACGCTCAGCGGAGGGCGTTGATGGCGTCACCATCCAAAGAATGGCCCCGATCCAACACGGTGTGGTGCACATGGCGTGGATCGCCTGCTACGCCGCGTACTCCATCAATGGCGTGGCCGCGCTGCACACGGAGATCATCAAGCGCGAAACCCTCGCCGATTGGCACGCGCTGTGGCCAGAGAAGTTCAACAACAAGACCAACGGTGTTACGCCGCGCCGCTGGCTGCGGATGATTAACCCTCGCCTGTCTGCGCTGCTTACTCGTCTTTCGGGTGGTGACGCCTGGGTCACCGACCTCGACAACCTCAAGGAACTGCGCAGCTACGCCTCGGACGAGAGCGTCATGCAGGAGCTCCGTGAAATCAAGGCCGCCAACAAGCGCGACTTCGCCGAGTGGATCGCCGAGCGCCAGGGCGTGGTCATCGACCCGGATTCCATCTTCGACGTACAGATCAAGCGCCTGCACGAGTACAAGCGCCAGCTGCTGAATGCCCTGTACGTGCTGGACCTGTACTTCCGCATCAAGGAGGACCACCAGCGCGACCTGCCGCCGCGCACCGTCATCTTCGGTGCGAAAGCCGCGCCGGGCTACACGCGGGCGAAGGCCATCATCAAGCTAATCAACGCGATCGCAGACCTGGTGAACAACGATCCGGTGGTTTCCCCGCTGCTGAAGGTCGTGTTCGTGGAGAACTACAATGTCTCCCCCGCCGAGCACATCCTGCCGGCCTCCGATGTTTCGGAGCAGATCTCTACCGCGGGCAAGGAGGCATCGGGTACTTCCAACATGAAGTTCATGATGAACGGCGCGCTGACGCTGGGCACCATGGACGGCGCGAACGTGGAGATCGTGGATTCCGTTGGCGAAGAGAACGCCTACATCTTCGGCGCCCGCGAGGAGGAGCTGCCGGAGCTGCGCGCGGACTACAAGCCCTACGAGCTGTACGAATCCGTGCCCGGCCTGAAGCGCGCCCTGGACGCGCTGGATAACGGCACCCTGCACGACGAGTTCACCGGCTGGTTCTACGACCTAAAGCAATCACTGATCCACGGCTACGGCGAGGGCGCCTCCGATACCTACTACGTGCTGGGCGACTTCGCGGACTACCGCGAGGTGCGCGACCGCATGGCCGCCGACTACGCCGCAGACCCACTGGCCTGGGCGCAGAAGGCGTGGGTGAACATTTGCGAATCCGGGCGTTTCTCCTCCGACCGCACGATCCGCGACTACGCCACGGAGGTCTGGAAGTTGGAGCCCGCGCCGATTGACGAGTAGCGGGACTGCGCTGCGCTGAGCGGCAGGGGCCTGCGCTGAGTGAGACTGTGCTGCGAAGTGGCCCGCACAGTTGACTACGAGTGACCGCCAGGTGTTTACCTGGCGGTCATGTTGTCTTAAACCGCACGCAAAAAAGAGGTGGAAATATATGTGTGGTTTTATTCACATTTCGCAGTAGATAGGCGCAGCTTTCCATGCAGCTCAACAACCTCAAAATCTCGGTATCCCAGCGTGCTCGGCGCTCCCAGCGCAAGGTGGCAGGCATTTCCCTAGCCCTGGCAGTGATCCCCTTTAGCGCTGTCCCCGCGGCCAACGCGACCGTCGGCTCCGAGACCGTGATCGGCTCCACCCTGGGATCCTCTAGCTTCGGCTCCTCGGTCGGGTCTTCTACTGGGTCTTCCGTGACCGGTTCCACCCCGATCGGTTCCAGCGGACCTGCTGGCTCCTTGCAGCCGGGCAAGCCGGGCAAGCCAGGCACCCCGGACGCACAGTCCACTTTCGAGCGCACTGCGACCTACCCGGTGTACGAGAACCGCCCCGAGGGTGAGGACAAGTCCGCGGAGACGGTGGCGGAGATCTCCACGGTCTCCAAGGACGGCAAGACGCTTATCCACACGGACGCCCTGGCACAGCGCATCGGCTTCATCGACATCAGCAACCCGAACGCTCCGAAGGGGCTGGGCACCCTGGACTTGAAGGCACAGGGACACGCCAAGGACGAGCCGACCTCCGTGGCCGTGTATGGCGATTACCTGCTGGTGGTAGTTGACGAGACGGGCGGGGACTTCGCTCACCCGAAGGGCCGCGTGGACATCGTGCGGGTCTCAGACCGCACCCGCGTTTCCTCCATCGACCTGCAGGGACAGCCGGACTCCATCGCCATCTCCCCCGCTGGCGCGCCGGGTAGCCCCAAGGCCGCCATCGCCATGGAGAACCAGCGCGACGAGGAGCTAAACGACGGCAACCTGCCGCAGCTGCCCACCGGCTTTGTGCAGACCATCGACCTGTCCGGGGATGCCAAGGACTGGAAGGCCACCCCGATCCGCTTCGAGGACGAAAATGGCAAGCTGCTGGACGAAGTAAAGAAGGCCGGGCTGGATACCCCCGAGGACCTGGAGCCGGAGTACGTCAGCATCAACGGCAAGAACCAGCTGGCCGTCACCCTGCAGGAGAACAACGGTGTGGCCATCATCGACCTGCAGACCAACCGCATCACCAACGTGTTCAGCGCAGGCAGCGCCGAGGTCAAGGGTGTGGACACCAAGTCCGACAAGCTCATCAACCCCACCGACACTCTGCCCGCCACCCCGCGCGAGCCGGATGCCATCGCGTGGATCGACGATAACCACGTAGCCACCGCCAACGAGGGCGACTGGAAGGGCGGCACCCGCGGCTGGACCGTCTTCGATACGAACGGCAAGATCGTCTGGGATGCCGGCAACTCCGTGGAGAACCTGGCCATCCGCCACGGCCTGCACAACAACAAGCGCGCCAAGAAGAAGGGCGTGGAGATCGAGGGCATCGCCACCGCCAAGATGAACGGCACCAACTACGCCTTCGTCGGCTCCGAGCGCTCCAACTTCGTTGCCGTGTACAACGTCAACGATCCGGCGAACCCGCAGTTCGTGCAGATGCTGTTCACCACCAATGGCCCGGAGGGAATCCTGCCGATCCCGGAGCGGAACATGCTCGCTGTATCCAGCGAGGTCGACGAGGCAGACAACGCCGTGCGTAGCGCGGTGACGCTATATCGTCTCGGTGGCGAGGAATCCCAGCCCTCCATTGTTTCCGCCGACCAGGGCGATGCGCCGATCGGCTGGGGTGCGCTGGGCGCTCTGACCGCCGATCCGAAGGACGCCAACCGCCTGTACGCGGCCTCCGACTCCGCGTACGCGAACGGCTGGGTTTACACGATCGATGCCTCCAAGCAGCCGGCTGTGATCACCGAACGCCGCGCCGTGAAGCGCGACGGTGCCCCGGCTGAGGATCTGGACATCGAGGGAATCTCCGTGGCTGCCGACGGTGGCTTCTGGATCGCTTCCGAGGGCAAGAAAGGCAAGGATAACCGTCTCTTCCACACCGATAAAGACCTCAACATCACCTCTGCGGTCGAACTACCTGCCGACGTGGCTGAGCACATCGGCAAGTGGGGACTAGAGGGCGTCAGTTCCACAAAGGACGAAAACGGCGTGGAACAGCTCTTCGTCGCCGTGCAGCGGCCGCTGTGGAAGGACCCGGAGGCAAAGAAGCTCGAGGCGCAGGAAGGTGAGAACACCACGCGCATCGGCAAGTACAACACGAAGACCAAGCAGTGGCAGTGGTTTGGCTACGAACTGGAGAAGCCAGCCGGCAAAGGCGACTGGATGGGCCTGTCGGAGATCACCGCATTGGATGATAAGCACCTGCTGGTGATCGAGCGCGATAAGCTGAACGGTCCGGATGCGAAGGTCAAGCGCGTAATGAAGGTGACGCTGCCTGAGGGCCGTGCTGAGGGTGCAGCCGCTAGCGCGAACGGTCTCGCGCTGCCGATGGTGAACAAGGAGCTAGCCGTGGACGTGCTGCCGAAGCTACGCGCCACCAATGGCTGGACGCAGGAGAAGCTGGAGGGCTTCACCATCGCGGCGGATGGCCAGATGTACGCGGTGACGGATAATGACGCGCTGGAGGATGCCACCGGCGAGACCGTCTTCCTACGCCTGGGCAAGGTGAAGTAGCGAGGCTCAAAGCCAGCTGGCGGATCGGGGAGCCTTTGTTCCCCGAGGCCGCATGCCGTGCGGCTAAGGCGTCCTTGGCTATTCACCCCACTACTTACCCCTCCCCTGCTACCCCGGGTTAAGTAAAGAAAAGTGTGTCCGCATGCCACCATAACCCCAGACCACACACCACAAATCACCAAAGAATAGCTCCCCGAAAGCTATTACCCACACCATCCCGCACCTCCGGCCACATT